>NZ_JBWYIU010000057.1:0-210 GCF_056783995.1 Acinetobacter sp. ANC_7588 | reverse complement strand
CTGATGGTCGTGATCCTGCTAAAACAGTTACCAAAGGTGATGTGATCAAAGCGACTGATGAATTAGACGCTGCAGATGCTGCATTAAAAACTAATGCACAACAAGAGTTTGAAGATTCATTAGCAACTGAAGTGGATCTACTTGCGCTTGAGACGAAGGCGAAAGACCTTCAGACTAAACTTAATGAAAATGCAAAGTTAGAAGAGTCAG
>NZ_JBWYIU010000056.1:0-211 GCF_056783995.1 Acinetobacter sp. ANC_7588 | reverse complement strand
GCATCATCACGTGCTTGAGTCAGCTCAGCAAGTTCTGTTGGCGTGATTAAACCATCTGATTCTGCATCTGCTAGTGCTTGCTCTGCCTCAGCATATGCTGCTTCAGCCGCCTCTACTGCTTCTGTCGCTTCTTCAAGTGCTGCAACTGCATCATCCACACCATCTTCGTTTTCATCATTTACTGCTGGTAAAGTGATATCAACCAGATCAT
>NZ_JBWYIU010000055.1:0-213 GCF_056783995.1 Acinetobacter sp. ANC_7588 | reverse complement strand
TGGATGAAATCCACCATTATTTGTGTGGGCGGTCGAGCTCCGCCTAGGCGAAAAAAGCAGCTGCTTTACGTAGAATTTCGTTAGCGCGTTGCAGTTCTTTATTTTCACGTTCCAGTTGTTTAATGCGTTCTTGATCTGAAAGATGCTGTACTTTAACTGGATTTTGTTGATCCAAATATTTTTGATGCCAAACACGCAGTGTTTCAGGGGTAC
>NZ_JBWYIU010000054.1:0-219 GCF_056783995.1 Acinetobacter sp. ANC_7588 | reverse complement strand
AAGCAGCAAATTTACGAGCATCAGTTGGTACGACTGGTGATTCATACGATAATGCTTTGGCTGAAACGGTGAATGGCTTATACAAAACAGAGGTGATTGAATATCTAAAAGCAGATTGGCAAGGTTTGGTAGATGTACAACTTGCGACATTAAACTGGGTGGATTGGTTCAATAAAAAGCGTGTACATAGTGCTCTAGGTTATGTATCGCCATTTGAGT
>NZ_JBWYIU010000053.1:0-221 GCF_056783995.1 Acinetobacter sp. ANC_7588 | reverse complement strand
GGCAGTACAAGCAGAAAAAGATGCGCTACAAGGTCGTTTAAATGATCTGGTTGATATCACTTTACCAACAGTAAATGACGAAGATGAAGATGGTGTTGTTGATGATATTGGAGAAGCTCTAGCAGCGGCTGAAGCAGCAGTAGAGGCAGCAGAAGCAGCATACGCTGCGGCAGAACAAGCGCTGATCGATGCAAATGCCAATGGCCTCATCACCCCAACAG
>NZ_JBWYIU010000052.1:0-249 GCF_056783995.1 Acinetobacter sp. ANC_7588 | reverse complement strand
TCACCTTACCAACAGTAAATGATGAAAACGAAGATGGCGTAGCAGATGAGTACGAACAAGTATTGGCAGATGCCGAAGCAGCAGTAGAGGCGGCTGAAGCAGCATACGCTGCGGCAGAACAAGCGCTGATCGATGCAAATGCCAATGGCCTCATCACGCCAACAGAACTTACTGCATTGACTCAAGCACGTGATGATGCACTTGCTGCGAAAACAGAAGCACAAACAAAAGTGACAGCATTACCTGAGG
>NZ_JBWYIU010000051.1:0-251 GCF_056783995.1 Acinetobacter sp. ANC_7588 | reverse complement strand
AAGCTTTACAACTCGTTGCTGATGGTCGTGATCCATCGAAAAATGTAACTAAAGAAGAAGTTGAAAAAGCATCTGATGAATTAGACGCTGCAAATGCTGCATTAAAAACCAATGCACAACAAGAGTTTGAAGACTCATTAGCAACAGAAGCGGATTTAACTGCGCTTGAGACGAAGGCGAAAGACCTTCAGACTAAACTTAATGAAAATGCAAAGTTAGAAGAGTCAGCAAGATATACTGATGAAACACGT
>NZ_JBWYIU010000050.1:0-252 GCF_056783995.1 Acinetobacter sp. ANC_7588 | reverse complement strand
GTGTAAACCCAAATGGTGGTGCAATTGCACTGGGTCATCCATTGGGTGCATCAGGTGCGCGTTTGGTGACGACTGCTCTCAACCAACTAGAAGCAACTGGTGGCAAATATGCATTGTGCTCTATGTGTATCGGTGTGGGTCAAGGCATCGCTTTAATTATTGAACGTGTTTAACTATTAAAAACCCCCTCCCTTTTCTCAAGGGAGGTCGGGAGGGATTCTATGCCTACTTTTTCTTCAAATGATGCGCAAA
>NZ_JBWYIU010000049.1:0-252 GCF_056783995.1 Acinetobacter sp. ANC_7588 | reverse complement strand
AAAACCAGTCTTAAGCCTGAGTGGCATCAATGAGTTTGGCACCCGTCATCGATTGAAGCTCTTCAAAAGATAAGCCTTCAACTTTCTCAATGACTTTCATACCATCTGCCGTCACATCAATCACACAAAGGTCCGTATAAATGCGGTCCACACATTTCAAACCTGTCGCAGGATAAGTCAGCTCAGCAACGATTTTCGGTTCGCCTTTTTTAGTGACATGATCGGTGGTAATAAAGACTTTTTTCGCACCCA
>NZ_JBWYIU010000048.1:0-270 GCF_056783995.1 Acinetobacter sp. ANC_7588 | reverse complement strand
TTGAATTGCATTATTGTGGCAGTAGTCGCGATCGCTGTGCTTTCGTCGAAGAAGTAGAACAGGGACCACTTGCACCATTTACAACCTTCCACTTTAAAGCAGAAGGTTCAAGTCATCGCGAATATCTTAACCAGCATATTAAGCAATTAGATGCTCAATCTCATATCTATACATGTGGTCCGAATGGCTTTATGGATTGGGTCATTGATTTAGCTAAAGTGAATCAATTTGCGGATCAGCAGATTCATAAAGAATATTTTAACGTTGAAA
>NZ_JBWYIU010000047.1:0-278 GCF_056783995.1 Acinetobacter sp. ANC_7588 | reverse complement strand
ACAAGCCAAAGCAAACCATCTCGATGCAAGCGAAGCCAAACAACAACTCGAAAGTAGCTTAAACAACGCCAAAGCTTTGAGTGAAGTGGCACAAAATCAACAAACTGATCCACTCAGCTTACTCGAAAACCTACAGGGCTATCTCAAGAACTTAGAGAGCGAAGACCAAAGCAAAGCCGCGGCTTTTAAACAAGCGATCATGCTCTTGGCTTCACCAAGTTCAATTGCCGTAGAAAGTAACGAAGACATCCACCTCAGTGCAGATGGGCAGATCAACC
>NZ_JBWYIU010000046.1:0-296 GCF_056783995.1 Acinetobacter sp. ANC_7588 | reverse complement strand
AAAACCTCGTGCCAAAGTGATTGGTGCAACCACTGTTGGGGTTGAACCTCGCATTATGGGCTTTGGTCCGGCACCTGCGATTAAAAAGTTACTGGCTCAAACAGGGTTAACACTAGAGCAAATGGATGTGATTGAGCTGAATGAAGCGTTTGCAGCACAAGCATTGGCATGTACACGTGACCTAGGTTTAGCCGACGATGATGCACGTGTAAACCCAAATGGTGGTGCAATTGCACTGGGTCATCCATTGGGTGCATCAGGTGCGCGTTTGGTGACGACTGCTCTCAACCAACTAG
>NZ_JBWYIU010000045.1:0-362 GCF_056783995.1 Acinetobacter sp. ANC_7588 | reverse complement strand
TTTTGGTGATTCAAGCAAGCCTGCTCTTGTTTTCTCTAACTCTTTAGGGACAAATTTCAGCATGTGGCAATCACAAATTGAGTTTTTTAAAAGCTCTCATTATGTGATTTGTTATGACACGCGTGGTCATGGTGCATCGGACGCGCCTCAAGGTCCATATACCATTGATCAACTTGGTCAAGATGTGGTGAATTTACTCGACCATTTGAATGTTGAAAAAGCTGCATTCTGTGGTATTTCGATGGGTGGTTTGACAGGTCAATGGTTAGCGATCAATCATCCTCAACGCTTTAGTCATGTGATTGTGTGTAATACCGCCGCTAAAATTGGCAATGAAAATGCTTGGAATGATCGTGCCGTAT
>NZ_JBWYIU010000044.1:0-368 GCF_056783995.1 Acinetobacter sp. ANC_7588 | reverse complement strand
TGGATGAAATCCACCATTATTTGTGTGGGCGGTCGAGCTCCGCCTAGGCGAAAAAAGCAGCTGCTTTACGTAGAATTTCGTTAGCGCGTTGTAGTTCTTTATTTTCACGTTCCAGTTGTTTTATGCGTTCTTGATCTGAAAGATGCTGTACTTTAACTGGATTTTGTTGATCCAAATATTTTTGATGCCAAACACGCAGTGTTTCAGGGGTACAACCTATCTTGGGAGCAATAGCAGTGATTGCAGCCCAATTTGATGGATAATCTTTTTCGGATTCAATAACAAGTTGAACCGCTCTTTCCTTGATTTCAGGGGTATAGTTTAATTTTTTCATCGGAGTAGTTCTCAGAATGTTGAGTCTCCGACAA
>NZ_JBWYIU010000043.1:0-379 GCF_056783995.1 Acinetobacter sp. ANC_7588 | reverse complement strand
GTTCAGTTGTACCTGTGATTTCTGGTGTTGTATCGTTTGTATCCGCAATTGGATCAATCGTTACATCGGTATCAGATGGTGCAGTTGTATCTACAGTTAATTTGCCATCCGCAGTTTCAGTAGCAGTATTACCCACCGCATCTTTCGCTTCAGCTTTAACTGTATATTCACCTTCTGGTAATTCTTCAGTCGGTGTATACGACCAGTTACCTTCTGGATCTACAGTCGCATCACCTGTTGCTACAGGGTTGCCATCTTTGTCTAAGATTTCAACTTTTACTGTTGCACCTGGCTCAGTCTTACCTGAGATTGTTGGTGTAGTATCGTTTGTTGGCTTAAGCTCATCGATGGTTAATTCAGGTGCTACTGTGTCAACCTC
>NZ_JBWYIU010000042.1:0-388 GCF_056783995.1 Acinetobacter sp. ANC_7588 | reverse complement strand
ACAGAGGCAGTAGAGGCGGCTGAAGCAGCATATGCAGAGGCAGAGCAAGCACTAGCAGATGCCGAATCAGATGGTTTAATCACCCCAACAGAACTTACTGCATTGACTCAAGCACGTGATGATGCACTTGCTGCTAAAGAAGATGCACAAGCGAAAGTTGATGCACTTCCAGAAGGAGCAGACAAAGACGCACTGGATGCACGCTTAGATGATCTAGTCGACATCACCTTACCAACAGTAAATGATGAAAACGAAGATGGCGTAGCAGATGAGTACGAACAAGTATTGGCAGATGCCGAAGCAGCAGTAGAGGCAGCAGAAGCAGCATACGCTGCGGCAGAACAAGCGCTGATCGATGCAAATGCCAATGGCCTCATCACCCCAACAG
>NZ_JBWYIU010000041.1:0-422 GCF_056783995.1 Acinetobacter sp. ANC_7588 | reverse complement strand
TGGGTGCGAAAAAAGTCTTTATTACCACCGATCATGTCACTAAAAAAGGCGAACCGAAAATCGTTGCTGAGCTGACTTATCCTGCGACAGGCTTAAAGTGTGTAGATCGTATCTATACTGACCTTTGTGTGATTGATGTAACACCTGAAGGCATGAAAGTGATTGAGAAAGTTGAAGGCTTATCTTTTGAAGAGCTTCAATCGATGACGGGTGCCAAACTCATTGATGCCACTCAGGCTTAAGACTGGTTTTAGGATCTTACACTATGAAAAACGCATACATCATTGATGCCATCCGTACGCCTTTTGGTCGTTATGCCGGTGGTTTAGCCCCTGTCCGTGCGGATGACTTAGGTGCAGTGCCATTAAAAGCGTTAATGGAACGTAACCCTTCTGTGGATTGGAATGTCGTCGATGACGTTT
>NZ_JBWYIU010000040.1:0-426 GCF_056783995.1 Acinetobacter sp. ANC_7588 | reverse complement strand
TAGATCGTATCTATACTGACCTTTGTGTGATTGATGTAACACCTGAAGGCATGAAAGTGATTGAGAAAGTTGAAGGCTTATCTTTTGAAGAACTTCAATCGATGACGGGTGCCAAACTCATTGATGCGACTCAAGGCTAATTTATCAATCCTCCCTAAATCCCTCCTTTATTAAAGGAGGGACTATCCATCCAATTAATTTAAGCGGGTGGACTCCTCCCTTTTTCAAAGGGAGGTCGGGAGGGATTCAAAGATTTAGGACATAAATAAATGAAAAACGCATACATCATTGATGCCATCCGTACGCCTTTTGGTCGTTATGCCGGTGGTTTAGCGCCTGTCCGTGCGGATGACTTAGGTGCAGTGCCATTAAAAGCGTTAATGGAACGTAACCCTTCTGTGGATTGGAATGTCGTCGATGACGTTT
>NZ_JBWYIU010000039.1:0-430 GCF_056783995.1 Acinetobacter sp. ANC_7588 | reverse complement strand
AATCACCATTACCTGCGTTGTTGTTGACGATCACTAAGTCTTTAATACCGAGTTCAATTAAGCCATCGATGAGTTCAGCAGGCTGACCTGCAGTACCAAACCCACCAATCATAATGGTTGAACCGTCTTTAATTTGGGAGAGGGCTTCGGTTAAAGTCTTTTGAGATTTATCAATCATAGCGTTTTATAGATAAAGCTATCTATATCCTTTTCGGTCTTGCAAAAATTTAAACAAATCAAAATGATTAGATTTGGATTGGTCTAAATTCTTTAGTTGAATAAGATAAAGGATGGATGCGAAATCCATCCCTTTATTATTTTTAAGCTGATGCGCGGCGGCGTTCAACTTCAGTAGAAGGCGCACCTTCAACGTCTTTCACTAATTCAATGTCAAATTGAATATGTTTGAACGCACCTTTTAGACCACGAC
>NZ_JBWYIU010000038.1:0-434 GCF_056783995.1 Acinetobacter sp. ANC_7588 | reverse complement strand
GCCGTTTGCGGCATGGTTTCAACACCATACATTTCTTTAAGCTTCGGGTTGATAAAACGCCAGCCCATGGTGGTGTCTTCAATCTTTTGACTACGACCAAATGCACTCTCAGATTTACCCATCACAAATGGGGCACGTGACATGGATTCAACACCACCTGCCACAATCACGTCAGCCTCACCAGCTTTAATGGCACGCGCGGCCATTGCTACGGTATCGAGTGATGAACCACATAAACGGTTGACTGTGGTTGCAGGTACTGTATAAGGGATACCTGCTAAAAGCGCCGACATACGACCGACGTTACGATTATCTTCACCGGCTTGGTTGGCACAGCCAAATAAAACGTCATCGACGACATTCCAATCCACAGAAGGGTTACGTTCCATTAACGCTTTTAATGGCACTGCACCTAAGTCATCCGCACGGACAGG
>NZ_JBWYIU010000037.1:0-546 GCF_056783995.1 Acinetobacter sp. ANC_7588 | reverse complement strand
TCACCATCAAAAAAGCGTTAGGTGCTGATATTTCTATCCGTGTCGATGTGAACCGTGCTTGGTCTGAGTTAGAAGCGATCAAAGGTATTCAACTTCTGCAAGATGGTGGTGTGGATCTAATTGAACAGCCATGTGCGATTGACAATATTGATGCCATGGAGCGTTTAACTCGTCGTTTTGATATTGCCATTATGGCGGATGAGTCATTGATGGGTCCAAGTACAGCTTATCGTTTAGCGAAGCGTAATGCTGCTTCTGTGTTTGCTGTAAAAGTTGCTCAGTCTGGTGGCCTACTCGAAGGGCGTGATGTAGCAACCATTGCGAACCTCGCTGGTGTAGATCTGTATGGTGGCACGATGCTTGAAGGTTCTGTTGGCACCATCGCTTCTGCACATTTGTTCTCGACCTTTGAGAATTTGGCATATGGCACTGAATTGTTTGGTCCATTGCTGTTGACTGACGAAATTTTAAAGACCCCGCTTCAATATCGTGATTTCGAATTACATCTGCCTCAAGGCAATGGTTTAGGTATTGAGTTGGATTTAG
>NZ_JBWYIU010000036.1:0-595 GCF_056783995.1 Acinetobacter sp. ANC_7588 | reverse complement strand
CAACGCGCTAACGAAATTCTACGTAAAGCAGCTGCTTTTTTCGCCTAGGCGGAGCTCGACCGCCCACACAAATAATGGTGGATTTCATCCATAACAATAAAGACCTATATGGTGTTGAGGCAATCTGTAAAATTTTACCGATTGCACCATCGACCTATTACCGACAGTTGGATCTGACCGAGAACCCAGAAAAGCGCTCAAAACGCGATTTACATGACGTGCATCATGCTGAACAAGTGAAACGAATTTGGAAAGAAAGTTCGGGTCGATATGGTGTACGTAAAGTCTAGCAACAATTGAAACGTGAAGGCTATATTGTTGCACGCTGTACGGTTGCTCGATTGATGCAAAATCTAGGCATACAAGGTGTTTGGCGCGGTAAGAATAAACAAACTACTCGTAGCCGAGATGATCAAAAGCGTGCACCTGACTTGGTGAAACGCAATTTTACTGCTGATCATCCTGACCAACTGTGGATCGCTGACTTCACGTATGTTCGAACCAATTCAGGCTGGGTGTATACCGCCTTTATTATTGATGTGTTCTCACGAGCCATTGTTGGATGGAAAGTATCTACACGAATGAATACAGATAT
>NZ_JBWYIU010000035.1:0-613 GCF_056783995.1 Acinetobacter sp. ANC_7588 | reverse complement strand
TTGAAACCTTGCTCGTTGAAATCCCGACGATCCGCCCACACAAGATGGCGGTCGCAACGATGCAAACTCAAACCTTAGTCCTCATTAAAATCGAAACTTCGGATGGTTTCATTGGTTGGGGCGAAGCAACCACCATCGGTGGCTTAGGCTATGGTGAAGAAAGCCCTGAAAGTATCAAAACCAATATCGATACTTATTTTGCTCCACTACTCAAAACTTTTACTGATTTCAACATTGCTCAAATTATGCAAGTGTTGAAGAAGAATATTAATGGCAACCGTTTTGCAAAATGTGCCATTCAAACTGCTTTACTGGATATTCAGGCTCAACGTTTAGGTTTGCCGCTGTCTGAAGTGTTAGGTGGCCGTCTGCGTGACAGCGTTCCTGTACTTTGGGTGTTGGCTTCTGGTGATACAGATAAAGATATCGCTGAAGCGAAAAAGATGATCGAAGCTAAGCGTCATAACTTCTTTAAATTAAAAATTGGTTCTCGTGCTGTAGAAGCAGATGTTGAGCATGTTCTCACCATCAAAAAAGCGTTAGGTGCTGATATTTCTATCCGTGTCGATGTGAACCGTGCTTGGTCTGAGTTAGAAGCGATCAAAGGTATTCA
>NZ_JBWYIU010000034.1:0-646 GCF_056783995.1 Acinetobacter sp. ANC_7588 | reverse complement strand
GCTACCACCGCAGTGATGCGACAGAACAATTTGATACCATCACCAGTTTTATTGGACAACGCAGCCTACAACCCACCGCAGTCCACCTACAACGCTGGCAAGCCACAGCCCTCGAACAAGAAGAAGGTGCAGGCTCAGTACAAAGCAAACACCAACACAGTGACCACCAAGACAATGCCAGCCTAGGCCTCGAACAAGCATGGCACATCAGCCCTGCATGGATCCAAGACCTCAAAGGCGAAGACCAAGCCACCGCCTCAGGTAACGGCCAAGTTGAAAAACTCAACCAACACCTCAGCGACTACTACGCTGGACAAAGCAAACAATTCATCGCCAAAGCCAGCGTCAGAGACAGCCAAGTCGGCTACTGGTTCAAACTCGATGGCCATCCAGAAATTGAACAACACAGCGGAGTTGATCAAGAATTCCTCATTGTTGGCAAACGCTACTACAACCAAAACAACCTACCCAAAGACTTAGACCAACAAGTCCAACAACTGCTACAACGCAGCCAATGGACGCCAAAACACAAGACAAACACCAACCAAGCAACCCACACGGACCAAGAACGCCAAGCCAGCGAACTCATCCTACAACGACGCAACATCAAAACCGTACCCGAATACAACCCCTTACAACATCGACC
>NZ_JBWYIU010000033.1:0-693 GCF_056783995.1 Acinetobacter sp. ANC_7588 | reverse complement strand
TGCCACTTCACTCAAAGCTTTGGCGTTGTTTAAGCTACTTTCGAGTTGTTGTTTGGCTTCGCTTGCATCGAGATGGTTTGCTTTGGCTTGTTCTTGTTTGTAGGTGGAGATGAGTATGCCTTCGCCCGCTCGTACTGCACCCCATTGGTCGGTTCTGAGTTCGAAACCTTCACCACGTCCTTCACTTTCTGCTGTTGCTTTGGGATGACTGAGATTCCCTAGGTTAAGTTGGCTCGCCCCGTGGGTGTTTTGCAGTTGGGTGGAGATTTGTCCTGTGGTGTCATCAAAGCGGAGTTGTCCATAGCCTTCGCCTTGGACTTCTTTACTTTTAATCCCTGCGAGTTTTTTGGTGTCTGGCAGTTGACCTTGACTGTCAAATCGGGTTGGGCTGCGTTGGGCTTCATGTAGGCGTCCCACCACAAAGGGGCGGTCGATGTTGCCGTCAAAGAAGTCGATAACCACGATTTCATTGATTCGAGGAAGGAAGCGTGCGCCATAGCCTTCGCCTGCCCATGGGGTCAGTACATCGACCCAAGCTGAATCGGTATCGTTGTTGTTACTGCCTGCACCGCCATCAAATTGGTGGTCTTCTGCTCGGGTAAACAGGAAGCGTACTTTGATGCGTCCCCATTCATCGACATGAATTTCTTCTCCTGCAGGTCCCACCACTTTGGCGCGTTGCGGATGGGTGCT
>NZ_JBWYIU010000032.1:0-832 GCF_056783995.1 Acinetobacter sp. ANC_7588 | reverse complement strand
CTTCAGCCGCCTCTACTGCCTCTGTCGCTTCTTCAAGTGCTGCAACTGCATCATCCACACCATCTTCGTTTTCATCATTTACTGCTGGTAAGGTGATGTCGACTAGATCATCTAAGCGTGCATCCAATGCGTCTTTGTCTGCTCCTTCTGGAAGTGCATCAACTTTCGCTTGTGCATCTTCTTTAGCAGTAAGCGCATCATCACGTGCTTGAGTCAGCTCAGTAAGTTCTGTTGGCGTGATTAAACCATCTGATTCTGCATCTGCTAGTGCTTGCTCTGCCTCAGCATATGCTGCTTCAGCCGCCTCTACTGCCTCTGTCGCTTCTTCAAGTGCTGCAACTGCATCATCCACACCATCTTCGTTTTCATCATTTACTGCTGGTAAGGTGATGTCGACTAGATCATCTAAGCGTGCATCCAATGCGTCTTTGTCTGCTCCTTCTGGAAGTGCATCAACTTTCGCTTGTGCATCTTCTTTAGCAGTAAGCGCATCATCACGTGCTTGAGTCAGCTCAGTAAGTTCTGTTGGCGTGATTAAACCATCTGATTCTGCATCTGCTAGTGCTTGCTCTGCCTCTGCATATGCTGCTTCAGCCGCCTCTACTGCCTCTGTCGCTTCTTCAAGTGCTGCAACTGCATCATCCACACCATCTTCGTTTTCATCATTTACTGCTGGTAAAGTGATATCAACCAGATCATTTAAACGACCTTGTAGCGCATCTTTTTCTGCTTGTACTGCCTCAGGTAACGCTGTCACTTTTGTTTGTGCTTCTGTTTTCGCAGCAAGTGCATCATCACGTGCTTGAGTCAGTGCAGTGAGTTCTGTTGGGGT
>NZ_JBWYIU010000031.1:0-1108 GCF_056783995.1 Acinetobacter sp. ANC_7588 | reverse complement strand
CCTGTCGCAGGATAAGTCAGCTCAGCAACGATTTTCGGTTCGCCTTTTTTAGTGACATGATCGGTGGTAATAAAGACTTTTTTCGCACCCACGGCTAAGTCCATTGCACCACCCACAGCAGGGATGGCATCAGGTGCACCGGTATGCCAGTTTGCAAGATCACCATTTTCTGCGACTTGGAAAGCACCCAGTACCGCGATGTCTAAATGACCACCACGCATCATGGCAAATGAATCACCATGATGGAAGAAAGCTCCGCCTTCTAGCAGGGTTACAAACTCTTTACCTGCGTTAATTAACTCAGGGTCACGGTCTTCTTCCGCAGGGGGTGGACCAAAGGCCAATAAACCATTTTCAGAATGTAAAAAGACATCTTTGTCAGCAGGTAAATAGCTCGAGATTTTAGTTGGTAAACCAATCCCAAGGTTGACATAAGCACCATCAGGAATATCTTGTGCAACACGTTCAGCAATTTGATCACGGGTTAATTTTTGATAACTCATTTTATTTCTCCAATCTCAAATTACTGCGCAGGTTGAACTTGTACAACGTGTTGTACAAAGATCCCTGGGGTGATGATGTGTTCAGGATCTAAGGCACCGAGTTCCACGACTTCTGATACTTGTGCGATGGTGATATCTGCTGCCATGGCCATAATTGGACCAAAGTTACGTGCAGATTTACGGTACACCAAGTTCCCCCAGCGATCGCCCTTATGCGCTTTAATTAACGCAAAGTCAGCTTTGATTGGATTTTCTAAAACGTAGTCTTTACCTTCATAATTCATGGTTGGTTTGCCTTCAGCAAGCAAAGTACCAAAACCTGTAGGTGTGTAGATTGGACCTAAGCCCATACCCGCCGCTTGAATACGGCAAGCCAAGTTGCCTTGCGGTACAAGTTCTAACTCGATTTTGCCTGCACGGTAGAGTTCATCGAAGACATAAGAGTCAGACTGACGAGGAAAAGAACAGATGATTTTACGTACAGCGCCTGCTTGTAACAGTTTAGCCAAGCCGTAATCACCATTACCTGCGTTGTTGTTGACGATCACTAAGTCTTTAATACCGAGTTCAATTAAGCCATCGATGAGTTCAGCAGGCTGACCTGC
>NZ_JBWYIU010000030.1:0-1202 GCF_056783995.1 Acinetobacter sp. ANC_7588 | reverse complement strand
AGGAAGATCTCATGGCTAAGGCTAAGTTTGAACGTAATAAGCCACACGTTAACGTGGGCACAATCGGTCACGTTGACCATGGTAAAACAACTTTAACTGCTGCTATCGCAACTGTATGTGCGAAGAAATTCGGTGGTGAAGCTAAAGACTACGCTGCAATCGACTCTGCACCAGAAGAAAAAGCACGTGGTATTACAATTAATACATCACACGTAGAATACGATTCTCCAACTCGTCACTACGCTCACGTAGACTGCCCGGGCCACGCCGATTATGTTAAAAACATGATTACTGGTGCTGCTCAAATGGACGGCGCGATCCTTGTATGTGCTGCGACTGATGGTCCAATGCCACAAACTCGTGAACACATCCTTCTTTCTCGCCAAGTAGGTGTTCCATACATCGTTGTATTCTTAAACAAATGTGACCTTGTAGACGACGAAGAGCTTCTTGAGCTAGTTGAAATGGAAGTTCGTGAACTTCTTTCTACTTATGACTTCCCAGGTGATGACACTCCAGTTATCCGTGGTTCTGCTCTTGCTGCACTTAACGGTGAAGCTGGTCAGTTCGGTGAAGATGCAGTTGTTGCTCTTGTTGAAGCGCTTGACACTTACATCCCAGAGCCAGAGCGTGCTATTGATAAAGCATTCTTAATGCCAATCGAAGACGTATTCTCTATTTCTGGTCGTGGTACAGTAGTAACTGGCCGTGTAGAAGCTGGTATCGTGAAAGTAGGCGAAGAAGTTGAAATCGTAGGTATCAAAGACACAGTTAAAACGACAGTAACTGGCGTTGAAATGTTCCGTAAACTTCTAGACGAAGGTCGTGCGGGCGAGAACTGTGGTATCTTATTACGTGGTACTAAGCGTGAAGACGTACAACGTGGTCAAGTACTTTCTAAACCAGGTGCGATCAAGCCACACACTAAATTCGATGCGGAAGTATACGTACTTTCTAAAGAAGAAGGTGGTCGTCACACTCCATTCCTTAACGGTTACCGTCCACAGTTCTACTTCCGTACGACTGACGTAACTGGCGCGATTCAATTGCAAGAAGGCGTTGAAATGGTTATGCCTGGTGACAACGTAGAAATGTCAGTAGAATTAATCCACCCAATCGCAATGGACCCAGGTCTACGTTTTGCGATCCGTGAAGGTGGTCGTACAGTTGGTGCTGGTGTTGTTGCTAAAGTAACTGCATAA
>NZ_JBWYIU010000029.1:0-1489 GCF_056783995.1 Acinetobacter sp. ANC_7588 | reverse complement strand
CGTTCAACTTCAGTAGAAGGCGCACCTTCAACGTCTTTCACTAATTCAATGTCAAATTGAATATGTTTGAACGCACCTTTTAGACCACGACGAGCAATTTCAGCTTCATCAGTTACGTCTACAGCAGTTGCCACTAAGCCATCACGCGTTGCAAATGCAAAGTCATCCCAAAGGTATTTATCACCTTCGATGTTGAACTGCGTAGTTAATTTACGGTAGCCAGGTGCAGTGACGAAGTAATGCACATGTGAAGGGCGGTTACCATGACGACCAAGTTTGTCTAATACAAACTGAGTTGTACCTTCTGGTGGGCAGCCATAACCTACAGGCATTGTGGTTAATGCTGTATATTGACCTTGTGCATCGGTGAAGATCGTACGACGTAAGTTGAAGTCAGATTGAGACTTATCAAAGAACGAGTAGTTACCTAAGCTGTTTGCATGCCAAACTTCAACTTTAGCGCCTTCAATGATGTTACCTTCAGTATCTTTAACGATACCTTCAATAATTAAAGTTGGAATTTTGCCTTCTTCAGAACCATCATCCATACGTGCAAAACCAACTGATTCTGGTGCACCAGCGACATACAATGGACCTTCAATTGTACGTGGAGTACCACCTGTAATACCTGCTTGAGCATCTTTCTCATCTGCACGTAAATCAAGGAAATGCTCAAGACCTAAACCAGCAGCCAAAAGACCTAATTCGTTTGCTTGACCAGCATCAGTAAAGTACTCAAGACCCTTCCAAACTTCAGATTGGCTTAAATCTAAATCTTCAATCGCTTGGAATAAGTCAGATACTAAACGTACAACGATTTGCTGAACACGTTCATCAACAGGACCTGTTGCAGTATCAACGTTCATTTTTTTGACTAAAGCATTAATTTGTTCGCGGTTCATACTATTTCTCCTTAAGTATGCTTGCTGTGTGGTGGCTGACTTCTAATGTGTTTGAGCTCGCTGCCACAATCCTTGTTTAAAATGACGCTAAAAAACCTCTGGATGTATTGATGTCATGGCCTGAATCAATCAAGCCAAGACACTTAAAACTTAACGATCATCTTCACGGATAGAAGATGGGTGGCGATTTAACGCCATTACTTCGATATTCATATATGGATAAAGCGGAAGACCTTGTAAAATTGAATGAAGCTCTTCATTGCTTTCCACATCAAAAATACTGATGTTTGAATACTGACCTGTGATTCGCCAGATATGACGCCACTTGCCTTGTTGCTGTAACTCTTGCGAATACGCCTTTTCAACAGCTTTAATCTCATTCGCTTTTTCAACTGGCATATCCAGTGGGATGTTCACATCCATTCGTACATGAAACAGCATGTCTCACTCCTGATGTATCACGTCGCTTATTTGCGGCGAAGGTTGTCAATCTTGTCTAAATCCAACTCAATACCTAAACCATTGCCTTGAGGCAGATGTAATTCGAAATCACGATATTGAAGCGGGGTCTTTAAAATTTCGTCAGT
>NZ_JBWYIU010000028.1:0-2308 GCF_056783995.1 Acinetobacter sp. ANC_7588 | reverse complement strand
TGGAAGGTTGTAAATGGTGCAAGTGGTCCCTGTTCTACTTCTTCGACGAAAGCACAGCGATCGCGACTACTGCCACAATAATGCAATTCAAATGATTTACCTTGGGCTAGTAGCTCATATGCCATGGTAATGAGTGGTGTAATGCCAATACCGCCACCGATCAACACTGAGTGGGAAGCATCAACCAAAGGGAATAAGTTTCTTGGTGCACTCACCTGCAACTGCATACCCAGTGTAAGTTGCTCAAATGCACATGTTGAACCACCACGTGACTGAGGATCTTTCAAAATACCGAGGCGAAAAATGCCGACTTGTTTAGGATCTTGGCAAAGTGAATATTGGCGTATTAGACCATTCGGCAAATGCACATCAATATGTGCCCCTGCTTCTATACTTGGTAATGTGATTTCATTTGCTGAGGTGAGTTCAAGCACTGCAATTGTGCCACCTTGTATATAACGATCTTTTACGACCACATCATGTAAACACATCATTTTTTCTCATTCGATCCTTTTAAACAAATAGGGATTAGCAAAAAGCTAATCCCTATTTCCTCTTACAAAATATAGCTAATACCCGCTAGGGTATCGGTTGAATTAATGAGGTTAATCACCTTGCGACGAATCTTGAAACCATATTCTTCATCACGTACCAAATGGTAAATCACATCTGCTGTGTAATGGCGCAAGTTTTCTTTACGGAATTCACGTAAATTCTGTGCACAGCGTAATACGATCTCTCCGTCTTGATCTTGAAGAATTCGTACACGCGATAAACTACGTACTGTATTCGCTTTGGGAGAAGTTGAAATTGCTTCTCCATTTTCTAAACGTTCAACACGCAGCTGACGCATATGATGATTGTCATATGCATAGTTCAGGTGATTTTCATAATCGGTTAAGGCTGGGTCGATTGGAATAATGTACTGACCTTGCTCTTCCCATAATGCTAACCAAGTTTGGTAATCCGAATGGTCAAGCATATCCGCTTCTGCCCAGATAAATGCGGTTACTTCATTTACTAAATTTACGTCGATTTTCATTGCATTCCCCTTAAGCCGTCATAATCTTTTTCCACTGCTGATAAGCAGCGCGCATACCTGTTTCAGCACTTACATCACTTTTCAGACCATCTTCGGTTTTAACTTCACCGGGTAATCCGCGATGTAGCATGACCCAAAGATCATTGCCTGCATTGGAGCCTTTTTGTACACGTTCCCAAGCCTCGGCATCATCTGGCGTACCAAAGCCAAACGGTCCTTGGAAGTGTTCGTGTAGACGTAAGCGATATTGGTTGGCAATTTGAGGTCCACCATCCATCGTAATAACAGAGTGATGAATTTCAGTTTTATCGACTGCTAAAGGCTGCATAACACGGAAAAATGCCATTGAACATGCGATATTCGGGAAGATGTTCAGGTTAAAGCCCGTACCACCTACAGCTCGGCAGATACGTCGTACTTCAAGTTCTTCATGTCCTTCATCACGAAGTGCTTGTGCCAGCTCTTCGAAACGCTCTTGAATTGGGCGTTCCATTAGTTCTTCTTCGAGATCGATCAGTTCAGGAATCATGACCATGACACTGTGACCATTTCCAAGATCTTCAACATAACCTGGCTGATTTTCGAAGTTGAAAAGTTCTTCAGTTTTTTCGTCAACAGAGCTCAGGAATGATTTGTGTACCAATGGGAAATGGTAAGCATCCGTTGTATTTTCTAACTGAATCTTCCAGTTGCCAGGGAATGTAAAGCGATGTTCGCCCAAGACTTTGACTGGGTAGCCTGCACCCTGTTTCATGAACAGATCAATCCACTTTTTAGCAGGACCAAGGAAATCTACAAGCGGCTCAATGTCTTGTTTAAATGTAGCGAAGATCATGCCGTTATATTCTTCGACACGTAAACTCACCATAGGGAGTTCAGATTTGTCTAAGCATTCGCCATAACTTTCCGGAGATGGTACGCCACGTAATGTGCCATCTAATGCATAGCTCCAACCATGATAAGGACAAACGAAACTATTGGTTTTGCCTTTTTTATGTTCACATACTGTCGCGGCACGGTGACGGCAACGGTTTAAAAGTACATGAACTTTTTTCTTACGGTCACGTACTACGACAACAGGCTGTAAACCTACATTAATCGTTTTATAGCTTCCTGCTTCAGGAAGTTCACTTGCATGTGCAACCCATACCCAAGTGTTGTAAAAGATTTTTTCCATTTCTTCTTCAAAAATGGCTGAATCTTTATACAGCGAAGTATGTACACGGTCACTTTGAACCAGTTCGTTGTAATCAATTTCGATATTTT
>NZ_JBWYIU010000027.1:0-4585 GCF_056783995.1 Acinetobacter sp. ANC_7588 | reverse complement strand
AAGTATTGGCAGATGCCGAAGCAGCAGTAGAGGCAGCAGAAGCAGCATACGCTGCGGCAGAACAAGCGCTGATCGATGCAAATGCCAATGGGCTCATCACTCCAACAGAACTTACTGCATTGACTCAAGCACGTGATGATGCACTTGCTGCGAAAACAGAAGCACAAACAAAAGTGACAGCGTTACCTGGGGCAGTACAAGCAGAAAAAGATGTGCTACAAGGTCGTTTGAATGATCTGGTTGATATCACTTTACCAACAGTAAATGATCAAAATGAAAATGATATTTCTGATGATATTGATACTTTACTAGCGGGAGTCGAAGCTTTGATAGAAAGTGCTGAAGAAGCTTATACAACGGCTGAAGAGGATTTAGCTGACGCCTTGCAAGACGGTACTGTAACACAGGCAGAGGCTGATAAATTGCAAGAGTCCCTAGAAGCTGCTCAGGCAGCAAAAACTCTTGCACAACAAGCATTAGACAATATTGATCAAACTTCAGACGCGATTGAAGCTGCAAAAGCTCTATTGCAAGAAAGAATAGATGATCTCGTAGATATTGAGGTACCTGAGCCATTTGCAACAGCGAATAATGATGTGCAATTGGTATTGGATATCACACCGACTGTAGATGTTAATGAAACACCAACAGAGCTTAACTCAACAGGATTTACGGTGGGTTCTGTTGGCTTAGGTCCAGTGTTAAATGCAAGTGTGCTTGAAAGCGTATTTAGTTCTTCAGTTTCCCTTTCAGTCGAAGAAGGCACCGAAAGAGATATTAGTTTCTATGCTGATGCTGGTGGTCTTACAGCAGGGACAATGAACTTATTTATGTATAAGTTAAATGAGTCAACTGGTGAATATGAATTAAAAGAAAAAATTGATAATTGGTATCTCGTTGTATTAGGTGGTGTGTCAGAAACGATAAGTCGTTCTTTAGATGAAGGAGAGTGGCTCATTGTATTAGGTAACGGCCAAGGGTTGTCAGCTGCTACGGGGTATACATTAAGATTTGAATCAGATGCTGTACGTGATTTTAATAATCCAGAAGCTGTGACAGGAACAGTAAATGGTAATGTGATTACGGATCAGGATTATCAAAATGGTGCAGATGTCGTCCCAGAGGGTAGTAAAATCAGTGGAGTTATTCATGGTGAAGATACCATTAATCAATTTACAGATGGTATTGCAACAATTAAAGGGGAGTATGGCACTTTAACTATCTCTGAAAATGGACAATATACATATACAGTAGATCCATTATTTAGAGATTACGGTGAAGTTGATCGTTTTGTATATGAGGTAACGGCACCAAATGGTGAAAAACGCACAGCTGAATTAAATATTGAATTAGTGCGTGTTGCCACAGATGAAAATGCCATCATTGATAATACAGTATTACTTGATGTTACTCCTGATTTAACTGAAACCACAGGCGAAGCATTAGGTATTTCAAATGCAGTCGCATTGAATTTACTTGATCTAGGTATTGCTGGTGATGTGTTGTCTGCAAGTGTAATTGGTACGGAAGGTGTCATGGACTTCACTGTTGAAGACGGTACTTTCCAAGAAATGACCTTTACCGGTTCCGCGGGCGGGGTAACGATACTTTCAACATTTAGTTTGGTTATCTATCGTTTAGATGAGAATACTGAACAGTTGGTTCAAGTACACGAAATTCCAAATTTTGTTCAAGTGCTCATTGGCGGTGGTGTTTCAACCCCGGTAACATTGAGTTTTGGTGAGGGTACTTACGTTGGTATTATCAAGCAAACTAGTGGTGTAAACGTAATTGGAGGAGCTTCAGCTCAAGTTACAGATGTCAATATTTACGATTATGCAAACCCAGAAACGATAACTGGATCAGTTCAAGGTGATGCGATTCCGATTACGACAGATAAATTAATATTGGTAAATAACACTGATGTGGTTGAAGGTGAAGCTTTAGTTGTACAGGGTCAATATGGCTCACTCAATATTAATACTGACGGTACTTATACCTACAATGTTACAGTTCCACAAAGCACAGTGGGTTGGACTCCACCATATGGTGAGATTGATCGTTTTGAGGTTGTAGTGGAACGAGCAGATGGTACAACTTACATTGAAGTTCTCAATATTAAGATTGATACCAATACAGTAGCTAACGATGCAGAAGTTGTAGAAGTTCAAGCTGCAAACTATTCAACGCTCAATGAATCTGTAGAGCCTGGAATTATTGGATCTGCAAGTCGTACATTAGAATTTAAAGTTGAAGAAGGATCTTATATTAGTAGCTTAGATCTCCAAGGGAATATCACTCGTACTTTAACTAATGATAATCCTTCAATGAGTGTTGTGATTAATAAGGTGACTACTCAGCTTGTCAACGGCGTTGAACAGCAAGTGCTTGAACAAGTTTATACCGGAAATGTTAGTATTACATGGCCAGCTGGAACAATATTGAATCCTTCGACATCAACGACTTATGCCTCAGAAATTATTTTAGATGATGGCAAAGTGCTCGATGCAGGTGATTATGTTATTTCAATTAACACAACGAGTAGTACATTTAATTCAGTGAATGTATCTAGTGCATCAATTACTGGAATAATGGTCAATAATATTACTCCAACTGATACACCATTGCTCGAGGGTGATTTATTTGAAAATGATACAGCTATCGACCAAATTGATATTCTGAAAATTGGATCTAAAGAGCTTTATGTAAATGATCCAGCTAAAGGTGGTCAAGAGTTCACAGTTCAAGGTAAGCACGGTGTCCTTACTGTGTTTAAAGATGGCACCTATGAGTATCAACCATCAGGTTTAAGTGGAGGTCTTGAAACATTCACCTATACAACAGTTTCTAAAGCGGGAACATCACAATCTGCAACACTTGAAATTAATGTTTCGATGACGTTAACTGGAAGTGATGAGGCAGATACCGTACAAGCATCTGCTTCAATCGATACTTTTACTCTTGGTGAAGGTGCTGATACAGTCCTTTATGATGTGCTCAATCAAGCTCAACATACCGAAAGTCCAGATATTTGGACTGACTTTAATCAAGCTGAAGGTGATCGAGTTGATATTTCTGCTTTATTAAAAGATCAGAATGTTACATCGTCTAACATTGGTGAATTTGTAACGATCAAACAAGATGGTGCAAATACGGTGATTAGTGTTGATACTGATGGGGCTAAAACGAAATATAACCCAACTGAGCTTATTGTTCTGCAAAATACAGATAGCAGTCTTTATGCGATCGATGATCTGTTAAAATATAATCAAATTTAATTAAACAAATGAAAAGAGGTCTTTCGAGACCTCTTTTTATTTTTAAAAATGTGAAATCAAAAGTAATTGGTATGAAAAAAATAAAATTCTAATAATTTGAATAAATTAATTTTTGAAGAACAAAAATTTTATTTGTTATTTCGTCATTTGAAAAATATTCTAATAAAATAAAATTCATTATGGAGACGCGATTGCAACAAAAAAATCATATCCAAGCACCATTTTATAGAGCTTAATGTGTTAGTTATCAGGGGTGGACTTAATCATAAAAAAATGTTGTTTAGGATTTATTGATAATAAAAAATGGTAATGATTAAAAAAATTAAATTCCTACTCCAAAGAGATTTTCATCTCTATATTTAGACCTGTTTTTTGAACGTTATTAAATAGAATATAGAAATAAACACTTGCTCCGTTAAAAAAAGTTAACCTTGCTCATTTTTATTTGTGTTTTCAGGTGGCTAGTATGGGGGTAGTAGTAATGTCTAATTTTATAACTCGATATGTGTTGCAGAATTAGGTTATAGAGATCATTTTGCCTGAGTTTGAAGAATAATCCGCTCATTACTCATTATTTACATTGGATTTAAAGGAGTGCTTGCATAATTCGATATTCTTAAATTGGTTGAAAACTCAGTGCTTTAACTTTGATTGATTTTGATGCTTAAATAAACATGTGAATATGAAAATTTTTAATCTGAAAATTTAATACTGCTATTTGTTTTTATTCTTGAACCATACTAGACCTGCTTGAGTCTAAAAAATAAAAGAGCCATATAAGGCTCTTTTATTTTTAGATACAATAGCGTGATCCTTCAGACGACACATCCTATGACATTCATGTTTCTGTAAATTTAAAAACTTATAAATTCTTGCGACACATAATGTCATTAGATTGCGACACATCTAATGACATTTTATAAGAAAAGCGACACAACAAGTGTCATTTTCTAGAAAGGGGGTTATATAACATTAGTTAATAACAGGAATATTTATCTAGTTTCTAAATTTTATAACTAAGCTAAACATTAAAAGGGGAATTTAAATTTTCCCCATAATGAACCTACCGTTACCATTTTTGAACGAGGTTAAGCTTGTTGAAAAAAACGCAAGAAAGCGGCACAAAAAGCAAGAACATCTACCCAAATTCTTACACTGCTATTGCTCCAATTCCTTGTAATTGGAGCAAAATATCCACTGAACCGTACCGGGTTTGTCGGAGAGATTTTTATTTAAGTTAGGCCACCTGACCTAACGGATTAACCTTATCATAGTACATTGCTTCAAACTCAAATGGCGATACATAA
>NZ_JBWYIU010000026.1:0-5405 GCF_056783995.1 Acinetobacter sp. ANC_7588 | reverse complement strand
CGAGTTCAATTAAGCCATCGATGAGTTCAGCAGGCTGACCTGCGGTACCAAACCCACCAATCATAATGGTTGAACCGTCTTTAATTTGGGAGAGGGCTTCGGTTAAAGACGCTGAGCTTTTATCAATCATAATCACTTCCTAAACAAACGATCTACATTTACCTTTAATATGATCAGGTCGATGTAGACGATGATGGGGTAGTATTTTGACGCTTCGTTAAAATCACGTGCGCTAAAATACCAATACAGATTCCCCAAAAAACTGAACTTAAACCTAAAAATTGCATGCCTGAAACAGTCGCCAAGAAAGTAAGGAGAGCTGCGTCACGATCCTTTTCTTGGAACATAGCAACGTGTAAATTTGTAGCAATAGCACCTAAAAGTGCTAAACCTGCTAATGCAGCAACAAGTTCTTTAGGCAGTAAGCTAAAAAGCATCACAATGCTGCCTGCAAATAAACCACCTAAAATATAGAAAATACCGTTCGCAATACCTGCGATATAACGTTTCTCTTTGAGCTCATGTGCATCTTTACCTGTACAGAGTGCGGCTGTTATTGATGCCAGGACAATGGTAATCCCGCCCACACAAGCAACAGCTAACGATGCGATACTGGTAGTGGTAATAATGGGTTTTGCTTGAATGTCATAGCCACTTAATTTCAAAATTGCCATGCCAGGTAAAAATTGACCAGAAAGGCTGACTAAAATAAGAGGTACTGCAAGATTTAGAAAAGAGTTAAGCGTCCACTCGGGCGCAATGAATTGGGGTATTGCAAGTGAAAACTCCATATTCACAGTATTGAATTTTCCGAGGACTAAACTCATGAAAATACCAGCTGCCAATACAAAAAGCATGGCATATCGAGGTGTTAAACGCTTAGCAATCAGATACGAAATAAGCATTCCAAACACAATATATGGCATGGTATTGGTCGCGGTAAAAAGACCAAATCCGAACTGACATAAGATACCCGCCATCATTCCTGCAGCCACTGATTGCGGTATCAAAGCCAATAGTTTGTCGAAATATCCGGTAATACCAATGATGAAAATCACTACAGCTGTAGTGATATATGCAGCAACTGCTTCATTCAGTGATATATCTGGAAAAAGTGTGACTAGCAGAGCAGTACCAGGTGCCGACCAAGCGGTAATGACAGGAACTTTAAATTTTATTGATAATAGAATTCCAGCTACAGCAGCACCAATTGAGATACCCCAAATCCATGAAATCATCATGTCTGGTGAAACTTGGGCTTGTTGTGCTGCTTGAAAGAAAATAATTAATGGTCCGGCATATGAAATCAATACAGCTAAAAAGCCGGCGACAGTGGCGGAAATAGACCAATCTTCTTTTAGTGTTTTAAACAGGGTTGCCATTGTATTTGCCTCCTTGCGTCAATGATCCTGTGAATTTAAAGAGTCCGTGATCAGGGTTAACCCTGATCACCACCACCTACAGGTACGACTGTGCCTGTAATGTATGAAGACTCATCTGAAGCAAGGAACAAAATAGCATTTACTTGTTCTTGAATAGTGCCATAGCGTTTCATGTAGCTGCGGTCAATTGTTTGATCAACCACTTCTTGCATCCAAGCTTGATCTTGCTCAGATAGTGGTGAAGTATTACGTGGAATTACACGTGGTGGAGCTTCAGTACCACCTGTAGCCACAGCATTGATGCGGATACCATCTTTAGCATGTGCAAATGCCATTGATTGAGTAAAACTATTTACACCACCCTTAGCCGCAGAATATGGAAGACGGTTAATTCCACATGTGGCGATAGATGATACATTCACGATCACACCAGATTTTTGGTGTTGCATGTGTGGTAAAACTGCACGACAACTCCATAAAGTAGGAAATAAAGAACGATTGATCTCTTTGATAATTTCCTCTTCAGAAAACTCTTCAAAAGGTTTCATCCAAATCGCACCACCAACATTGTTGATCAGCACATCAATTCGGCCAAAAGTCTCGATCGCTTTATTTACAACTGATTGTGCACCAGCATAGGTTTCAAGATCAGCTAAGACAGTGACACCTGTGCCACCTTGAGTCGTAATTTCTTCAAGTGTGGTCGTCACGTATTCAGCACGGTCAGCCAGTACAACTTTTGCACCTTCGCTAGCTGCTTGAAGAGCAACACCGCGACCGATGCCTTGAGCGGCACCAGTAACGATTACGATTTTATTTTCAAATCTTTGATTCATGTTCCTCTCCACTTTAATTCGCAGAGAATTTTTCGAATAAGAAGTTTGCAGGTTTAACGCCTTCAGCATCTAACCAACCACGAACTGCATCTACCATAGGAACAGGACCACAGAGGTAAACGTCTACATCACCACCGTTGAGCCATTCAGTTTCAATGTGACCTGTCACATAACCTTTACGTTCGTGTGCAGATTCTGGGTTTGCAACTACGGTACGGTATTCAAACCAATCAAGTTTTTCTTGAAGTTTGTTGAGTTCTTCAATAGCAACTAGGTCAAAGTCATTGGTTACACCAAAAACTAAACGTACTGGATGTTCAGAACCTTTTTCTTCTAATACTTGAAGCATCGACATAAATGGAGCAATACCTGTACCACCAGCAAGCATTACTACAGGGCGTACTACATTACGTAAGTAGAAGCTACCAAATGGACCAGTGAATGTCATTTTGTCGCCGACTTTCGCTTCGCTGCTTAAGAAGCTACTCATCTTACCGTTAGGAACGTTACGAACAACAAAGCCGGTCAAACGGTTACCTGGCTTAGAGCTGAAAGAGTATGAACGTGTTTCAGTTGATCCAGGAATACCTACATTTACATACTGACCAGCAAGGAAATTGATATCTGGCTGACCCTCGTCTAGTTGAATATCAAAGGTAATTGTAGATTCAGATAAGTTTTCTACACGAGAAAGTGTACCTTGATATTGATGAATTTGAGTTTTACATACATCAGATGATGCTTGAATTTGGAAAACTGCATCTGAAGTAGGACGGCACTGGCAAGCTAAGATATAGCCTTGCTCAGCCTCTTCTGGTGTAAGTGCATCTTCAATATAAGTTTCTTCAGGCATGTCATAGCTGCCAGACTCACAAAAAGCTCGACAAGTACCACATGCACCATCACGGCAATCCAGCGGAATATTAATCTTTTGACGATATGCTGCGTCAGAAAGCGTTTCGCCTTGTGCAACTGAAATAAATCGGGTTACGCCATCTTCAAATTGAAGTGCAACATTATGGTTTGACATGGCTGAATATCCTTTAAGAATCTTTTGAACAATTTTTTGGTGTAACTACCAAAATTCCATTTGGTAGTTACTGAACTTGTTATTTACTAATTACAGGTGATATACGTCGATTACTTGATTGATGTAATCATTTTTGAGTACCACATATTTATTTAAAATTTGTGGTTTTTCGCCAGACAAATTGATTTCGTAGCGTGACATACCAAAGTAGCTGTATGACTTTTGGTAGCGGTAACTTAAAGTGTTCCAGTTGAAACGAACAACAACCTTATCTTCATGACGTTCAAGTATTTCAATGTTGTTAATATTGTGGCTTGTACGTGTATCAGGCATTGTTGCAGAAGAGCGTTCAGTTTTGATACGGAACACGCGGTCTTCTAAACCTTGACGATCTGGATAATAAATTAACGAGATTTCTGATTGAGGATCTTCAGTTAATGTATTGTAGTCATCCCAAGATGGCATCCAGAACGATGCTGTAGGTGCATAACACTCTAACCATTCATCCCACTGTTCATCATCAAGTAGGCGCGCTTCTTTAAATAAGAACTGGCTCACTGATTCTAAAGTTGCTTCAAGATTCGCGTTACTCATGCGTTATCTCCTTGTTCAGCTAAAGCTTGTTCTGCTTTAATCGCACGTTTCATTTCTTCTAACCAATGTTGATGTTGCGCAAGGTATAAACCTTCGTCTTCAGTTTTAACGCCTGAAAGTTTAGGTTTTAGACCAATTTCGTTTGCTGCATCATCTGGGCCATTGATCCAATGCTTTGAGCCACGGCACATATCGTTCCACTCAAGTTCGATACCAGCATAACCTGCTTGACATGCACGGAATTCTTCTAAGTCATCTGGTGTCGCCATACCTGAAGCATTGAAGAAATCTTCATATTGACGAATACGGCGTGCGCGAGCTTCTGGCTCTTCACCTACAGGTGCGATGCAGTAAATTGTTACTTCAGTTTTATCGACAGCAATTGGGCGAAGTACACGGATTTGTGAACCGAACTGATCCATCAAATAAACGTTTGGATATAAGCAAAGGTTACGTGAGCGCTCGATCATCCACTTCGACATAGCAGGACCGAATTTCTCAGAGTATTCATCTGCTTTAGGGAAGTTAGGGCGGTCTTCAGGGTTAGCCCATTGTGTCCAAAGCAACATGTGACCATTTTCAAAACCGTAAGAACCACCGCCTTGTTTACCCCAAGATCCTGCGCTCATTGCACGGATATTGTCGCCAGCTTGTTTTTCTTTACGTTGTTGCGTAGTCGCAGCATAATTCCAGTGAACTGCAGATACATGGTAACCATCTGCACCATTTTCAGCAGTGAGTTTCCAGTTTCCTTCGTATGTATAAGTTGAGGCACCACGTAAAACTTCTAAACCTTGATCAGACTGACCCACGATCATATCGATAATTTTAGTCGTTTCACCTAAGAATTCTTCTAATGGCAAGACGTCTGGGTTTAAGCTACCGAATAAGAAGCCTTTATAACTTTCAAAACGTGCAACTTTCTTAAGATCATGTGATCCTTCTTTGTTAAAGCAGTCAGAATAACCTGCATCTGTTGGGTCTTTAACTTTTAAAAGTTTGCCTGAGTTATTGAATGTCCAACCATGGAATGGGCAAGTATAAGTAGCCTTATTACCACGTTTGTTACGGCAAAGTTGTGCACCACGGTGTGAACACGCATTGATCATTGCATTTAGCTCGCCTTGACGGTTACGAGCAATCACGATTGGCTGACGACCGATGTGTGTCGTGTAATAATCATTGTTATTTGGAATTTGGCTTTCGTGTGCCAAGTAAACCCAATTACCCTCAAAGATGTATTTCATTTCAAGGTCAAAAAGGGCTTGATCAGTGAAAACTGAACGATGAAGTTTAAACTCACCTGTCTCAAAGTTGTCTACAAGTAACTCATCAAGACGATCTAGATGGCTGGTATTAATTACAGGAATACGTGGCATGGACGTTCTCCGACTTTCCAAATTGAGGGGAAGTCATCGGGATAATTGACTTATCCCGATTCCGACTAATTGATTTAAGCTGATGCGCGGCGACGTTCAACTTCAGTAGAAGGCGCACCTTCAACGTCTTTCACTAATTCAATGTCAAATTGAATATGTTTGAACGCACCTTTTAGACCACGAC
>NZ_JBWYIU010000025.1:0-5571 GCF_056783995.1 Acinetobacter sp. ANC_7588 | reverse complement strand
ATAAAAAAACACCCCCTTCTATTGAAGGGGGTGTTTAGAATAATGAGCTGGCGATGACTTACTCTCACATGGGTAACCCCACACTACCATCAGCGCTAAGAGGTTTCACTTCTGAGTTCGGGAAGGGATCAGGTGGTTCACTCTTGCTATTGTCGCCAGCACAACTGTTGTGACTTTGCTTGGGTCTTATTCGCATATATTGTTTGCGTGCCTTTGCTTGGTCAAAGAAGTTATTAACAGCTATTTGAGTTGCTTTAGTTTGTGCAGTTTAGCGTTTTATCTAACTAAATCAAGTTATTTGTCATGATTTGAACCACAACACCAACTGTTTGGGTGTTGTATAGTCAAGCCTCACGAGTAATTAGTATTGGTCAGCTTCATACGTCACCGTACTTCCACATCCAACCTATCAACGTTGTAGTCTTCAACGGCTCTTTAGAGGACATAAAGTCCTTGGGAAATCTAATCTTGAGGTAGGCTTCCCGCTTAGATGCTTTCAGCGGTTATCCCTTCCGAACATAGCTACCCGGCGATGCGACTGGCGTCACAACCGGTACACCAGAGGTTCGTCCACTCTGGTCCTCTCGTACTAGGAGCAGATCCTCTCAAATTTCCAACGCCCACGGTAGATAGGGACCGAACTGTCTCACGACGTTCTAAACCCAGCTCGCGTACCTCTTTAAATGGCGAACAGCCATACCCTTGGGACCTGCTTCAGCCCCAGGATGAGATGAGCCGACATCGAGGTGCCAAACACCGCCGTCGATATGAACTCTTGGGCGGTATCAGCCTGTTATCCCCAGAGTACCTTTTATCCGTTGAGCGATGGCCCTTCCATACAGAACCACCGGATCACTAAGACCTACTTTCGTACCTGCTCGACTTGTGGGTCTCGCAGTTAAGCGCGCTTTTGCCTTTATACTCTACGCGTGATTTCCGACCACGCTGAGCGCACCTTCGTACTCCTCCGTTACTCTTTAGGAGGAGACCGCCCCAGTCAAACTACCCACCAGACATGGTCCTCGCTCCAGATAATGGAGCAGAGTTAGAACCTCAATATTACCAGGGTGGTATTTCAAGGACGGCTCCATAGAAACTGGCGTTTCTACTTCAAAGCCTCCCACCTATCCTACACAAGTAAGATCAAAGTTCAATGTCAAGCTGCAGTAAAGGTTCACGGGGTCTTTCCGTCTAGCCGCGGGTACACCGCATCTTCACGGCGAATTCGATTTCACTGAGCCTCTGCTGGAGACAGCGCCGCCATCATTATGCCATTCGTGCAGGTCGGA
Organism: Acinetobacter sp. ANC_7588; assembly: GCF_056783995.1. NCBI lineage: Bacteria > Pseudomonadati > Pseudomonadota > Gammaproteobacteria > Moraxellales > Moraxellaceae > Acinetobacter > Acinetobacter sp. ANC_7588. The sequence goes on along the minus strand of NZ_JBWYIU010000025.1, from coordinate 4,282 downwards.
ACTTACCCGACAAGGAATTTCGCTACCTTAGGACCGTTATAGTTACGGCCGCCGTTTACTGGGGCTTCGATCAAGAGCTTCGCTTACGCTAACCCCATCAATTAACCTTCCAGCACCGGGCAGGCATCACACCCTATACGTCCACTTTCGTGTTTGCAGAGTGCTATGTTTTTAATAAACAGTTGCAGCGGCCTGGTTTCTGAGGCTGCCAGTAGCTCAAGGAGCAAGTCCTATCACCGCCGGCAGCGTACCTTCTCCCGAAGTTACGGTACCATTTTGCCTAGTTCCTTCAGCAGAGTTCTCTCAAGCGCTTTGGTCTACTCGACCTGACCACCTGTGTCGGTTTCGGGTACGATTCCTGTGTAACTGAAGCTTAGAGACTTTTCCTGGAAGTATGGTATCAGCCACTTCGCTAGTAAACTAGCTTGCTATCGATTCTCAGCATAGAGTACCCCGGATTTGCCTAAGATACATGCCTACAATCTTCCACCTGGACAACCAACGCCAGGCTGACTTAACCTTCTCCGTCCTCTCATCGCATTACACAGAAGTATTGGAATATTAACCAATTTCCCATCGACTACGCCTCTCGGCCTCGCCTTAGGGGTCGACTCACCCAGCCCCGATTAACGTTGGACTGGAACCCTTGGTCTTTCAGCGAACGGGTTTTTCACCCGTTTTATCGTTACTCACGTCAGCATTCGCACTTCTGATACCTCCAGCAGACTTCTCAATCCACCTTCATCGGCTTACAGAACGCTCCCCTACCACTTGCAATAAATTGCAAATCCGCAGCTTCGGTACATAGTTTTAGCCCCGTTACATCTTCCGCGCAGGCCGACTCGACTAGTGAGCTATTACGCTTTCTTTAAAGGGTGGCTGCTTCTAAGCCAACCTCCTAGCTGTCTATGCCTTCCCACATCGTTTCCCACTTAACTATGATTTAGGGACCTTAGCTGGCGGTCTGGATTGTTTTCCTCTTGACTACGGACGTTAGCACCCGCAGTCTGTCTCCCGGATAGTACTCATTGGTATTCGGAGTTTGCATCGGTTTGGTAAGTCGGGATGACCCCCTAGCCGAAACAGTGCTCTACCCCCAATGGTATTCGTCCGAGGCGCTACCTAAATAGCTTTCGGGGAGAACCAGCTATCACCAGGCTTGATTAGCCTTTCACCCCTATCCACAAGTCATCCCCTGGCTTTTCAACGACAGTGGGTTCGGTCCTCCAGTAAGTGTTACCTCACCTTCAACCTGCTCATGGATAGATCGCCTGGTTTCGGGTCTACACCCAGCAACTAAACGCCCTATTAAGACTCGATTTCTCTACGGCTCCCCTATTCGGTTAACCTTGCTACTGAATGTAAGTCGCTGACCCATTATACAAAAGGTACGCAGTCACCACACGAAGTGGCTCCCACTGCTTGTATGCATGCGGTTTCAGGATCTATTTCACTCCCCTCACAGGGGTTCTTTTCGCCTTTCCCTCACGGTACTGGTTCACTATCGGTCAGTCAGGAGTATTTAGCCTTGGAGGATGGTCCCCCCATATTCAGACAAGGTTTCACGTGCCCCGCCCTACTCGACATCATCATGTAAGCCCTTTCGTGTACAGGACTATCACCTACTATGGTTGCACTTCCCAGAGCATTCCACTAAAGCTTACATAACTTAATGGGCTTTTCCCCTTTCGCTCGCCGCTACTGAGGGAATCTCAATTGATTTCTTTTCCTACGGGTACTGAGATGTTTCACTTCCCCGCGTTTGCCTTGCAACACTATGTATTCATGTTGCAATACCTATCTTATGATAGGTGGGTTCCCCCATTCAGAAATCTCCGGATCACAGGATATTTGCCGCCTCCCCGGAGCTTTTCGCAGGCTATCACGTCTTTCATCGCCTCTGACTGCCAAGGCATCCACCACATGCACTTAATTACTTGACTATACAACCCCAAACAGTCGTTCGACCCTACAAGTAGATCGTTCAACATTACAGTTTGAAGTACTGTGTATCTAAACACTGTACAGCTTCAATTCAAATTCATATACCAAAACGCTTGATTCAGTTAATTTCGCTAGTTCTCATTTCAATCACTTCAACTCAATAACTTACGTTATCTCGTTTCCGCTCTTTCTATGAGTATGAACAAATTATTTCAACTCAAATATATGCTGTTAATGATTCACTACGTCTTCGTCAGATCGCAGTCAACTGTGATAAATCACAGAGCTTAATAATCAAGGCGTGCAGTATACACAGCTTTATTACTAAGCTCTATAAGCTATCAACTTGTTTGCTTACTACGTATTCGAATGAATACGTGGTGGAGACTAGGAGAGTCGAACTCCTGACCTCCTGCGTGCAAAGCAGGCGCTCTACCAACTAAGCTAAGTCCCCAGCTTATCATTTAGATCAATGTATCGTATGAGTATGTCATGGTGGGTCTGACAAGACTTGAACTTGTGACCCCACGCTTATCAAGCGTGTGCTCTAACCAACTGAGCTACAGACCCTCAGATACATCGTCATGAAGAACAACTTGTTGTGGATTCTTACCAATCGTCAATCTTTCGTTAAGGAGGTGATCCAGCCGCAGGTTCCCCTACGGCTACCTTGTTACGACTTCACCCCAGTCATCGGCCACACCGTGGTAAGCGTCCTCCTTACGGTTAGACTACCTACTTCTGGTGCAACAAACTCCCATGGTGTGACGGGCGGTGTGTACAAGGCCCGGGAACGTATTCACCGCGGCATTCTGATCCGCGATTACTAGCGATTCCGACTTCATGGAGTCGAGTTGCAGACTCCAATCCGGACTACGATCGGCTTTTTGAGATTAGCATCCTATCGCTAGGTAGCAACCCTTTGTACCGACCATTGTAGCACGTGTGTAGCCCTGGTCGTAAGGGCCATGATGACTTGACGTCGTCCCCGCCTTCCTCCAGTTTGTCACTGGCAGTATCCTTAAAGTTCCCGGCTTAACCCGCTGGCAAATAAGGAAAAGGGTTGCGCTCGTTGCGGGACTTAACCCAACATCTCACGACACGAGCTGACGACAGCCATGCAGCACCTGTATGTAAGTTCCCGAAGGCACCAATCCATCTCTGGAAAGTTCTTACTATGTCAAGACCAGGTAAGGTTCTTCGCGTTGCATCGAATTAAACCACATGCTCCACCGCTTGTGCGGGCCCCCGTCAATTCATTTGAGTTTTAGTCTTGCGACCGTACTCCCCAGGCGGTCTACTTATCGCGTTAGCTGCGCCACTAAAGCCTCAAAGGCCCCAACGGCTAGTAGACATCGTTTACGGCATGGACTACCAGGGTATCTAATCCTGTTTGCTCCCCATGCTTTCGTACCTCAGCGTCAGTATTAGGCCAGATGGCTGCCTTCGCCATCGGTATTCCTCCAGATCTCTACGCATTTCACCGCTACACCTGGAATTCTACCATCCTCTCCCATACTCTAGCTTCCCAGTATCGAATGCAATTCCCAAGTTAAGCTCGGGGATTTCACATCCGACTTAAAAAGCCGCCTACGCACGCTTTACGCCCAGTAAATCCGATTAACGCTCGCACCCTCTGTATTACCGCGGCTGCTGGCACAGAGTTAGCCGGTGCTTATTCTGCGAGTAACGTCCACTATCCAAGAGTATTAATCTTAGTAGCCTCCTCCTCGCTTAAAGTGCTTTACAACCAAAAGGCCTTCTTCACACACGCGGCATGGCTGGATCAGGCTTCCGCCCATTGTCCAATATTCCCCACTGCTGCCTCCCGTAGGAGTCTGGGCCGTGTCTCAGTCCCAGTGTGGCGGATCATCCTCTCAGACCCGCTACAGATCGTCGCCTTGGTAGGCCTTTACCCCACCAACTAGCTAATCCGACTTAGGCTCATCTATTAGCGCAAGGCCCGAAGGTCCCCTGCTTTCTCCCGTAGGACGTATGCGGTATTAGCATCCCTTTCGAGATGTTGTCCCCCACTAATAGGCAGATTCCTAAGCATTACTCACCCGTCCGCCGCTAGGTCCAGTAGCAAGCTACCTTCCCCCGCTCGACTTGCATGTGTTAAGCCTGCCGCCAGCGTTCAATCTGAGCCATGATCAAACTCTTCAGTTTAAAATCAATAGTACCTAAAGGGTACCAATCTTGGCTCATCAATTACTGACAAAAAATTTGCTCAAATAAACTTCGAGAAATTTCTACCAATTATTAATGATAATATATATCGATCAATCAACCAGTAAAAATCCACACAAGTTGTTCTTCATAATCTCTTAATGATCTT
>NZ_JBWYIU010000024.1:0-7249 GCF_056783995.1 Acinetobacter sp. ANC_7588 | reverse complement strand
CGGTTTAGCCCATAAAGCTTTGCGAGCTCGATTACCGATAGTGCTTTCATCATTAAATTCTTTGTATAAATTAATGTTTAGGTTACACATAAATTATATGTAACGCTAACATCGTTCAGTAGTATGTGAAATACGTATCTATTAATTAATGAAAAAGTTTATATACACTGTGGAACAGCTTCCTCGACTGCTGCCATATATATAGGGAAGTCTTTCTCTTCCATACTTTTTGATGACCAGTTTTCACCAATCGATTTAGATAATAAAGGATCCAAAGCATCATACTGGCAGCTACAAAAACTCTCAGTTGAAGAAGAAACTTCAACACAAGATTCAACATATTTCTTTTTTGCGGCTGAATATTCCGACGAGTTTGTAGAAGTAGAAACATTTGTTGATGACAAAGTATCACCATCGGATGGCGAAGAACATCCAACAATATAAAATGATACGCAGATCAATATAGAATTTAAAATTTTGTTTTTCATATACTTTTTATCCTTGTTGTTTTGAATTCAGTGTTAATAATTTTGATCAATATTTTTAAAGTTTAAGAACAATTTAACTTTTCTTGTAATCCCATAAGGCGTTCATGATTTTGCTGTAACTGATATCTTAAATCAGCTTTTAAAGCTTCTTTATTCGTATTAAATACATCTGAACTAACATCATTTATGCGGTTTACTAAATTTTTTTTCTCTAACTCAAGCTGATTGATTTTTGTCATTAAGCTACAGTTTTGTTGAGCTGTATTTAATTTAGACTGTAGCTGAGTACTTGATCCACCTAAATTTTGATAATACTGCGATAACGTATCATAAGAACTTTTTAACTTGCCAAAATTCAAATTCATTGTCTGAAGCTCATCATTCCTTTGACGTATTAGATCAGCTTGTTGATTAATTAAATTATTCTTTGCTGAAATTGAAGCCTGTAAACTCTCTACTCTTTCTTTGTAGACAACAATGTTATCTTTTAAATCTTGAACATCAGATTCCAGTTTCTCCTTTTGAGCATCTCGATGTTTATCATACTCGTTATTAAAAACTATTAATGCTCCGATACCAGAACTGAAACCTAGGATAAAATACATTAAAGGGCCTAAAAGCTTATGGCCATAAAAGGAGTCAAAAGCAGACATGAAATCAACCTATAATTATTGTAAAGGCTCACTAAGGGAGCTGTTATCTGATAAGGCTATTGTTACACCCCATCAAGCCATCGAATAATTGTCATTCTACTGACACCTAATTGATTAGCAATTTGTGTGTTGTTTATCCCATTAGCTTTCATTTGAACAGCCTGCTCACGCTTAACCGCATAAGCTAAGCCTTTAGCCTTTCCACCTTTAGCACCGCGTTTAGCTTGAATTTCGCTGAAATCACCATGGCTGAATCGCTGCCAAACCCACTTCGCAATACTCTTAGCTGTGGCTTTTACTTCACTACGAGGTAAAGGTTCTTCAAAACCGTTGTTAATCGCTTCTATTTGCGCGTATACGGCTCTTTCCCACTCATAACTATAGTTATGGTGCATATAGTCTCTAATCGCCTTATACGCCCAATGACGGCCCTTCTCAAACATTGTAACATTACGTCCGAGACCTATTACTTCAAGCTTCTTAGGAATACGCTTAGGAAGCTCAACAAAGTCCGCAAGGTAATCTAGTGTGTAAGCCTTTTCAGTCCAAAATGTTGTACGCCATCTAGGGTGCAAGGGATTCTTTGTTATTAACTGAGAATAACCACTGTCAGCACCCATTTTAAGCGCGTATGCGTAGTAAACCGCTTGAGCATATTTAATTGCTTTAACGCTTGCAAAATCGCTTGTAGAAAGGGGGATTTCTAACTTGTAGCAATGATGACAGCGACCATTTTTAGGGTTTTGAGTAGTCCAGAAAGGCTTTGGTAAACCAGCATCAAACCAGGATAATGCCGCATCATCTTTATCGTCATCAAAAACGAAGTAAACCGTGGTAAGAGGTGGATTTATTTGAATATAGGGTTTCTTTAGGGCTATTGATTTCGTACGAATCAGCATGTAACCCGGTTTGTCATCCATACAATAAGGGTTACGCGGCAAGGTATCAAAAAGCTCAAGTTGCCGTTGATCAACTAAAGATGTTTTAAAATTAGTCAGTGCTGAGTGACTTTTTGTATATTCCATACGTTTACTACTTGAGTAAACCGTCTTTCCCTGTAAAATGGTCTACAGACGCAAGACGGATTAACCCCCTTATTGTTGTTTAAAGATTCAAGCCTCGATTGACGACTTTCCGCCAAGTTAGAACGTCATCGGGGCTTTTCTATGTCTGCTGTATTTGTAACACAACTTCAATATCGATTGAAATAATAATACGTTTTCAATGAGCACTAAAACTCTTACCAAAGCTCATCATTTGCGATTTAAGCGCTTTTTTTACCTAAGATGATGTCTGTATAGTCTCAATCGAAATAGCTCAAAAATGAGCTTAGCAAGCACTATAGGAGCTTTAAATGGATGAAACCGAATACTTAATATCTACGCCCGCTAATACAGAGCATTTGAAGCGCTCAATCGAACAGCTTAAGCGCGGTGAAACTCAGGAGCACGAACTGATCGAAGAAGAGGAAGATCAACAAGATTGATTACTTTAAGATTCTCACCCGTGAATATTAGAGTAACTCGGTAGTTCGGTAAGTCGGTACTTCCTTACTCCTTTTATCGGTATTTATAATACGGTGTAGGGTGTTGCCTAAATAACTGCTTATTTGAATAAAAAATAAAATGATTTCTTCATCATTAGTTGATGATGGTTAAGACAAGGACATTTCGTAAAAAATCAAATGCGATACACCGTGAATACATTGGCGATCAACTTTTTTCCTAGGACTTCACCCCTTATATAAGGTACATATATATCCATACCGATATATACATTTAAAGCTTTATACATTTGTACAAACATACATTTATATAAATATATAAATGTATGTTTGTTTGAAGTTAGTTATAACTTATTTGCAACTAAATTGAGGCTTAATACCCCCGGGGATGATCTCAAAAAATTCATGTTATTAGAGAAACTTAAAAAAAATTTAAAATTCAATGCTTTATTTAAAAATTGGTGCCGAAGGTAAATGCTTAACTGATTCATCGTTATTCCACTTTTTTGAAAGAGCCCTTAGACAAGATCTAACTTGTTCATTTAACAAAGCTGAGCTTTGATCACCCTCCCAGGTAAACCATCTTCGATGCATTTTTTCAAACTTAATATCAGCCAAGCTAAAACCAAAATCGTATATCGAATTGAGGTGTAACGTTACTTCATATCGCGCTCTATGTTGATCTCTAGGAAGCACCTGCTTATTGTCAGTCTTCTTAAAGTAACAGTGCTGTGATAATTGATCTCCGTGATATTTTTTGTACTGCGAACTCATTGTTCGCTTATGCCCATAAGCAAGTTGCCAATCTGCTTCGAAAAATTTTGTCATTGTCTTTTCTTGTATTGGTATCTTGCGTTGCTCGCTTTTACGTCTATAAAAGCGTTGGGAAATATCGATCTTATTTACTACATTTTTAGCTAGATACGTGCAAAAGGATGGTGAGCTATTCCAGAAGTCAATTCCAAACTCAATTCCCACTAAATGAGTGCATTGTTCAATGAGTGGAATCTTTCTATCTAATTTTTTAAAAAATAGCTCTACATCCTTGTAACTCTTAGGATCATTAATGCGAAGAATAAAATGACTGCATGAGCACATTGGATATTCTGACAGTCCTAAGATATAAACTGATTTTTTTAAGAGTGTTTTCACGAGTTCGCGCATATGTTTAAGATTAGTTGTCTTATATGTCTTAAATTCGACATCAATCCAGTCAACAAATGCTTGTGGCTTAAGAGTCAATTCATCTCTCATGACAACACCTCTTTAGGCCCCTCATGAAATTTATTAAGCTCACTAACATACTCTTGTAACGCTTCACATAATTTACTGCCTAATTCAACAGCTTCCCGAGGCTTTAGACTCAGATAACAATATGGGTTGTTAAGCGTGATCAGGATATCTTGACGCTCTTCATCCATTTTGTATTCAACCTCAGCTCCTAACCAGTCATAGCAAACACCACGAATCATATATTTGGAATTCTGACGACTTTCTGCTAAAAGAAGTTCAAGTAACTTTGATGATGTATGTTTTGAAATTTTCATAAAAAAACACCATAATTAAGTTGTTTACCCATACATATATTTTAGTCAGTACTTTGTTAATTTTTTGAAATTCATAATTTTTTAATCAATTTGCCAAGTTAATATTAGTTTTTAATAACTCGATAAACTGTTGCAACTCCACACCCTACCGCCTTAGCTATTTCTTCTTTTGTCATCGTATTTAATGCGTGAAGTTGTTTAATACGCTCATGTTTAGCTGTATTTGCTTTTTTTCCTGTTGGCTTATATCCAGACCGTTTTAGCCCCTGTTTGATGCGTTCTCTGCGCTTGTCATTATCGAGTTTTGCCATTGTGGCAAGTAAATCAATCAGCATGGCATTTATGACATTAAGAATCTCTCCTGTCATACCTGTCGTAACCGTATGCGTTGTTGGTAGATCGGCGACGATGAGACGTAGTCCTTTCGCTCTAATCTGTTGTTTTAGAACTTCAAAATCAGCCTGATTCAATCGTGATAAACGGTCCACTGATTCAACCAATAAAATATCACCTGGGTTTGCATCATTAAGCAATTGCGAAAGAACTGGTCGATTTAACTTAGTTCCGCTCTCATTTTCTATGTAATCAACATGATGAGAACCATATGAATTGCTGAAACTGATTAAATCCTCAAGTGCTCTTTTCGCATCTTGATCTTTTGTTGAAGCACGAACATAAATACGGATAGTCATCACAAAACCTATCATTTAAACATAATAAAGAAACTAAATTGATAATAATATCATTTAATATTAATTTAAAGTCTAATGATAGAAACATGGACGCAATTTTCAAATTACTATTTGAGTATAGTTAAGTGATAGGTTCTATTAAATACAAAAAAGCTCGCCTAGAGCGAGCCTGAATATTTTTATTTACTTTTTCGAATCAATGCCCTTTAAACGCATCAGTATCTCTTGTTGCTCTTTCCGTAACTGTGCTTCTTGTGAAGAAACATAGTTCGATACGAAATTATCAGAATGTCTGCGTCTCGCTAATTCAGGATCAAAAACACCATTTCGATAGTTACCCATATCTTCTTCGGGGTAATCCTCAAAGTATTCACTCCACTCACCCATTTTTCTCAACCTTATGATATTTATTGGCTTCAAATAAAGTATATCCGCAACGTCTACGTGAATGAAAATAAATTGATAAGGATGATATCCTCTTTCATTCACGTACGTTGCTTATTTGGTATTACTTTTTTTGATTTGAGCGACTGCTGAAGTTTTAGCTTCAATAGACCAATCAACACCTTCTGCTTTAATCCATGTTTCACATCCAAACGTTAAAAACATTACTGCGACTAAAACAAAAAGAACCTGCCAAACATTTTTGGATAATTTCATTTATATAATCCTCTCTAATAATCAATAACTGTCTATCCGCGTATTAAAACGACCAAACAATTCAGATTTGTTGTGTAATATCGCCAACCCTTCTGGAGTACATCGCAATGGGGATAGAACTAATTCCATAAAAAAATCCGCCTTGTTAGGCGGATCTTGTGCTATTACTCACTGTGCTTCTACATTGCTAAATTGTATAAAGTACTTTTTACAATCTAAGTCATCAGATATTCCTCCTTTCTTTATAGGCATAAAAAAAGCCCACTTTGGATGCGGGCTTCATTTATAAATTTGCATTGGATTTGAAATTCTTTCACAATTTTTCGGACATAAAAAAAGCGCAATCTTTGTTGCGCTTTCATTTCTTCCATTATGCGAAAATTTAATATCTTCTCTTATACGTGTAACTTTAAAAAAATTAATCAAATTTCTCTCTTATTACACGACCAAATAAACCGCTGCATTTTTGTGGTTCAGACTTTGATTCCTAAGTGATTGAGCTGTAGACCACTTATCCCAAAACCGTTACCTCATAAAAAAAACCGCCTGCCTTAGCAAGCGGTTCCAGAACCACTAGACAATCAATGTATTTATGATTTCCAACATATTAGCAATAAAGCTAATTAGTTGGATAAGCATGTACTTGTAGCACATACGTCACCCTCCATAATGTGAGAGCGCATTACTTGATATAACCTAGGTTATGCAGTACCGTATAAACATATACCGCAAATATGCAATAGCGCATGCCTAGGCTTGCGTTCAAAACGCAGTAATACGCGGTTGAAGCTACTTGTCTCCGTCGTCGTCGAAAATTTCGGAGACAGGTAGCGGCCTAAATTGCAACTGTAACGTCACAATATCCATAAAGCATATAATTATTCCAGACTCATTTTTTTATACCTTCAAATTTCTTCGATCAAATCTACATTTGCCTATTTGACTTCATGAGATGAGATAATTTAGGGACAAAATCCATGCTTACTAACCACTACTTTGCGTGAAATCTTCCCTGTTGGCAATATTGACATTTTGATAGTTTTTTTTCTAAGTTCAGCATTAACTTATTAAATGGGAACTGTTTATAAATATTATTGTTCAAAATGCTTTACAGATACGGTCATTACCTCATTAGATAAATTAGAAACGATCTTTATTCTATGAGTTCAATTTAATATTTCACGTATCAAACGTTTAAAAAGACCACGCTTTTTCTTTGTCTCAAAGGATGTATCTTCCGTAACTTGAACTTTTACATTTGGTTCAACTAAGTCAATTTTCAGTTCGTCTATCTGCTCATGTTGAGTGGGTGTCTTCGGTGCACCTAGTAACCGCTGTAAGGATTCGATTTGCTCATCTTTTGCTTTAAGTTGTTCTCGTTGGAATTGCTCACGCTCTTGGGCAAGTTCAAGCTGTTTTTGAAGCAAATTTACCTGTTGTAGCATGATGTCTAGTTCTGCCGACTTTTGTACCGTTGTTGACTGTAACTGAGTGACATTTGCGCTACTACGTTGCGATGGCTCACCAAACACTCTTATGGCTTCTGACAGGTCAATTTTACCATCACTATTTTTGCTTAAATCACCTTTATTTATACGCTTATATATACTTTGGCGGTTTAGCCCATAAAGCTTTGCGAGCTCGATTACCGATAGTGCTTTCATCATTAAATTCTTTGTATAAATTAATGTTTAGGTTACACATA
>NZ_JBWYIU010000023.1:0-8661 GCF_056783995.1 Acinetobacter sp. ANC_7588 | reverse complement strand
CACGTGTTTCATCAGTATATCTTGCTGACTCTTCTAACTTTGCATTTTCATTAAGTTTAGTCTGAAGGTCTTTCGCCTTCGTCTCAAGCGCGGCTAAATCCTCTTCAGTTGCAGGCATGTTTTCAAATTCTTGCTGTGATTCAGTTTTTAGATTATCAACAGCATTATTCAGTTCATCACGAGCATTATTTACATCGTCAATACTTGGCTTATTACCAATATTATTATTAAAATCATCTACAAGCTTTTGAGCTTCTTCAATTTCTTTTTCTAGTTCTGATTTAGTTTCATCAGTATATGGATCGTTTGGATCTTCATTTTCCAACTTATCCTTTGCATTTTCCAAATCAGCTTCAAGATTATTAATTGCTTCTTCTAATTTAGCAGCATCTTTAGCTTCTTGATCTTTTAAAGCATCTTCAACAATAGCAATTAAATCATCAGCCGTCTGGTCAAGTAATTCTTGACTTGATTCTGGGTCTTTTAAAACAGCTTCTGCATCATTAATAGCATTTTCAACTCGCTGTTTTTCATCTCCATCCAATTGATTTAATGAATTTTTAGCATCATTGATTGCATCAACTAATTTGCTGAGATCTTTGGAAGGTTGTTTTGTGTCACTTGATCCATTAGCAGCATCAAATACAGCAACGCCAACTCCAACTGCACCTAGTGCAAGTGCACCACCAGCTAACCAATTATTTAAGATTGTAGCGCCAGTTCCAGCACCACCTTCTAGTAACGCTTCTATGCTTTCTAAAGGGTTGTATTCTACATTTTTGAAATCAAGAACAAACATCTCACTATTTTGGTTACGGAAAACTAAATCAGATGTTTCATAATTGAAGTTTTCTAGGGTTATTGTTTCCCCATTATTAAGTTTAATAATGACCTGATTATCATTCACAATCAGCTCTTGAACATCTTCAGGAGCCACGTCGATCATTACAACTGAGTCTTCAACAATTTTAATTATATTGCTTTCTGAAGTGATCGTATTATTCAAGGTTTTTTTTGAGATAATCTGAGTTTGCATATACAAAATACCCATAGATTTAAAGAAATTTTACTTGATAGCATTAAACGATCATTTAGTTTTCTAATCAAGATTTTTTTAGATTAAAAATCATATATTTCAATATATTGTGATTTGCATCACACTATTTTTTAATAAAATTGATTTTATTTTATACAGTAACTAAATGATCTTAATTATACTGGTATTTACAAATTCAATACATTGATTACTTATTGTTCATCATTATTCTTGCTTTTAATTTTCATTATTTAATATCAGAAACACAAATTTTTTTTTGAAAAAAGCAATGGTATAATCTCAAAAAAATGAATAATTTTTATGAAATATTTTTCTTGCGCGCAGTGCAATCGGCAAATCTTTTTTATGAATTCTACATGTACTCATTGTGGAATTAATTTAGGTTATGTTGTAGAAGAAAAAGAAATGGAAAGTTTCCATAAACATACTAGTCAGTTGTGGAAATCTATTAATCCCAAATTCAAAAATAAACTCTATAAACCCTGTTTTAATTATTTGCATCATCATGTATGCAATTGGATGATTCCTGCAGAAAGTTCTGATATTTACTGTGACTCTTGCAAACTAACCTCTATTATTCCAAATTTAAATAATCCTGATCACACCATCTATTGGAGCAGATTAGAGCATGCGAAGCGTCGTTTCCTTTATATGATGCAACAACTAAATATCATGCCGAGACCAAAAAAAAATGATCAAGATCAATTTGGACTTAGATTTAATTTTTTGATGCCCGAACCAGATCTTCCTGTTTTAACTGGGCATGCTCAAGGTACAATTACATTAAATGCAAGCGAAGCAGACGTCGTATACCGCGAAACAACCCGAATAAAAATGGGTGAAAACTATCGAACCCTACTCGGTCATTTTCGCCACGAAAGCGGGCATTACTATTTCGATCTCATTCAACAGCTTCGACCAGATCTCATTGATGCTTTCAGAGTAATGTTTGGAGATGAACGACAAGATTATGCTGAGGCTTTAAAGCGACATTATCACGAAGGTCCACCCATAGACTGGCAGAAAAATTTTATTAGTTCCTATGCAAGTGCTCACCCATGGGAAGATTGGGCAGAGACTTGGGCACATTATTTACATATGATGGATACCTTAGAAACAGCATACTATGCGGGTCTGAGTGTTCAATCTAAACGTGCTGATCTCCCAAGTATGACGATCGAAGAAAATCCGATTGGTGCTAAAAACTTTGAAACTGTTTTACAAAACTGGTTAATCATCACTTTTAACTTAAATGCACTTAATCGCAGTATGGGTTTAGATGATGCATACCCATTTACGCTATCGGACAAAGTCTTAGACAAGCTCAGATTTATTCATCACAAACTATTAGAAATTTCATTTCAAAAATAAATATTTTGCTTTATCAAAGGTTGAAGTTACTTATTATTTAAATACAATCTTCACCAAGTCTTATTGATTGTGTGTAAATGAAAATAAACGAACAGATTGTACTCGTTACAGGTGGGGCACGAGGCCTTGGCTTGGCTATTACCAAGGCATTATTGAGCGAAGGCGCTCGTGTCGTTGTCAATTATCATAGTAGTCATGAGTCCGCTAAGACATTAAAACTTTCAGATCCTGATCAAGTTTTTAGTTATCAAGCGGATATTACTGATGCAGATCAAGTTTCAGAAATGTTTAACGCTGCCAAACTGCATTTTGGTGAAGCTATTCATTCAATTGTGAATAATGCACTCGTTAGTTTTAAATTTAACGGGGATGCAAGACCAAATATTTCACAAATACAGTGGAATGATATGCACACTCAGTTTGAGGGTGCTGTTAAAGCTGCCCTCAATACCACTCAAGCTGCTTTAGCCGACATGAAAGCTAATCAATTCGGTCGAATTGTGAATATAGGAACAAACTTGGTGCAAAATCCTGTTGTGCCATATCATGACTATACTACTGCAAAATCTGCCCTTCTCGCATTGACGCGAACATGTGCTCATGAATTAGGTGAGTTTGGAATTAATGTCAATATGTTATCTGGTGGATTACTTCAACAAACTGATGCAAGTAAAAGCACGCCACAGGAAGTTTTTGATTATATTGCTTCTGCTACTCCCTTGCGTAAAGTAGTCACTCCTGATGAGTTTGCTTCAGCCATTTTAATGTTTTTGTCACCGTACTCCAAAGCTGTCACTGGTCAAAATTTAATAGTGGATGGCGGTTTAGTTAAAAATTAATAACGATGCTTAGAGCTTAGGCTATTTTTTATTTAAGGAATAGCCTACCTATATAACCCCAATCGCTTGCTCATAGAGTATTTATGAGTGTTATTTTACAAGGATTTCATGAAACATATGTCTAAGCCATTGATGGCTGGTCTTATGATGACAGGACATATGCCAGTATTGTTTAACACCATATGTCGGGAAAGCAATAGGTGCATCAAAGATTTTTAAATTGCCTCGTGATAATAAAACTTCACTTAGATAGTAAGGCACTGTAGCAATCGCATCAGTTTCTTGAACAACAAGACCAACACCAAGATAACTTGGTAATCGCATTAAAATATTTCTTTTAAGTTCAAGGTTTAACAGCTCATTTTCAATATGGTAATGCCCCATTCCCGCATCAATATCAATGTGTGATTCTGCCAAATACTGCTCTTTGCTGATTGAATCTCCCGTTAAACGAGGGTGATCTTTTGCTGCAATTACAACATAATATTGCTCGAATAGTTTTTGTTGATAAAAGCCATTTTCCAAATGAGGCAGAAATCCTAATGCAAGATCAATTTCACCATTTGCCATTTGATAACTTGTTTCAGAAGTTATTGGACGCACATTTAATCTGACATGAGATGCTTTTGCTTTTAGATATTGGGAAATCTTAGGCAGTAATACTAAATGCGAAACATCAGTCATCGCCAAGGTGAATTGTTGATCTGATATAGCTTCATCAAAATCGATCGTAAAATTATTAATCGCTTCAACTTTACTTAATGCTTCACTGACCAATGGGAATAATTGCTTTGATAATTCCGTCGGGATCATTTCATTCCCAATTCTTAAAAAAAGCGGATCGTTATAATGTTGTCGAATTTTATTAAGAATATTACTTACAGCAGGTTGACTCATCTGCAATTGTTCAGCAGCAACCGAGACACTTTTAAATTTGTAAACATGAAAAAAAATACTGAGTAATTTGCAATCTAATTCGTACACGAAACGCGACTTCTCCTAGTAGATGAGAATGTAAAGTAAAACAAGATCTCATAGTACTTTTATATTTTTATTTTTTCTAGGATCTATTCTGACATTCTCTAAAACCATCCCATAAAAAAAGAGCGAAAAATCGCTCTTTTTATCATAATTCAAGTTTGAATAATTTAGAAATTATAAATTGCTACAGCACTTACACGATTATCCTCACCTGTGTTAGAACCATTTGGTGCAGATACTACAGCTTTACGCTCACCATACACATATTCCAATCCAAGGCTAATCGGTTTGATCGGACTATAGAATGCATTGACCCAACCTTGCCAAAGCTCCTTATTGATCTCTGTCAGATTTACTGCACCACCTCGATAAGCATTTGTTACATCTTGATTCATATAACCAAAACCAACAGTTCCACGCCATTGAGGATTAAATTGCTGCGTTAGACCTATGGTAATTGAGTCAAATTCATTCTCATCTAAAATTTCACCAGATGAGCTACGGCTGATACCAGGATTCGTCCATGAAACGAAACTGCTATCTCCTTTTACATGATAGTAGTCAGCTTTCAGTGTAGTTGAAGGAGCTAATTTATATTGCATACCAAGTCCTACGCCCCATGCAACGACTTCATCAACTTCTGTTTTCTTTTCATTGACCATAGTACGTAAACTGAGTTTAGCATCATCATTTAATTGATGATTCAATCGCGCTGTGACTGCAGGTGTACGCATTTTAGATAATCCATCTTTTGGATCTTCTGCTGCAAGGACCAAGCCTGTTGCAGGTGCTAAACTCATACTATAACGAACTTGAGGTGTACGTTTTACAGCACCACCCACATAACCTAAGGCATCAATCGTTTCAGGCATATAGTCTGGCACAGCAAAGTTAGACCAAGTTTGACCAATTAACCATTTATCGTAATTCATATAAGCATGACGTATACGAAGATTATCTAATCCAGCTCCACCCAAAAAGTCGACTTCAACTTTACCTGAAACTTTTTTATCATTAATTTGACTATGAATATCCAAACCTAAACGTGTTGCTGATAGAGTCGACTTAAGCTGATCACTCGCCTCATTATTACCGGTTAAAGGAACCTTATTAATATTATTATATAGGCGATCTAACCCACTACCTTCAGCTTGATATGAAGCATCTAGACGAACATTTCCATAAAAATTAAAAGTGGTATCTTTACCAACATTTAGTTTTGGTTGGGGTTTAACAGATTCAGTTTTTAATGTCTCAATCGATTTTGCCTGCACAACAGCATTCTTCTCTTGTTGTTCTATCATTGATTTAAGTGCTTCGATTTCTTGACGTAATTGCTCTATTTCAGACTGTTGTGTGCTTTGTGCAAACGTTGCAGTAGAGGTTAAAACAGCTAATGAGATTAAACTTAAAGTAAATGGTTTGTTTGAAAAGATCATCCTAATCTCTCTTATCCTTTAAAAATGATTTGATTTGTTGAAAGATAGCTACCGATGAAGTAGCTATCTATTTATAAAGCAATTATATCAAGCTTGTTCTACGACTTTAGAAGAGTGTACAGATTCTTCCTGAGCAATTTTTCCATCTACTGAATTTTTCAGATTCACCATGAAAATTGCTAAGGCTGCAATCACACCAGGAATTGCGATGACCAAGAAATTCATTTGGTGCGGAAGTTCCATGGTTAACAAAGCACCAGTGAGTACTGGACCTACGATTGCACCTATTCGACCAATACCAGATGCCCACCCCATACCAGTTGAACGAACTGTTGAAGGATAATATTGTGCGACGAATGTATAAAGTAGAATTTGTGAGCCAATCGTTGCAGCGCCCGCGATTGCAATTAGCGTATACAACACGATTTGTGGACTATTAAAGCCGAGAAGGATAAGTGCAAGTGCACCGCACACGAACATAATTGTAAGTACTTTTTTGATGTGGAAACGATCTGCAAGATATCCACCACCAATTGCACCCACCATACCACCGATATTTAATGCAAATAGGAAGATCATACTTGCACCAAGCGAGTAACCCGCTTGAATCATAAGTTTTGGCAACCAGCTTCCTAAAGCATAAACCATAAGTAAACACATAAAGAATGCGATCCAAAACATGAATGTACTAAAGGTACGACCTTGCTGGAATAATGCTTTTAAAGGAGCTTCATCACCTGCTGTGACTTCATCTAATACAAATTGAGTGTCAGCAGTAATATTTTTTTCAGGTGCGATTTTCTTCACATTAATTCGCACTTGCTCGGTTTGGTTTTTGTTGGTCAGGTACATCAAAGATTCTGGTAGGAATTTCCAAATCAACGGCAATGCGATTAAAGGCAATGCAGCGATATAGAACATAATTTTCCAGCCATATTGTGGAACTAACCAAGCACCTAATAATGCTGACGTCATACCACCAATTGCATATCCACTGAACATAAGGGCAACTAAAGTGCTTCTAATTCGCTTAGGTGCATATTCAGTCATTAAAGCAACAACGTTAGGCATCACACCACCAATACCCAGACCAGCAAGAAAGCGTAAAATACCAAATTCAGTTGGATTTGATGCAAATGCCCCCAAAAATGTAAATCCACTGAAGATTGCCACACAAATCATAATGGTTTTTTTACGACCAAGCTTATCTGATAATGTACCAAATGACATAGCACCGAACATCATCCCGAATAAAGCTGTACTTGCTAACAATCCAGCTTGTACTGAAGTTAATGCCCATTCCTGCATTAATAAAGGTAATGCAACTCCGTAAATGACAAGATCATAACCATCAAAGATAATAATCAATAAGCACCAAAATAATACACCCCAATGAAATGGTGTGAACTTAGCATCATCAATCACACGATTGATATTTAATTTGTTTGCTTCCAAGGTTGCGCCTCCTGCAAATAAACTCTCCAAAAATATGACGCAACATTGACTTAAAGCTGAAAAAATGTCCAAAACCGAATATATCTATATATATACCTTCAAGGTCTAAATAATCTCGAGGGCTTATTTCTAGTATGATTGAATGAAAATTAGACGAATAATTACTTTAAAAAAAAATTCTTTGAGAATTTCTAATTTGAATTTTTTATTGCAACCTACTTTTTCTTCAAAGTTAAAATTATTTGTTTGAAATTTATCAAAAAAAATTAAGCCCCTTTTCGGGGCATAAGCTAAAGTCGTAGTTATTTTGAGTATTTAAGATTTTTGATTGCTATTTTTTATCCAATAGCTTTAGACCTAAGTCTAATTATTGTATTAGACCCTATCTAAATTAAATTTCTATCATACTTAATTGCTTCTAAATCATACACTTGGTAAATACAATCTATTAGAGACATGATGTCCTCGCTCTCATCTAGATTACGTATCGTCATAAATACTGGACTTACTGCAGTTTCATCTAAAATTGGGATGTAAAGCAAATGGGATAGCTGAATTGATTTCGCACTTTCTGGAACAATACAAATACCTTCACCAGCTGCAACCAAACCAAGAGATAGCTGAATTTCTCGCACCAAACGTATATTTTTAGGTTCTAAATTATATTCTGCAAACAAGGCTTGGACTTGAGTTGCAAAGCTAGGGGTTGTATGGCTAGGGTATAAAAAAATATTTTCATCAGAAATATCAGATAGATAAACACCTTCTTTTTTCAAACTTAAAGGATGACTCGCATGCACTGCCATCATTAAGCGCTCTTCACGAAGCAAAATTCGCTTCAATGCTGGATCTGAAATTCTAAGCCGCCCAAATCCAACATCAATCTTCCCCTCTTTGAGTGCTTTAACTTGTTCTAACGTGGTCATTTCAACAAGTTCAATCTTTAAGTGGGGTTGCTGCTGCCTATATAAATATACAATTTTAGAAAGCAGCCCATAAAGCAGTGACCCGACAAACCCCATTGTTACTGTACGTTCAACTAGACCTATACGCTTTGTCATAGACTTAACTTCTTCAGCATTGGCAAGTAATTTCACTGCGTGCTGATAAAAGAAATAACCGGCTTGTGTTGTTTTTAATGGACGGCTACCTCGCTCAAATAAAGCAATGCCAAGCTCTGATTCCAAATTTTGAATTTGTCTACTTAATGGTGGCTGCGCAATAAATAACTTTTCGGCTGCTTTTGTAAAACTTTGTTCTTCTACCACTGCGACAAAATATCGTAGATGTCTAAGCTCCATGACTTCCATACCTTTTAAATATATTAAAATGCAAAAATGATCTTCGACTCTATTTTTGCATTCTTTTAAGGTATACCACATGAAATACACAATGCAAGAATGCGTAGAGTGGAAATGATTACATCAGTTGAAACCTTGCTCGTTGAAATCCCGACGATCCGCCCACACAAGATGGCGGTCGCAACGATGCAAACTCAAACCTTAGTCCTCATTAAAAT
>NZ_JBWYIU010000022.1:0-10080 GCF_056783995.1 Acinetobacter sp. ANC_7588 | reverse complement strand
CTTAAATATGAGGGATTGACTACTAACTATGAGAGAATTATAGTACTCATAGTTAGGTTTTCTAGGTTTTCGAAATAAAAGTGATGAGTCCATCTAAAAAAGAACTAGTAGTTAAATCAAATCAAGTTATTGAGGCTTCATATCAACTCAGCTCAACAGAACAGCGTATTGTGTTAGCGGCTATTAGTAAAATTAGTCGGGCTGAAGACATTACAGATGATGAAATTTATCGCGTAACTATTGATGACTTAAAAAAACTTGGGGTTCATGAAAAAACAGCTTATAGAGATCTAAAAGATGGTGTAAACCGCTTATATGACAGATCAATTAATTTAGCTATTGATGATGAATCAATCAAAATGAGATGGATTCAATCCATACGATTTTTAGAAAGTAAAAGCGTTGTAGGAATTAGGTTTTCTAAAGAAATTTTGCCTTTCATTTCTAATCTAAGTCGTGAATTCACTAAGTATTCATTATCTGACATTGCTGGTATGAGTAGCGCCTATGCTATTCGTATTTATGAGTTATTAAGCCAATACCGTTCAATAGGAAAACGGGAGATTTCCATCGAATCTCTAAGAGGTATGTTGGAGTTAGGAAAAAGATATCCATTATCTGCTGATTTAAAAAGATGGGTTATTGATACAGCTGTAGATCAAATCAATGAACATAGCCCTTTAAATGTATCTTACGAGCAAATAAAGACAGGCCGAAAAGTCACACACATTCAATTCACGTTTAAAGAAAAATCAAAAAGTATTGAGCATAAATCTGAACAGAATAATTTTTATAAATTGACAGATTCACAAATTAATATGTTTGGTAATCAGCTTTCACGCTTACATGAAGTATCTCACCTAGCACAACAAGGTGAAAGTTATGACGACTTAGCTATCAAAATTAAAGATATGCTGCGAGATCCAATGCAACAAAAACAACTTATTCCTCATCTTAAAAATTTAGGCTTTAAGGCATAAAAGATCGACTGTGTATGTAGCGGTTGACTGTTTGTTGATGTATCTTGGTTCACATAATAGACAACCAGAATTACAAGATGAAATCACTATCTGTTATTGAGCTTTCAAACCTGTATGGAATGACTCGTCAAGCCATTTATAAGCAAGTTAATAAAGGTAATTTAAGTAAGAATAGTGATGGTAAAATTGATCTTTCCGAAGCTATTCGAGTTTTTGGTGAACCGTCTAGAAATGTGAACAGTTCACAGACAACCGAAACACGAAAGTTGTCAGAAGTTCACCTTCTAGAACAGCAGGTTTACATGCTTCAAAAACAGCTTGAACAGGCGCATGAGCGTGAGCAGTTTCAACGTGATGAATTAAAAGCCAAGAATGATCAATTACACGTTAAGGATGAACAAATTGAAGCGATACAACGATTATTAGAAGCTCCAAGAGCCTATACAACTAGGTCTATCGATCCAAAATTAGATACAGCAACAGACACTAGCTCAAAAAGTGAGTCGAACTATGATGGATTGACTACTCAACAAAAAGAAGCTCCTGTACAAACTGAGATCCAAACTCAGCCGAAAGATGACGGATTGACTACTCCAGAGCAGCCGGAAAATAAGCGGATTCCAGTGCCTAAACACATTGAACCAGAGCCTGAAAAAAGGGGCTTTTGGAGCCGTTTTTTTAGACCCTATGATTAACCACGATTATTTAACTAATATGAATAAAGTCGTGAAACATTGATCAAAGAATAGTCGTGGAACATGAATAATCAACAAAAAAGCCCAAGTACGCATACTTGGGCTTTTCATATAAGCATAAGGCTATGAATTATAAGAAATAAAAAATTGTATTTCGTATAAGGTGTATTATGTTAATTTTAGAAATTCTTAAATTTTAATTACTTATAAAATTTGATATTATTGAGAATAATAATTATTTCTTGAATTGATTACTATGTTCAAAGGTAAAAGTTTTGATAACTTTCTAAAATTATCAACTTATATGTTTTGGTTGTTAACTATGTGGTCGATAGGTATGGCGCTATATAATAAATATATGGGCTATTCTGACAGTATAGATATGGGACCTACTTTTACTTTTATGTTTTTTGCATTCTTTGCTAAATATCAATACGCCATCCAATACTGGCTGAATAGATTAGAAATTATCAATATCCGAGAAAGAGAAAAACAGCTTAGAAGGACCCCAGAAGAAAGTACAAAGTCATAGAAAATATTTTAATGAAAATACACCTTAAAAAAATAGTTTTAATCGCTTTCCTTTTTGCACTTCCGTTATTTACCTTTGTTTATGGTATTAGATTGCTTGAAAATAAGCCAACAGCGATTGAAAACTTAGTAAATGGTTTTCTACTAGCCCTATTATTTGGAGCATTTATGGGATTTTGTACACCAAAAAATAGTTACATAAAAACTATTAGAAGTCCCATAAATTTCATTCAAACGTATTTATTAATAATTGCTATGATACTGATTTATTTTGTTTTATATAAAACTCTACTAATACCGAACAATTTAACAGATAGCCTATCAAATGATGCTTTGCTTATTGCTCTCTCATTATCTTTAATTATTGTGGAAAAAAAATTAAGAAAACCACAATAACTATCTTTCTATCTAATTGTGTTTGATTCTTTCGTATCAAAAGCTTTTAACCAATTTAACATAATGGGCGTTATACGAAGTACACTTGTATATTAATTTGAAAATCAATAACTTAAAAATTTAACCATGATCACAAAATGCACAAAAATCGGCTTTTGTAATAATTTGGTGAGTTTTTAAGCAAATCTGTAACATTTTGCCAGTAAATTCGGTTAAAAAACGATCAATCTAGTAATCAGTGCCCATTTCATACGGATCTAGGTTCCAAAACTATCCCCAATTGCTGGGGATAAAATTTAGGCTATTTTGTACGCTTTGGCTCACATCAATCTCGGCCCTTTGCGGCTATCCAGGATAGGTGAATTTTCCTATGATGAAGTCATAGAGAACAGGATGTTCCAAACAACAAGAATAAGAAAGATCGCACCAGGAGCGTGAGGTAAGACAGGAGTCATACCTAGCAACCCAATATGAGAAACCCCGGCAGGATGCTGGGGTTTTTTATTAAAAAAATATATATAATCATTAGCTTAAGCTTAATTTTTAAGCTTCTAACTTGTATTATGTTAATTGTAGATTTCCTTTAGAATCAATTTAAAATTAAGTAGTTGAAAATAATAAAAAAGGCTTTATTAATTTATAAAATATTTATGAAATAAGAGAAAATGCAGAATACCCCCCTAAAACAAGCTAAAGCAGAACTAGAATCCGCTAGATCTAGTATTGAAGCTATGCAAAATTCAAAATCATTTGAAGAGTTTGAGAGAAATTGGCGATTTTTTTTAGGGTGCTTAGAGAAAGTCTGGGCAAAAACTGAAAGAGCATGCCAAGACAAAAGAAATGAGTTTCAACCTTGGCAAGGACAGTTCAGTCGATTACGTAAAAAAGATATGCTTCTTAGATATCTTAAACAGGCTCGTGACGCAGATACTCATTCAATCCAAGAAATCACAGAAATTTATCCTGGTCATACTTCATATAAAAGCGCACACAAAGGCTCTCATTACATAAAAAAAATGGTCATAAGTAATGGAAGCCTCTCTCATTATGAAGGGGATCCTATGATTCAAGAAACTGTAATGCCTCATCCAATAGCAATTAAAGTGCAAAATAATGGTGAGTGGTATAATCCACCATCAAAGCATTTAGAAAGTCCTATTGAAAATCATCATCCAGTAACGTTAGCGTTATTAGGCTTAAAATTTTATAGTGATTTCATTGACCAAGTAGAAATTAAATTTTTCTCCTAAAATTTATTAGCTAGATAAAAAATAAAAAAGCTCATAAATGAGCTTTTTTATTTTATTGAAATAGATATGGAAATAATACTTCAACAGCATGTGGAGACAATCTAACTTGCAATTTGTGTTTAGGAGGAGCAAATATTAGATGGTCTTTAACCATTACTTGAACGATTTCCCTCAATTTTTTCTCACTAATCTGAAACTTATCCTGTAATTCTTTTCTAGAATGTGGCCCACTATGCAAAAGAGTTTTATATATATCTTTCGCTTCTAAAGGCAATTTCTTTAATGGTTTTTTCGTTTTATGATCAAATAAGGCTTCATTGAATCTTAATTGGAAGTAAACGTTAATTCTTTCTTCAAGCTTATATGGTTCTAATAAGCTACTGAAATATGTCATTTGATCTAGAGCAACATCTATAAAATATTCTGTAAATTGTGTTAGTCCATCATCAGATAATATACCTCTACCATCCATACTACCTTGTCTTTGTCTATCAGCAATATCGAGATACTTATAATATTGCTCACTCGAACGAGCAAACCCTCTAGACATAGACCACAGACCATAACTTTTTAAACCGATTGCACGCATAAAACAATCTGTGAACAACCTTGAAACTCGACCATTTCCATCTAAGAATGGATGAATCCAAGCTAAACGGTGATGTGATGCAGCCATTGCCCAATACTTACTCATGCCTGGAAGGTACTTAACTTTATAAGCATTAGAAAACCATGACATATATGCTGAAATTTTTTCTGGCGATGGTGGTGTGTGAGGTCCAACTCTAACGTTTGTTAGACGATAACATCCAGGTTCTATTTGATGAGTAGTTATACCGTCACTATCTAAAATTTGTAGTTCCGAAGGCTCACACTGCTCATAAAAAGCTTCATGAATCTTTTTAATGAAATCTTGTGAAGTTACTTCTTCAACATTGCTGTGTTGCAAATTAAGTTTAACTTGAACCTCAATGTGTCTTTTAATCTCCAAAAGTCCTTTAGATTTATATTCAATAGATTCATCATTTAAATGCAAAAGTTCACTTGGTTTAGTTGGATTACCTTCAATTTTATTACTGTAATAAGAGTTAACTACACGTAATAACCCTTCAATAGCATCTCGTATAGTACTAGGTACAGTTGAATCTAATTGCGCGTCTAAGCGAATTATTTCGAATAACTTCTCTTCTAGCTCTGGTGAGTACGCACTAGCAATCGGTGTAATATCCACGTTGTAAATCTCTTTAAAACAGCAAGATAATTGTACGCTATAAAATCCGAAATAAAAAATATATTAATACACAAATATCAATGTATTACAAAACAACTTTAAAAAAAAATGCCGTTATTTTTTCCGATATAAAGTCAATATTAAATTTTTCTATCCTTTAAATTATTTAACATAAAATCTCATATACGAAATTTAGTTGGAATAACTAAATTTCGTATAGCCAGCAAAAATTTTTACTCACCAAAAACTTTATTGAAGTCCCCGTAGTTAACTTCTTTCAGTCTATTTAAAAGATACGCTGTTTCATCTTTATCAAGGTTTTTTTCATCAATAAGCGTAATTTTTTCAGTTAAACCAATAGTTAAATTACGTGAGTTGATACTGATATTTATGAAGCCACTATTGAAAATCTTATCCAAGAAACTCTTTGGTCTTTGCTCGATTTGCTCTTGCGCATAATTTCCAAAGACATCTATACCCCAACTTTCTCCATAAAAATCTTGTTCATTTAGATGCGGACATACAAAAGCAACTCTAATAAACGATGCTTTAACCCCATAGACATGCTTCTGCAATAGAAAATTTGCTAAACCTGCTTTAATTTCATCACTCAAATTAAATAATGAAGTACCTGTTAGTTTTGGATAAAAGACAACTAATGTCAGTTGATAGTCTTTTTCAAAACCTTCTTGCACAAAGCCATAGAAAATTTGAACTGGATGATTGTCGCTACCCTCACTTGGGTAATAGGCTTCATATAACACTTTTTCTAGTACTCCTATATTTTCGTGAACCGTACTAAGGTTTTTCGTTATTAAAAAGTTTTGAGTTTTAAGCGACTTTAAAGTCCCTAATTGTTTTTAAATTAGTGCGTTTGGGCATGTTGTAGCACTCATAGTATTTCGGCATTTCCAATGTTCCGTAAGAGCCGTTATACATCACAACAGCCGTACAGATCGGCAACTTAATAAATTCGGCAGGCTCAATAATAGATTCCAATTTAATGGACTTGGTTGTACCTGTATTTTGCGACCTATTGGAAGATGAACTGCTTGCCCGACTCGATGAACTTGTACCGCTCGTCTGGCTTGTACCTGCCGTTTCAGAAATATATGTCGTTTCAGTTTGACCGACTAATCGACTGCATTCCTCAGCCGACTCAATGTCCCCAATTCTAAAAACAATTTTTAAATTGCTAGACCCCATGAACATCTTGTCGCTATTTGCTCCATACAAGCGATTTAAGCCCTCCAAACTTTGAAGATAGAGGAATGTAGGCATATTTGCAGAACGTATCGTATTGAGCAAATCAGTGAATTTTGGGATAGGGGCACAATTAATAATTTCATCTAAGGCAATGAATACCGCCTCACGATTTTGATTTGCCTGCAAAATACGCATGGTATGCGCCACCATCGCCCCAAATAATGTAGCTGTTGAACTCTTATACTGTTGGTCAAACTGCAGAAATACGGCTTGTTTTGGCTTCATTAATACTTCTTTTAAATAGAACCCTTGGGTATTGTCTGATGTAGTTACTCGAATACGATCATCATCAAGAAACTCAAATGCTTTTGAAACAGCCGTCATCACAGATGCAAGTAAGCGATCATTTTGGGCTGTTCGAGAAACTTCTTTAGCAATATTTGAAACACTGGATTTTTCAGACTGTCTTAATGCCTTTAACAGCTCATCATTACTATCCATACTGTTAATATAATTTTGAGCATTCACCAGTGATGCCTTATCACCAAGTTCGATGAGAACCGCCTTAAGAATACGTCTAGCAAGGTCATTAAAAACAACTGAATCGGCTGTATCATCTTTGATGATAATGTTTAAAATCTCATTGAGTTCTGCTGAGTCTTTCACTTCTGAAAAAATATTGTAGTGGTCACTATCCACATCCGTTGGATTAAAAACCCAATCGGTATAACCGAAAATTTTAAAGACATTGTTTGCTTTGAGAATCGCCCAAATTTCTGGCTTTACGTCTGTTGCAACGAAGCTACGACCCGACTTCATCCACTCCACGATTTGAGAGATTAAAAACGTTGTTTTACCTGAACCAGGTGCGCCTAACACAATGCCCCGATCTTCATTTGTCACCCTTAGACTTTCACGATGGAACGACCAATCAAGATATTTTTGTTCCATCTCTTTAATTTGCTTTTTGGGTAAAGTCTTATCCGTAAATGCAATAAGCGGAGTTTTATTTTCAAACCCTCGATGCACCTCATTTAATAACGTTCCATATCCTTCAGCCGACTCTTTTTTGATACGTTCTGCACGAGGTTTTGACTTTCCATCTGCAAAATAAAAAAAGGCATAGATACCAGCAATAATGAACCATGATAAAAAATAATTATTTTTTGAAACAATAACATAATTGCTTGCTAGTAAATTTGTGAGGTAGCTCAACATATAGGTCTGAGCTAATATGGCTAAACTCAAAAGGACTACATTATATAAAAATTCATGTAGTGGATTATGCGCTTTAAAAATTGACTTCAAACTCACAACGATCATGAGAAAAAGCGCAATGATGACTAAAACAAAAAGCGTATTCGCCAATCCAACAAAAAGCGGTTTTAGGTGCAAGCCACTGATTAAAAACGTGTAATAAGATATAAGAAAATCATGCACCATCTAATTATCCCCTTTTTGCTGTTGTTTACCTTCACAGGTATCTAGAAATTGAGGTTCAGATACAGGACTTTTGAGCCATGAACAACGAACGGTATAATAAAAAGATGCTTCTGAGCTTCTAAATTTAATTAAATTTTGAGTAGATTTTAGTTCCGCTTTATCATTCCAAATCAATAGCTTGCAATTAATACAACGACCACACAACGGCAAACTTGATCTTATTTCTGATGCAATACCCATCTAATTTTTACTCCATGAACCCAAGTACACGGACGTAATATTTATTCGACTATGTCCCAATTCTTCACTAATTAACATACGGATTTCTTTATCTTTTACTTGCTCGTCAACAGACAATGAACGAGAACCACCGACAGCAGGGCAATCGAAGCCCATTAGTTCACGGTATCTGGTCTGAGCGTAGCCATGCCTTAAACCATGCGTTTGTCC
This sequence comes from Acinetobacter sp. ANC_7588, assembly GCF_056783995.1. Lineage (NCBI taxonomy): Bacteria > Pseudomonadati > Pseudomonadota > Gammaproteobacteria > Moraxellales > Moraxellaceae > Acinetobacter > Acinetobacter sp. ANC_7588. The sequence goes on along the minus strand of NZ_JBWYIU010000022.1, from coordinate 1,898 downwards.
CACACCTAGCGCATGGGTTATCGTTTCAAAATTGGCTTTATGGGATTTATAGCTTTTTTCTTTTGGAATCATGGAACCGCCATTTTTCACAGCTTGAGCGTAAGCGTTTTTGAGTTCTTGACGTTGTTTTTCATTGGTTATTGGAATCGTTCGAGGTCTTCCGCCTTTGGTCCAACTGTCTTTTAAGCGGATATATTTAGCATTTTCAATTTTTTGACCATCCAAAGCATACTCTGGTTGGAATTTCATGCTTTCTTCTCTTCTCAATCCGAAAGCATCTTGTAAACGTAAGCTTTGCGCTATGTTTGGATCGGTTTTAGACAAATCTAAATCTTTTAAAGAAATAGATTTATTTTCATTGGTCACATAGACACGATTTTCTATTTTATAAGTTGCATTATCTTTGACAGCACCACTATTGCCGACTTTTTCAGCCCACCACCGTACAGCAACCATCCGGTTTTTTATTGTTCCTGTGGACACACCATCTTTACGCCATTGCTCAAGCAATTTATTCACATGCCGACCTTTTAAATCTTTGGGCGACATGGTTTTAACGTCATAACCATTCTTGGCAAGCTGTTCAGTAAACAGTTTAAGCATAGCTCTTCTATTTGCTTGTGTTGCGTGTGAACCCTCACGGAATTTATTGCAGAGCTGATCGAATTGATACTCTAAGGTCATGTGTCCTCTTTTATTCGAGATGCTTTATTGATGAGTACAGCACAGCTTTATGCTGGGCTACGGAATCAATGAAGCATCATTTTTTATTTAAACTGTTTGAGATCCGATGTATTGGTTAGTGTTAAGAGCCGAATTAACGTTTTATCAAAGTCAATTATAGAAATTGGTTCGATAAAAAATGCTCAAAAATGGCTATAAAAATTCGAGAATCTTTAAGTCCAAATGTATGAATACTTATAAAAATAAACCGTTTCTGCATATAGGATGAGAGCGATTAAAAGTATTTGATCTCCAATATTAAGTTTGTGTTTAAGCTGAAAAACATAATGAAAGTCAGCAAAGAAAAGTTATGAAAAAACAAGAAAGTTTGATCATTATATCGTCAATTTAGTTCCTGTCACGCATCTATAACTGAATGTTTTGTGTTCAATTGTAAATATTATGAGCTTTTCCCCAGTCGTCACTACTTATAGGTAGTGACGACTGGAGAGCCTGGCCACTATTTACGTGTATCAAAAAGGGGAGCCGCCACCCTTTCGGGATGGCTCGGCTACTCCCTGAAAAATTCAGATGGGAGCTGGTAGTCAGAGGGAATAAGTTTTGAGATTTTGATTTTTCTTAGTCGCTCACACTCCGTTCGCTTTGTCCTTTTCTTTTTAACTGAAACAGGTTTAAACCGAGCGAGTGTCTACGAGCGATTGAGCATTATAAAAATTTCGCTCCTGTCTTTTCCCTGATTACAAGCTCCCTTTCGATTTTAAATGGTAGGTACAGAGCATCCCGAAAGGGTGCGAACAAAATTAATTTGAATCTAGACCGAGCGAAGCGAGCATAAAAACTTATGAGCGAAGCGAATTCCGAGTTGCTTTTTCTTTTAGAGAATTAATTCCAGTTATTTGAAAAAAATTGCCCCTTCGAACTGAGCGAAAGCGAAGTTCAATAGAGTTTGAGCGTAGCGAAAACATAGGGCAATTTTTTAATTTGCTCTTTTTAATTATATTTTAAATCTTTTAAATCTTTTAGGCAGGCTGAAAGCCTTTAAAGACAAGGCTTTCAGCTCTTAAATATGAGGGATTGACTACTAACTATGAGGGATTGACTACTAACTATGAGGGATTGACTACTTAAATATGAGGGATTGACTACTAACTATGAGAGAATTATAGTACTCATAGTTAGGTTTTCTAGGTTTTCGAAATAAAAGTGATGAGTCC
>NZ_JBWYIU010000021.1:0-13964 GCF_056783995.1 Acinetobacter sp. ANC_7588 | reverse complement strand
ATTTCTTCTTCAAAAATGGCTGAATCTTTATACAGCGAAGTATGTACACGGTCACTTTGAACCAGTTCGTTGTAATCAATTTCGATATTTTGTGTTGGAATCAGGCTATTCATATCTATTTCCTATTTAATTTGCGTCCTGTGCTTTTACTTCTGCACTTTTGGTTCTGGTACAGGCAATTCAGCAGTGCTGTTCCAGTGATCCACCGGACGACTAAAAATATTTTCTGTTTGAAAGTGTTTGATCTTCCATTGACCACTGGAGTCTTTACGGAAATCAATGGTCAATTTGGCTGCATTGAGATGGCTTTGAAGATTCTTAAAAGTTGAAGTTTGAAGCATCAGCCAACTACCCTTTGCGGTTGTACCTTCAACATTAATCTGCTCGGAACTTACAAAATGAGCATTCATGAGAAAATGCGAATCTTTTTGGGTATAGCTTTTAAACATGTCATAAATGGATTGCCATGTTACATAACGCCCAAAACTTTTACTGTATTTCTCACCAATGCCTTCCCAAATACTGTCAGCATCAAATAGCGCCATAAGCTCATCAAGATCTGTATTTGCATCTAGATGGTCACAGATTTCCATGTAGCGATTTATACAATTACGAATTGACTGCTGAGATTCTAGCTGCTCTAATCTAAATAATATTTCTTCAATATCAATTTCTTGCCTCATAAATTAATCCTTAATATATTTTTCAAACAGCTGTGCAATTGCACATAACTTTTCGTCTTGGTTTAGCCCTGAAACCAATTGCAAACCAACTGGTTCTGCTTGTTCGGTTTGTAACGGAATTGAGATTGCAGGATGACCTGAAACATTAAAAGGACGTACATAAGCTGTTAGATTAAGCAACTTTAATGAATCTGTAATTTCACTCACTTTAGGAGGAATAATAGGTAAAGTGGGTAACAGCACAGCATCAAATTCTTGTAAAATTTGTTCTAATTCTTGTTTGAATTGACTTTGAATCTCTTGGGCTTTTTTATATTGATCTAGCGTAATATTTACAGACGATGTTAACCGTTTATAAACATCTGGTCCTAATTTTTCAGTATGTATTAGATACGAGAATGACTGCCAATTTTCATAGCTTATTAATGTCATTCCAGCTTCATGAGCAGCTTGAAATAGATTTAATTCAATTTCTTCAAACTGAATATTTTCGACTTGATTAATGAGCTTTTCGATACTTTGCCAAATAAATTTATCAGCATGAACTTTTAATACCCCTATTCGTGGTTTAATATTCTGATTAAAGAGCAATTTCTCCGAGCTAAAGGTAGGATCAATAATTGTCATAGCCTGGATCAGCATGGTCATCTCATTTGCAAAGGGCCCAACACAATCCAGCGTAGATGATTCAGGAAGAATACCTTGACGGCTTACCCTACCAAATGTTGGTTTAAGTCCGTAAATTCCACAACAGGCTGCAGGTAAACGGATAGACCCCCCGGTATCAGTTCCGATAGAGAAGTCACAGAGTTTTTCGGCAACAGCTGTCGCAGACCCGCTCGATGATCCACCTGGAATAAGCTCAGGATAATGGGGATTAATAGGTGTTCCGGTTAACTCATTAACTCCAGTAACACCAAAAGCAAGTTCATGTAAATTAGCTTTGCCTACAATTCGACAATTATTTTCAAGAATATTCGTGACTACTTGTGCATTAACTAGTGCCTTAGGATTATGTTCAAAAGCCTTACTAGCAGCTGTAGTAATTGTTCCTTCAATGTCTATAGTATCCTTAACAACAACCTTGATATCTCCATTACCAATATTTAAATATTTTATGATTGAACTCATTTCACCTCCCCTAATTCCCTAGTGAAATGTCACAAGAAAATATTTCACTATTCAATTGATTTAATTTATACAGAGGCTATTCCTTTCCTACAAATAATTCCTGCTTATAGTAAAAACCCTACTATTAAAATATATACAACCTGAATCGCGGATAAGAAATTGACTTTAAAAATAAAAGGACTAGTGCCATCAGTTGAGTTATCACCCCAAAACTAAAGCCCTAGTCCTGATTTATTGCACCATATATGGCTCATACCAAATTATTCTGTGTAATTGATGACTTTTTTCTTAAATTTGAAGCAACTTATTAGAAATTTCTTAAGCAAAGTCGGCGCTATTTAAAAATCTGACAGACCCAACTAAGTCTCTCAGAAATTACCTTTATTACCATTTAGTATAAATCTTTGTCACTTCCACAACTTCAAAGCACTCTTTTCATTGGTGAAGCAGGATAAAAGTTTTTATTTAAAAACTTACCCTGTTACCAACGGATGATACACATCAGTTGGCACTACACGCGTTACATGTCACCTTGATGAGAAGCCAACATGGCCGATATTTATGGGTTGACTCAACCACTTTACCGTTCTGCAAAAATTAACGAATTCAATGCCATAAATCATTAGTCAGAACTATATCTCGTGGTAAAAGTTCGATGGGTTGGTTTTATGGCTGTAAATTACATATCGTGATGTATCAATTTGGCGAGATCGTAAGCTCAGCACTATCCAATAGGCATATTGCTGACATCAAAATGGTTGAGCATTTAATTGAAGGCTTAGAAGCAAAGCTTTATGCGGATCATGGCTATTCATAGAACTATGAAACTTCTATCACTTTAAGGCTGCGTCTTTATCTAATTATCATTATTAAATATCAACAGCTCCTTCATAGAGTTTATTAGATAGGAGAAATACAATTTCAATATTTCTAAAAATCACTCATGTATTCTAAAATCTGCTGAATATATTCATTATTATCTATACTTCGATAAGCCAACGTGATTGGGCTGTACGCTTCCTCATCTAGGATGGGAAGAAACTTTAAGTTTTGTATACCAATAGCGCTTGCACTTTTTGGAATAATACATACTCCCTCACCTGATGAAACCAATCCGAGTGCCATATGAATTTCCCTTACTTCAGTCAAATTTTGTGGTATTAGGTCTAATTCAGAGAAAATATTCTGAATAAAAGTTGAAAAATTTGGCTTAGGGGTATTTGGGTACATATATATGATTTCATTTAATATTTGTGATAAGAAAATACCTTCATTATGATAGTGGCCTAATGCATAATTATTATGTACTGCAGGTAAAAGCTTTTCATGTTCTAAAATTTTTCTTTTTATTGAAGGATCACTAATTCCTAGTCTTCCAAATCCAATATCAATTTTCCAAGTTTTAAAGCTTCAACTTGATCGCTTGTTCCACACTCAACCAACTCAACTTTAACTCCATTAATGTGGCTTCTTAGATAATCAATTAATTCTGGTAATTTCCAATAAATAGCTTACATAGCCTATTCGTACTGTTTTATCGGTTACTTTATATCTATTTACCATTGATTTAGCATGTGCAGACAAGGTTAATATTTGAACAGCATACTGATAAAAATATTGTCCTACTTCTGTTGTTTTTACTGGACGTATTCCTCGTTCAAATAATGTTACCCCTAGTTCAGCCTCTAAATTTTTAATTTGACGCGTTAAAGGAGGCTGTGCCATACACAATTTCGAGGCAGCTTTAGTTATACTTTTCTCTTCTACTACAGCTACAAAATATTTTAAAGTTTTCAGTTCCATTGAATCGCCCCATTAAATACTTTTTAAGTATATTAAAATACTATTTATAGCCTATTTTCGCAAAATAAATTCAAATATGGTATGTGATATCAAATAATGGATTATATAGCGATATGTTCAGATCAATAGAAACGTTGCTTATCGATATCCCAACCATACGCCCTCACAAATTTCAAATATTGAGCAACCAGAGTTTTTCAATCAAATCATTATTTCATTTTTAAAGAATAATACATCTTGCTAAGTCAAGGTGTATTAAACTTCCAACAAAATATATTAATAATATAAAATATTATTTAATAATCTACCATGTAAATTTAAATGCTAATTTAAGGGAATTTTTTATAGAAACATAAATTACTATTTCAATTGAATAATTTTTATATTATAAGTGAAAAATAAACTAATAGGTTCGATATTAATGGAATGAATTTTGCTTAATTTAAGCTTATACGATAAAAGGACACATTGATGGATGTAAAGTTTGACTTTAATCTTGTACGAATTTTTTGTGCATTATATGAAACGGGTAGCCTAACGAAGACGGCTGAATTATTACAAATTAGCCAACCAGCCATTAGCCATTCGCTAAAAAAACTACGAAATCTGTATAATGATCAACTTTTTATTCGTACAGAAGGAAGAATGTTACCAACCACTCTCTCAGAAAATATCTCTAATAATTTACTCAATTCTAAGGAGTTAATTCTTTCTACTTTGCCTGATACAAATCTAATAAAAATTAAAAATAATTTTATATTTTCTATGTCAGATATGTGCCAATCTTATTTCATGCCTTCCATTTGTTTATTAATGGAAGAACATGATAATAAAGTAAATATTGATGTTATTCAGGCCCAACAAAGCTACTTAGCCCATGCAATGCGAGATGGAGAAATCGACTTTGCTATAGGACATTTACCTGTACTAAAAAATTGTAAGGACAATATAATATATGAAAAACTATTTGATGATGAATTTGTTTTAATGATTAGAGAAGACCATCCATATTACAACAAAGAAATTGATATTATTTTAAAAAATATTGAATTAATCGGAGTAAAATCTTTAACCACTGGCCATACTGATTTAGTTAAAAATATTAATAATGAGTTTGAAAAAAGAACTGTATTAAATATTCCCAACTATTCTGTAGCTCCAGAGATAGTAAGTAAAACAGATTATGGCGTTATTATCCCTAAATCATTTGCTAAAAGATTTAATTATGACGATCAATTTGTTATTATAGATATTAATATACCAGGAAATACTATTGATATTGGGCTTTATTATCATAGATTATTTAAAAATAATCATTCGATAAAATGGATGAGTGAAATTATTTTAAATAATTTTAAAGCCCCCTCTCTTTAAGGAATTTAAAATGGATTCAAATGGAACTCTGCTGATTGATCAGATAATTCAATCGAGATACGCCGCCCGTGCTTTTTTAGATAAGCCTGCCGAACCGCAACTCATTAGAGATATTTTAACTATTTCTTCCTGAGCACCTTCAGGTACTAACACACAACCCTGGAAAGTATATGTTGTTAGCGGTCAGAAGCGTAATGAATTGGTGGCAGAGGTTTATCAAGCACAAAAAAAAATATTTGAGCAACCTGATATAGCTAAACAATATCAAGAAAGTTTCGCTTACTATCCAAAAGTTTGGCAACAGCCTTATTTAAATCATCGAAAAGAAAATGGTGCTTGGCTATATGGTTTACTCAAAATCAGTAAAAATGACCAAACCAAAATGCAAGCACAGCTTTTACATAATTATGAATTTTATGGTGCTCCCGTAGGACTTTTCTTTACTGTAGATCGCTCTTTAGGTATTGGTTCTAAAATGGATATTTCGATGATAATGCAGAATGTAATGTTGTGCGCCAAAGCTAGAGGACTTGATACTTGCCCACAAGCTGCATGGAATAAGTTCCACTCTATCGTACTTAATCATCTCAATGCAGATAAGAATGAAGAACTAGTCTGTGGTATGGCTCTCGGCTATGCTGACCCTTCCCATATAATTAATATTTCTCAAACCACTCGGGTACCTTTAGAAGAGTTCGCTATATTTTTGGATTAATGATCTAGCTATAAAAAAATCATCTTCAGATGATTTTTTTATTCGCAAACTGTTTCTACAAAAATAATTAGCGCATCAATAAGCCACCATTCATATCCCAAGTTGCTCCAGTAACAAATCCTGAATTATTTTGGATTAACAACTCAATGGTTTGTGCAATAAAGCTCATATCACCTAATTGATGCACTGGTATTGATTTCAGAATCTCCGGAATTTCATCCGCCTGCACAAGACGGTGAAATGCGGGTGAATCTACCGGACCACAGGCAATGGCATTGACTGTAACCCCTGATCCAGCCAGTGCCTTGGCAAATAGTTTGGTCATAGTCAAAATGGCACCTTCAGAAATGGCATAGTGTGCTCCCACAGCGATACCACCATTCTGGCCTGCAAGAGAAGACATATTGATAATACGTCCCTGCCCCTGCTGCGCCATCCATTGTCCAAAAAGTTGACAGGCCAAGAAAGTTCCCATTTGGTTGATTCGACTAATTTCCACAAACTCCTCAGCCGAGATTTCAAACAATGGAGTGGTTTTGGTCATAGCTGCATTGTTAATTAGCACATCCAACTTGCTAAACTTTTCTTTAATCCAGCCAGATACTGCATTAAAATCTACTTGATCAGTGATATCCAGTTTGAGAGCAAATGCATTATTCACTGCCAGCTTTGCTACTGCTGCTTCAGCTTTCGCAAGTGTAACATCAGTTAAAATTACCTGATACTGTTGGCTCACCAGATATTCTGCAATTGCAAATCCGATACCTTCCCCCGCACCCGTGATGAGAATCACCTTGTCCATATACAAAACCCTCCCATCCTAACTTAGTGATTACCAATATTTTTGGGTGTAAAGAAAATACTAATGGCAGCGATCAGGGCTGCCGCAGAGAAGAGGTAAAAATTGGCACTGGTATTAGAGCCATTTGCCATCAGATAGCCACCAACAATCGGTCCCATAATCGCCCCAATACGACCCACACCAATAGCCCATCCAGCGGCGCTGGCACGAATCTTAGTAGGATAATAATGCGTGATATAGCCTAGCTGCACCATTCCTACACCGATTATACCCATACCTGCTAAACCAACGAGCACATAAGTTATTGCAATATTATAGTTAAAGGATAGGCCGAAAATAGAGACTGCACCTATGAGATAGAACAGTACAATTGTTTTACGAGTATTAAAACGATCTGTCAAACGCCCAATAAATAGTGAGCCTAGACCTGCAGAAAGCATAAAGATGGCTAGAAAAGAAATGCTAGAACTAATTCCATAACCATTAGTCTTCATAATTTGTGGTAACCACGTACTCAGGCCATATACACCAAGTACAGTTGCAATCTGTGAACTCCAAAATAAGGTTGTTGCACGCAAGTGCCTGACCGAGAACATTTCTTTCAGTAAAGAGAAAATATTAACTTTATTTTCTTTGCTCACCTGATAGCTTTCAATTGAATTCTGTGAGATTCCGATTTTATCAGCCAGTTGCAAAGCATCTTTTTTACGACCATGACTGAGTAGGAAAGAAATGGATTCTGGAAGAAATTTGATAAATACAGGTACTAATAATAATGGTAATGCACCTGCTGCCACCAATGTTCGCCATCCATACTGATCCAGATAGAACATTCCCACCAATGCTGCTAGTAATGCACCAGCTGGATAACCACAATACATTAGGGCGAAATAGAAATTCTTATTTTTTTCATCAGAATATTCAGAAGTTAAAGCACAGGCAATTGGAATAATACCCCCGACCCCGAGACCACAAATACCACGAGCAATTACAAAGCTAATCGGATCTTGTGCCATGGCAGCCCCGATCATTGAAGTAGTAAAAATAATCAGACATGCAATTAATAGTTTTTTACGTCCATATAGATCGCTTAACGCGCTAAAAAGATAGCACCCAATAAGTGTTCCAAAAAAAGCTGCACTGCCAATATAACCCATGTGCACGGCAGTTAAATTCCAACTCGCCTCCTGTAAGAGGGTCGGAATAATGACCCCCAAAATTGCGATATCGTAGCCTTCAGATATCATCGCGATAAAACATAGGAATACTACCAGCTTGGTTGTAATAGCTGATGGTTCCATATTGGTACTAATTGCATTTTTTGTCACTGGTGTAGACATTATTGTTACTCCCTACTATATTTTTAATAAAGGATGAGTCTCATGTATGGCATATGTTCCATTACAAAAAACCAATGGATCAACATCCTGCTCATAACCATATTGCAACACTTCTCCAATCACGATGGCATGGTCCCCAGCATCACAGACATTCCATAAACGGCATTCAAACCAAGCTGACACGTTAGCCAAACGAGGTGCTCGCTGACTGTCCTGATGCAGTTCTATGCCAGCAAATTTATCGACACCACGACGTGCAAAACGGTTAGACAGATCTAATTGTTCTTTACGCAATATATGAATAGTAAAATATCCTCCTTGAGTAAAAGACTCATAAGTGTAGGCATTTTTATCAATACTCCATAACACCAAAGGTGGTTCCATAGATACTGAATTGAAGCTATTAGCTGTAACGCCGATTTTTTCTCCATTCTTGTCATAAGCTGTAATAATAGTGACACCCGTCGGAAATTTACTTAATGCATTTCTAAAATCACGTGTATTAATCAAAATTTTTTCCTCTTATTTGTTTGATGAATTTCATGTCCTGCTGTTAGATATATCCTTTGAATGGCTCTGTTTTAGTCATCACTGCCCCTGCGCCATCAAATACAGATTCATTGATATGCGCATGCTGAGTAATAACCAGCACATCTCTTAGAATTTTTTGCATCTTCTGACGTTTGAAAATGGCGTTAATGCCGGAAATGCTGTAGCAGTTTTTGACAATGTCGGCACAGGAATGCGCGGTATAGGTTGCTGAAAGACGCATTTCATTTTCTAGCGCTTTGCAAATCTCGTTGCCTTTCTCAATTTCCCCCCAGACACGATGACAGATCTCATAGAAATAACTGCGAACACTGAGGAAAGATGCTGTATTTTTGGATAAAGCCATACGGAAATAAGCACGATCAGCCAATTTTGGTGCACCAGTCGTGGTCTGTCCCTTACAAATCTGTAAAAGTTCTTGAATCGCTGCAAAAGTCAAACCAAGTGCTACCACCGTATGCACCTGACCGGAGAAAGCTACCGTTGGAATGTGATACAGAGGTTCATCCACCAACGCAGGTGCACCACGGACAAACGACCAGTCTTCAGTAACAAACTGCTCAGTAATTTTTAAGTCATGGCTACCCGTACCTTCCATGCCAAAAACATCCCAGTTTTCTGATACCTCGACTTTGTCTTTAGGAAGAATCACGGTTCGTGGACGGTCCTGGAAACCACCACTGGCACTTTCACAAATACCGACACCTAACCAATCTGCTGTTTTAGAACCACTGGAAAATTTCCAAGTTCCCGAAACTTCCCAGCCATTATCAATACGAGTAGCTGACTGTACCGGGAACAGACCTCCGGCAAAAATCTGATCTGGACCATCCTGATAAATGATTTTCTGGGTTTCGATAGGTAAAGCAGCTAGGTAATAATTTGATGAACCAAAACTGGCTACCCAGGCAGCAGAGCCATCTACAGAAGCTAGTTTTTCCAAAGACTGTAAAAATGGTAGTGGATTGCCTGCATTACCGCCAAAAATACGGGGTACTGAAACACGGAAAAATCCGGCCTTTTTCATCAAATCAACTATATGCTGTGGAATAAAGGACAGTTCCGAAAATGACGTACTTTCTACTGCAACTTGTTTGAGCAATTCTTCAAACTCAGACTTTTTACTTTCCTCCAGACAAATGGAATCGTAAAGTCGCTCGATGGTATACATGGATATTCCTTAAGGATAATGATCAGATATCCTTACTTATAGTTTTAAAATCTCCCTAGAACAAATAACTGTCATTAATGTTTTTTTACTAAAATAAATAGCACGAATAAAGAATTTATCTTTTTGTTTTATATATATTTTTAACAAAACAACAACTAAATTAGGCTTAAAATTATTTAAGACCCACAGAAAAAATTACAGGCCCTAGATCTAGGGCCTGTAAGCAGGTGAATACCACCTCAATGAGGATTACTACAATTTTTAGAACTTGAAGGTATAAGAGGTGATTAAACGGTGTTCCTCAAAACTCTTACCTGATTCCATCCCTGCGCCATATTTAATATCTGCATCGGTATAGCGCCATTCAAATCCTAATCCTTTAAACCAGCCCTGATTTGGGTGGTATAATAGGCTGAATACGCGTTCAATTTCCTTGTTATCTGCAAGACCTTTGCGCTGGATACCATCACCATGATGATAGGCAAACCGCGTCTTAACCCCTGGTAGGCTCCAGTCTTTGAAGTCATAGATATAACTGAAATGCCAAATAGACTCTTCTGGATTATTAAATGGCAGGATAGACCAAGCCTGTAAATACGGTTGTGGAGAATAACCGGTCAGTAAAGGGAAACTACTGTCTCCGATGTTCTTTTGCAGACCGACCGTAAACCGGTGATTCTGATGCTGAAGTGTGGTCATTCCCCCCAAGGCTTGACTGTCAATCTTTCCATAATAGGCATCACCATCTTCTTCATTATAGAAATAGCTCAAGTCGAATTTGACTTTGGTTTGATCCAGCTGTTTTTTATAATTAACGCCTACATAATGTTGCTGGTAAATATCTTCCAGTTGACCAAACCAGTAAGATGTCGACAAGTCTAGAGTAAGTTGATAATCCAGACCGAATAGATTTAGTCCATCACTTTCCTTGACAGGCCCCGCAGTCTGCATACTCAATTTACGGTATTCGTCATCATTACGGGCATTTGTATATGTAATACGCCCTGCAGTAACTTTTAAATTCTGAATATCCTTATTTTCTAGCATGGCTCCAGCTAAAGATGTCACCAACTGTCTTGAATCATCAAAATACACAATAGGTGTTCTTGGCAACAATTCACCAACTTTTAATTCAGTATTACCTGCTTTTAATTTTAGGGTGACGCCATATTTAGCATAATCACTTTTTAATTCACCTTTGGCAGGATCATAAGGCACGATCAAGTCACTGGTCTGACGATGTTCACTATCAAGTAAAACAGCATAACGAATACTCGCGTCCAATCCCACTTGAAGCGGCGTATCAGTATAGCCTGATTCAAAAATTAGGTTTGCCCCTTGTGTCCAGCTGCCAAATGCTGGCAGATGATCTTGATCATAGGATCGATCAAAATAAAAATTTCTAAGATTAAGACTGGTTTTACTGTCTTCGATGAAATCTGCATGTACTTGAATCATGGCCGTACTAGCAAATATTAATATTATTACTGATTGAGTAAGTTTTAACTGTTTCGACATATGGTACCTATCACATTGTTCTACTGAATACCCATTAATAGCCAAAAACAGATCCCTAAAAATTAAATTAATAATATTTAGAATTTTTGCAAACTTCCATTTAATAATATTTTTATTAAAATAGCTAAAAGCAAAATGATCTGATTTAAAAACAATTAAACACTCTATATATAAAAAAATAAAATAAAATATTATCCCCAATAAACCAAAGTAATAATATAATATTTAAAATAATCTCTATTTATAACCCGAATCGCGGATAAGTATTTTCTTTAAAATCATGACATAAACGTAATTTTATGATTAATTTTTAGTGTTATTAGATCAAAGCGGCTTTATTGCACAAAGCTGTTCTTAAGGGCTTCTTCAATAATATAATTTACAAATGAAGAAGCCTACACATAAAATCTACCGCACAACCAATTGGCCCGCATATAACCGAGCACTCATTCATCGCGGAAATATTACTATTTGGTTTGATCCTGCTACGCAATGGTATGCTCCATCAAAAGGCAAACAAGGGCGAAATCAAACCTACTCCGATGCAGCCATCCAATGCTGCTTAATGATTAAATCCTTATTTCGTCTGTCTTTACGTATGGTCACTGGCTTTGTGCAAAGTCTGATTAAACTTTGCGGATTAAATTGGACAGCGCCAGATTACAGTACGCTTTGTAGAAGACAAAAGTATATTGATATTGCAATCAGCTACCAAAAAAGTAGCTATGGGCTGCATCTACTCATGGACTCTACAGGCTTGAAGTTTCTAGGTGAGGGCGAATGGAAACGCAAGCAACATGGACCTGAATATCGTCGCCAATGGCGTAAGCTACATAGTGCTATAGATGCTGAAACTCTTCAAATACGTGCTATTCAGCTCACAACCAATAATATCAGTGATTCACAGGTACTAGGTGATTTACTTGATCAGATTCCACAAGATGAGCAGATTGACTCTGTTTATACCGATGGAGCTTATGACACCAAGCAATGCCGTCAGGCCATTGCAGATCGGCAAGCGCATGCGGTGATTCCACCTAGAAAAAATGCGAAACCATGGAAAGATACAAAGAGCAGCTTGCTAAAGCGAAATGAATTACTTCGAACAGTTAAACGTTTAGGTAGGACACTATGGAAAAAATGGTCAGGCTATCATCGCCGAAGTTTGGTTGAGACTAAAATGCACTGCATCAAATTATTAGGAGATAAACTCAGTGCAAGGAGCTTTGATAGCCAAGTCAATGAGGTTCATGCACGTGTAGCAGTCCTCAACAGATTTACGGAATTAGGTCGACCACTTACTCAAGTTACGTCTTAAATTTGGCTCAATTAGGGGCGCTTTGCATTTCAAATCTTTGTGCAACAAAGCCGATCAAAGCATAGACATTTCATCACAAAATGATAGATAAACCTTAAAAATAAGTGGTGTCATTTCCTTAAGCAGGATTAGGATTATTTATAGGCCTTTATAAAAAATTATAATTCCTTTAAAGCATAAAAATACAGTATTAATGCTATTAAAATAAAAATACTCATAACAACAAACATATTAATTAAAGCATTAAAAAAAATAAAATTTAAAACAATCCCACTTATTAAACCACAGGAAAAATGCATACTACCCATCATTGCACTAGCTGCACCTGCACGCTTATTTTGATTTTTCATTGCTAATGCTAATGAACTTGGACCTATTAACCCCATTGTAGAAACTATTATAAATATTGAAATAAAAACTAAAATCTTAAAGCTGTAAAAACACCCTACACCTAGCAATAAGACTCCTAGTGCTTGAATCATCAACCCTAAAAATAAAATTGATTTTATATTCCATATCTTTATTAGAACTTTATTAAGAAATGAAAGTAATATTATTCCAATTCCATTTAATCCAAAAATCAAACCAAAAACTTTTTCATTTAGATCAAATTCCCCAATCATTACAGCAGAAGCCGAGTTTAAAAAAGTAAACATCACTCCGCCAGACAATCCTCCTATACACATAGGAAGATAAAATGTGTGATCTTTTATGAGGTCTACATAGGAATTAAAACTTTTTTTAATATGGAATTTCGTGCGCTGTGATTTCGGTAGTGATTCATTAAAGAAGAAATGAATGCCAAGTAGACAAGCTATACCCATTAATGCTAATAATAAAAAAATCGTGCGCCAATGATAATATTCCAATATAAGTGCACCAATACTTGGCGCAATCACTGGTGCAATAGCTAAAATCATCATTAAGGTAGTAAATGCTTGAGCAGATGCTTGTAAAGTAAGACAATCCCTAACAACTGCCCTTACTATAACTACTCCTACACATCCACCTAGAGCTTGTATTATTCTAAGATACATTAATTGATTTATATCTTGAGCATATACACATAGTAAACTTGCTAAAATGTAAATTCCTAATCCAATGTACAGTGGCGTTTTTCGACCTATTGCGTCACTGATGGGACCATACAATAGCTGTCCTATAGCTAATCCTAGAAAATATGCAGGCAATGTATTTGAAACTTTTTGCACACTAACAGATAAATCTCCAGCCATATGATTTAAAGCTGGCAAATACATATCAACTGATAATGGACCCAATGCCATTAATAAAGATAAAAGTAAAATCCATCCCCATGAATAACTACTTTGCTGTTGAAGCCGCATACTTTTCATTGATTATCCGTTTTTATATCGAAATAGTATTTAAATGAAGATATGTAATTAAAATTTTAAATATCCAATACAAGTTGTTTGGTTTTTGATCTTGAACAACATGCGAGTATTTGGTCATTACTCTCTTTTTCTTCATCCGTTAAATACACATCACGATGGTCAGGCTCACCTTCTAATACATCACACAAACATGTACCACACACCC
>NZ_JBWYIU010000020.1:0-14377 GCF_056783995.1 Acinetobacter sp. ANC_7588 | reverse complement strand
ACCCGGTACGGTTCAAGATAGAAAGTTAGATATTTTCGAATTTATTCAGTATTGTGAGGCTTTAAATTTAGATATGAATAAAGTCATAACTGACCTTAGAAATTTTAATAAATAAGTTACTTTATGTTGCACAAATACCATGTTATTTCTAGTAAAAATTTTTAGGATGAATTGATTTACATAGACTTTTGTCAATATCTAACCAAATATACTAGTGCCCTTAAATTTGATATTTCTAATTTCCTTTTCTACTAAAAAGAACGATATGTTCGGCGCCACTAGCATTGTTAGAGTTCTCCTAATATTACTTATCATTATTATCAACCATATCTATATTCATGTTTATAGAATCTGATCAATGCTTATCTTTTACACGCATATGTTAAGAAATTAAAAAAATTTCCTTCAAGTAAAAAATACGTCCTACTAGACCTATCTTTATCACGTACGGATTCACTTCTCATTGCTTTTCACTTAATAATTCCACATTAAGAGCCCTTCAACTTCTCCAACCTTCAATGATTCTATCACTCGAATTCAATTCCATAGTTTGGGTAAAAATTTCGAGTATGACATCAAATCATTAAAACCACCTAGTCTATTACCTGAATTATTAATCCACTAAGTTACAGCTATAAAAAGATTAAAAATCACTAAAAGTGATGAATTTGACCATTTGGGAAATAACTTTGTCTCTTAAGAAGAAGTTAATTTTCTTACAAGATCTAAAGTAAATTGACCTCTTAAAGGAATTATTAATTTATGGAAAACAATTTAAAAATTCCAAATCAAAACTGGGATGCGCCACCTAGTTTTGACATAGGAATCGAACAGATAGTTATGAAAGATACTTTAAATACCGAAAATAAGACTGGTTTGAGAACACGTTTTGTGCGATTCAAGTCTGGTGCAACAACAAAAACGGTGTTTATTCATGATTATCATGAAGAAGTTTATCTTGTATCTGGTGACCAAGTTCTTTTAGACAAAGATACGTTTGAAATGAAAAAAAAATATACTGCAGGTGAATATTTTTTAAGACCTGCAGGAACAAATCACGGTCCCTTTAGCAGTGAAAATGGCTGCATTTTACTTGAAATTCATTACTACTAATTTGAAGACTATAATTTAATAGAGAAAATACAATAATGAACTATCAGACCCACGCCAACTCTTGGGAACAGAAAGCTACTATCCGTACTCGTCCAAGACGTATCATTGAAGATGATGAGCTTTGTTACTACCCAAAAGAACGGCAGCCCCTTTGCTTTGATCCAATTATTGAAAAATTAGGAAAAAATGTTCAAGACACGATCTTGCTTCAAAGCCTTTATAAATACATAAAAGACATCATTATTTTTGAAACTGAAATTGTTAATAAAACAGCTTCAGATATTGCTAAGGGCCGCTTCCCTTTCGATTTTCCGTTTTCGGTTAAACATGATGCGATGTCTGTAGTGATAGACGAAGATTATCATGCATTTGTAGCAATGGATTTTCAGAATCAATTACAACAGCAAACTGGAATAGATCCATTCAGAGAATTCAATGAAATTGAGTTGAGCCGAGCTATCCCACGAGCAATTTCACTCCTTGATGATACTTTTCATAAATCGGGTATGGAGCTGATCGCTGTAGCCATTTCCGAAAACACAGTAACGAATGATGTTGCTGCATTCTCAAGGGATGCAACGATCAAACGATCCATTAAAGGCATTATGTCTGATCACTTAGCTGACGAAGGACGTCATGCAAAGTTTTGGACTGAAATCTGCAAAATTTATTGGTCATCTATTAGTGAAGAATCACGTTTAGCTATTGGTTCAGTAATTCCTACTTTCCTTGAAGAGTACTTAACAAATGACATTCAGAAAGAATTCGATACAGCACTAATTAATGAATTGTCACTTCCACCAATTGTAAAAAAGAAGCTCATTGAAAGTACGGTAGATGGCTATCCAATCACAGGCCAGCACCCAATGATCGTGAACATTCGAAGATTCCTAGTTTCATCAGGCATCGCTGATCACGCTCCTACTCGAAATCTTCTGGGACAATATTTTTAAGGTGGTATAACAAATGAAATTACTAACTATAAAATTAGATCAAAGCTGCCCTTTTTCGAGTGAAATTGAGTCACACATTTATGAATTAGGTCATGATGTAGTTCTCGATAATATTGCAACAAGTCCGACCAAATTTGACTATCAACTTAAACGTTATGATCCAAAGTATGCGGGCTCTGACGCAGCTGATTCAATTTTTCTAAGTATCACTTATTCAGAGGATGAAAAGGCATATACCGTTTCTGCTTTACAACTCTCTGAGAAAAATACTGTCTTGATAGCCAGTTCAAAAATTCCTAATCATGATTATTTGAATGGTGCTGATGTTTACCAAAAGTTGCTAGTCGCTTTAGAGGGTGTTGTCTCGGATACGCTTGTTCATTTATCACATGAAATCATTGATAAACCATTCTCTTCAGGCTTTGAATTGGCCACCATGGACGAAATTGATCTAGGTACATTGAGTTATTGGCATCATTCAAATGAGAGCACATCAGATCGTTTGTATACCAAGAATCTGTATAAAGCTTTTGAGCAGACAGCAGCGTTGTACCCAGCGAATACAGCCATTAAGTACAGTAATCAAGCGATTACTTATGCTGAATTGGAAGTAAAAGTAACGCAATATGCAACGAATATTAGAGCTCAACTTGAAGCAAAACTTCAGCAACCAATCATTGCACTTGCATTGCCAAAATCAATTGAACTTTATGCTGCGATCCTGGCAACACTTAAGCTAAATGCTTGCTATGTACCCATTGATCCAGAATACCCAGAAGAACGTATTCACAATATTCTATCCGGTGCATTACCTGATTTACTTATTGGTTCATTGCAATTTGAAACAGCTGTAAAAACGGTTTGTGTAGATATTCTTGAAATTCAGTCAAGCAATATTCTAGCAATAGAAACGCCTGAACTATCTGACACAAATGCTGTCATGATTTTTACATCAGGTTCTACCGGAATGCCTAAAGGGGTAAAGTTAACTCACAATAATCTTGCACACTTTTGTAATTGGTACGTTAACGAAGCTCAAGTTAGTCCAACATCTAGATGCCTTCAATTTACAACAGTTTCATTTGATGCATCCTTATTAGATATCTTTCCAACGCTTATTGCTGGCGCAAAGCTGATTGTTCCATCAAATGAACAGCGCCATGATTTCGATAAACTAAACGAGCTAATTCGCAAAGAAAGTGTATCTCACTGTTTTATACCTCCAGCTATGCTTTCTGCATTACCTCAATATGAATGGCCATCAATGAAATACATTATTACTGGTGGTGATGTTTGCGATAACACTGCTATTAATTATTGGTCCCAACATACCAACCTGATTAATATTTATGGTCCTACAGAATGCACTGTACTGGCAACATTCAAAAAATTCAGTTTAAACAGCAATAATAAAATAATTGGTAAGCCCATTGAGAATACTCAAATTTATTTGATTAATGAGCATGGGAAAGCATGCCAAACTCTTGAGCATGGCGAGTTGTATATTGCTGGTAAAGGTGTTGGTCCTGGTTATGTAAATGATGAATTCCAAACACAAGAGCGCTTTGTAAAATTAAAAGGGTTTAGTTTATTTAAAACAATGTACCGGACTGGTGACATTTGCTATTGGGATGATAATGGTGAGTTGAATTTCGTTGGACGTCAGGACAATCAATTGAAAATACGCGGATTTCGCGTAGAAATTGGTGAAATTGAAAATGCTATCTTAACAACAGGTTTTTATGCTGGATGTGTTGTTATCGCAGACAGTAAAAAACAAATTAAAGCCTTTGTTAAAGACCCGTCTAATGGTGTCACTACAGAGGAACTACGAGACAAATTAGTCAACATTCTTCCAAATTATATGTTGCCTTCGGTCATAGTCGAAGTTAAAGAATTCCCCTTCACTATTAATGGCAAAATTGATCGGAAGGCCTTAGCTGAGATTAAAACAAGCTTTACAGTTGAAGTTGAAGAGGAATGGACTGATCTTCAAACTGAATTGCGCCATATTTGGGCCACAGCCTTAGATCTAGATTTGACAGAAGTTACTCTTAAATCTTCATTTTTTGATTTGGGTGGACATTCTTTACTCGTTTCCAAAATGCTCCTAACTGTTAAAAAAAGCTTTAAAGGCAGTTTTACATTAGCGCGATTCATGGAAAACCCAACGATCGAAGCTTTGAGTAATTTACTTACTTCGAATGAATTGTCGAAAGGTGCACAGATTTCGGATCGTATTTATTCAGATATAGTTCTGGATCAAGAGATTCAACCTTTAGAGATTAAAAACGCTCATGCATTTAATCCACGTTCGGTTCTTCTAACAGGAGCAACCGGATTTCTAGGTATGCATATCCTTGAGCAATTAATTCAGCTTACTGAAGCGACTATTTATTGTCATGTTCGAGCATCATCACCTGAAGCCGCTTTGCAAAAGCTTAACGATAACTTCCAAAAGTATGGTGTAAATGACCTAACAGGCAATCCACGAATTAAGTCTGTTTGCGGAGATCTTGCCGAACCAAGTTTGGGCTTAAGCGAAAATGATTACGCCTTTCTTGCGAAAAACATTGATGTGATTTACCACAATGGCGCTCAAGTTAACCATATCTATGACTACGACTATTTGTATAACTCCAACGTTAGATCGACAGTTGATTTAATCAAACTTGCTTCAATAGAACAGCAAAAACAGTTGGTATTTATTTCAACTCTTAGTGCCGCAAGTAATTTAACTGAAGATGGATACATTGTTGAAGATGGTCCAGCAGCTGAATTGCCAGCTTTCGTTAACAACGGATATAACTTAACAAAGTGGGCTTCAGAACAATTAGTTTGGCAAGCATATGAACGTGGGCTGCCTGTTACGCTTATTCGCCCAGGGAATATTACCGGTCACTCAAATACAGGCCATTGCTTCCCCGATCAAAACCGAATTTTGTTATTACTAAAAGGTTCTGCCCAGCTAGGCATCGCCCCTGATTGGGATCTTCAATTTGACCTATGCCCTGTTGATTTTATTGCCAAAGGGTTAGTTGAATCTTCTTTAGACCATACAAAACACACACCAGTATTGCACTTGCATAATCCGATGCCCCTTACATGGAAAGAATATGTCGGAAGATTGAATCATCACGGTGTATCTATTGAATTCATTAATGATAAAGACTGGCGCGAGATGTTACTGAATCTTGATGAATCAAATGCGTTATACCAAGTTGTGTCGTTCTATTTGGATGAGACAAACGAAGATATTGGCGACATTTCAAAAATCGAATTCGAAAAAACACAAAACCGCTTAAGACTTTCGGGAATGGATTACCCAGAAAAAAATCACCAGTTACTAGATGCGAATCTAGGCTACCTCATTTCAAGTGGCTTTATTGAAATACCTGAAGATAAAAAAAACCAAGTTTCACAACAACACAATTTTATGGAGAATTACATGAGTTATTCAGAACAACGCGGAACATTAATCCAACTTCCTACAACAAAAACAGTTAGTACGGCCGTGACTATAAAAGCTGCTCCTAAAGATGTTTGGAAAATTGTAGGTGACTTCACAGGCTTTGATAAATTTGTTGATGGATTAAATCGCATTGAAATGTCAGGCGATGGAGTTCGCTCAGTTCGCCATAAGTTTTTTGCTGATGGGAATGTTGTACTTGAGCAGCTGAACAACCGTGATGACGAAAAAATGCTTATGGACTGGACCTTAATCTATACAAGCATGGATATCGGCAACCTATGGTCATCAATGCGCGTGGTTCAAATTGATGAAAATACCAGTCAAGCCATTTGGGATATTGCTGCAACACCATGGAATAAAGAAACTCCACAGGCTGATTTTGAAGCATTCTTGGCTGGGTTTGCTGCTAGTGCTCTCAACAATGCAAAACAAATTGTCGAAAAACAAAAAGCGGCTTAACACCTTTACTAGCAAGTGGGTTTAACAGCCCACTTCTTGGAGTGAACAATGGAAAACAACAATTCACAGCGTTATTTTTACCCTTCAGTTCCATTTACAAGAACTTTGCATATGGAACTTACAATTATGGCCCCTGCTGCAGAAGTATGGGCGGTGGTCGGTAATTTTTCTGCTTTTGACCGCTTCACTGATGGCCTTGGTAAATGTCAGATGATTGGAGAGGGTATTGGCCAAGTACGTGTTAAAACGTTTGATTCTGGTGATTATGTCGTGGATCAGCTCTCATATCGTGATGAAAAGGAGATGAAAATGCATTTCAACATCATTAGTACATCATTAAACATCCGAAATTTGTGGGAGTTTTTGAGTGTTGAAGTGATCTCGAGTAATGAAAGTAAAGTCATATGGGAAATGGCCGGAGAGCCAAAGCTCGGACTACAGGAAGAACTAGAAAAATTTTTAACAGATTTTGCAGAAGATGCACTTGAGAACATCAAAAACATATGTATCGAGTATGAAAATTCTACCAATTAATAAAGGATAACCGATGAGTACCTTCTGGTATCTAACTGCCTTAGGTGTCCCCTTTATTTGGGGCATTCAAGCGGTAATGTTGAAATTCGGGATAGGTGAGTTTCCGCCTATATTTATGGTCTCGTTACGCTTCTTGATAATGTTCATTTTGCTTATACCGTTCCTCAATCGCTTAAAAGGTAATTTTAAGAAAGCTCTGCCAATTGGTTTAGCACAAGGCGTTGCACATTTTGTTTTACTCTATATAGGCTTTAAGTTTGTCAGTGTTACAGCTGGCATGATTGTTTATCAAACAAATGCCATATTTACACTTATTCTTGGTGCAATCGTCCTTAATGAGAGAATGAGCAAACAAGGGCTTATAGGTATGACTGTTAGTTTGATTGGTGTTGCCCTCATCATCGGCTTGCCTCAAGAAAATTCTAGTATTGGTGGTCTATTCTTGATTGCAGCATCTGCATTTATGTTCGCTGTTGGGAATATCTTTGTACGTAAGTTAGGTCCATTCGACCCAATAGGATTAAATGCCGGCGTATCATTGATTGCATTCCCTTCACTACTTGCAATTTCATTTATGACTGAACAAGGGCAGTTAGCATCAGTGCAAAATGCATCATTAGAAGCATGGGGCGCACTTCTCTATACTGCAGTATTGGGTGGCGTAGTTGCATTCATTCTTTGGTATAAATTATTAACAAAATTTAGTGTTGATAAGATTTCACCATACAGTTTATTGATGCCTTTTTTTGCAATGCTTGGAAGTATCGTGATTTTAGGAGAACACGTTTCGATTAGTAATTGGATTGGTGCATTCATTACTGTAGGCGGTATCGCAATTATTCAGTTTCGGAGTAAATTTAATAAAAGTAAATAAAATATCACAAAATAAATGTTAATGAGAATTGATTTAACTGCAATTCTCTTTTATAAACTAATTAAAAATTTATTAGCTATAACTAACAAAAAATTTTGGAGAAAGCCCAATACGTTTTCTAAATGTCATACTAAAAGAGCTTTGACTTTCATAACCAACCGCTAAAGCGGCATCAGTAACAGAATACCCACTAGCCATGAGCTCCATACTTTTTAGCAATCTAAAGCACCTCAGCCATTCGCCAAAACCCATTCCTGTTTCATTGCGAAACTTGCGAGAAATTGTCTTTTCAGAAACACCTAAAGAAAAGGCAACATCAGCAATTTCCCATGGACGAGCATAATGATTAGCAACTTTTTCACAAAAATCTTTTAATTCGTTCGAGATGGGCATTAGAACATTAAAATCTACTGACTTCATTAAGCATAATTCATCTAAAATAAGTTGACTAATGCGATCCTCCCTAGTCCCCTTGTTAATTATGAGGTCTTTAAATTCTGTAGCAGTACTAATTAACTCACTAAATAAAGGACTAACTTGAAAAATACCCATATGATCTTCAAAAAAAAATTCGTCTTGAGGTTGTATATATAAGGCCCTTAGATCAACATTCCCAACTGCCATTAAACTATGTTGAATACCTGCAGGGATTAATAAACCTCTGGATGGTACAATTACCCAACATCTATTTTGTGCATAAACTCTTAGGACACCTTTTACAAGATGTAAAAACTGATGTACCTGATGATGATGTAAAGGTTCTACAACTCCATCTTTATATATATACTTAATTGAGATAATCATTTGTTGAAATTGTTCAGACTGGTAATACATTTCAAGTTCCGCACCAATAAAATTATTTTAATAATCAATACATTAATTTGGATTAATGATATATATGCTATATAAGTTAGAGAAAATTTATTGTGAAAATACTGACAATATCTCATTCATTAAAAATTTACATCATTTAGCCTTTTGCCAATTACCTATCAAATGTTTCATATGTGAATTTGATTTAAATTTATATTCGGACACAATGGCCATTGAACATTTAGGACTCGATTTATATCAAAAAATTTCAAATGCAGTAATCACACGTAAAGCTGAATTTCTAGCCGGTAGATTATTAGCAAAACATACTATAAATACATTAGGATTTAATGATGTAAAAGTAGATATTGGGCCAAATAGAATGCCTATTTGGCCCGAAAATATTAAAGGCTCTATTAGCCATACTGAACAAACTGTTATTTGTGCAGTGAGCTTAAACAACAATTTGAAGAGAATTGGGATTGATATAGAATTGCTTAAAAATAATATAACTTTTGATTTAATTAGAACCATTATGGATGTGGATGAAGAGGCTTTAGCAAAAAATAATAAATTAAATAAAATTCAATCTTTTGCATTATTTTTTTCTGCTAAAGAAAGTCTTTTTAAAGCTATTTTCCCTGAAGTAAAACAATATTTTGGTTTTGATGTAGTAAAAGTAATAGATATAAATGTAAATGAACAAAAAATTAGTTTATCATTAAATTGCAACTTAAATTCAAAACATAATAAAGGTAAAATTTATACTGGTAGTTACATATTTCTAGAGAATCACATCATTACTTTACTATACTAAGGTCAGGCTATACATAAGAAAATATACAGTAATTTTAAACAGCATTTTTACTATTTATTTGATGTTACACAAAACACAAAATGAAATGATTTGATCACTTTATAATTTAAACACATTTGCTTTGAAGGTATAGAATTTGTGGATTACACTCATGGCCAATTGAAATATCCTATTTTTGCTTATGCAAAAGATTATGATCATGGATATTTCGAAGATTTTCATCAACATGATCGAATTCAACTATTACATACACTTAGCGGAGTTATTCATGTTAAAACTGCTGAAGGAATTTGGGTTATTCCTCCCTCAAAAGGTATTTGGATACCTGAAAATAAAGTGCATGCTATAAGTATACATGGTCAAGTAAAAGCAAGAGGAATTTTTGTACAACCTTATGCTCGCGCTGATTTTATAACTGAATGTGCTGTAGTCGCGATTCCCAACCTATTATCAGAATTAATAAATGAAGCTGTCAATATAAAAAATGAGATCATCCCTCATACCCGTAATGAAAGGCTACTTGAATTAATATTAGATGAGTTAAGAATTCTTGAAGAATTACCATTTCAATTACCAGAGCCAAAGTCCGTATTATTGAAAGAAATTGTGTTTTTTTTAAAAAGTGACTTTTCTAAAGGAGCTGATTTAGATGAAATTTCTAGAAATTTTCATATAAGCTCCAAAAAAGTTTCCAGATTATTTTTAAAAGAAACCAATATGACTTTTAGTACTTGGTATAAGCAAGCTAAGTTGTTGCAAGCATTAACAGAGCTAGAATTAAAAAAGCCTATTTTAAATATTGCATTGGAGTTAGGGTATGAAAGTCCAAGTTCCTTTTCCTATATGTTTAAAAGAGAGATGGGGGTTAGCCCGACAGAATATTTAAAGAGAAAAGCCATATAAATGTCTTTTTATCTACACTTTTTGTCTGTTCATCTAAAGAAAGCCAAGTAAAAAACAAACATCATGATTGATAACTTATATCCTGAGTAAAGTTAGTCATGATGTTAAATAATCCTAAAGATAAGTATAAGCCTTTCGAGTTTTTTGATTTTAAAGAAAGAACATGGCCAAGTAACAAAATTATCCAGGCACCAATTTGGTGTTCAACAGATTTAAGGGATGGGAATCAAGCTTTAGCGAATCCTATGGATCATAATCGAAAACTTAAATTTTTTGAGATGTTAGTTGCTTGTGGCTTTAAAGAAATTGAAGTGGCCTTTCCTGCTGCTTCAGATACGGATTTTAATTTCGTAAGATTTTTAATCGAAAATGATAAAATTCCAGATGATGTAACAATACAAGTAATGACTCAAGCAAGGGCTGATCTAATAGAGAAGACTTTCGAGGCATTAGATGGTGCTAAACAAGCCATTGTTCATGTATATAATGCTACAGCAGAAGTTTTTCGACGTATTGTTTTTCAAAAATCAAAAGAAGAAGTAATAAGTTTAGCAGTAGAATCAACTAAACTTATTAAATCACTTTGTTTAAAATATCCTAAAACAAAATGGACATTCCAATATTCGCCAGAAACATTCTGTTTTACAGAAATTGATTTTGCATTAGAAATTTGTGAGGCTGTAACAAATATTTGGGAACCATCAGAAAAAAATCCAATGATCATAAACCTTCCAACTACAGTTGAAGTAAGTACACCCAATATTTTTGCAGACCAAA
Source organism: Acinetobacter sp. ANC_7588 (assembly GCF_056783995.1). Lineage (NCBI taxonomy): Bacteria > Pseudomonadati > Pseudomonadota > Gammaproteobacteria > Moraxellales > Moraxellaceae > Acinetobacter > Acinetobacter sp. ANC_7588. The sequence continues at coordinate 3,662 of NZ_JBWYIU010000020.1, read as the reverse complement.
TAGAATTTTTTTGTAAAAACTTTTCTAAACGTGAAACTGTTTGTATCAGTATCCATCCACACAATGATAGAGGGACTGGTGTTGCAACAGCAGAACTTGCATTAATTGCAGGCGCAGACAGAGTTGAAGGATGTTTGTTCGGAAATGGAGAACGAACTGGAAATGTTGATTTAGTTAATATTGCTTTGAATATGTATACACAAGGAATAAGCCCAAATCTTGATTTTTCAGATATTAATAATGTTGCTGAAATAGTCAAAGAATGTAATGAATTACCAATTCACCCAAGACATCCATATGTAGGGGAATTAGTATACACAGCCTTTTCAGGCAGCCATCAAGATGCTATCAAAAAAGGGTTTAACGCCAGAGAACATCAAAACCACACTTTTTGGGAAGTTCCTTATTTACCAATCGATCCTGCAGACCTAGGCTGCAGTTATGAAGCTGTAATTAGAGTTAATAGCCAATCTGGTAAAAGTGGTGCGGCTTGGATTCTTCAACAAAACCATGGAATCAATTTACCTAATAACTTACAAATTGCATTTAGTAAAGTAGTTCAAAAAGTTACTGATACTAATAAAAAAGAATTATCGCATTCAGAAATTTGGGAACTCTTTATAAATAAATATAGCATTTCTAATGAAAAAAATGACTTTAAGTTGATTAACTTTGAATCTAATAAAAAAGATAAAGATTTTGAAATAAACATATCAATTAATATTAAAAATGAAATTTTTAACTTAATAGGAACTGGTAATGGTTTATTATCAGCAACAATAAGCGCACTTAATAAAAAATGGAAAAGTGACATAAAGATAGCTGAATATACTGAACACACGCTAGGTAAAAATAGCAATAGTCGTTCTATAAGTTATATATGTTGTATAAATCCAAATGGTGATAAGCAATGGGGGGTTTCAATAGATACAGATATCGCATCGTCATCTATACAATCCCTATTAAATGCATATTCACAACACTATATAAATCACTCTAAACATTTAAAAGAAACAGTATAGTTTTAAAATAAAGGAAATTAAAAAAATAATTTCCTTTACTATCTATATTAACAAATAATTAAACTAAATTTCCATAAAATTCAAAGTAACTAGAAATGTTAAACTCTACAAAAGAATCAATTTTATCAATGAATTTCTTTAAAGAATCTAATTTTAATGAAAAATTAGTAACTGAAAAAATTAAAAAAAGTTATTATTCATTAAAAAAAGATGCTTATATGAAGAATAATGACAATTATAGATATAGAGCGTTTCTACAAGGAATTATCGACAATAATCAAATCACTTGGATTGAAAAATCTGATTTTTTTCAGTCCAGTAAAATAAATTCTTATCAAGGTGATATTCAAAGAGTATTTCCACTAATAAAAACTGAAATTCGCCAAGATATTGAAAACCTTATCCTAAACTTAAACCTAAATCTACTTAACCAAGAATATAGTATTGGTTGTCATCAAATCAGAATTACTGTTGATGAAAATAATATTGGATGTCCAGCACCTGAAGGCTTTCATCAAGATGGCTATGATTTTGTAATAATAATAGCTGTCGCCCACTATAACATTGCTGGTGGAACAACTTTGTTAAGGAAACCAAAATCAAATGAAATTATCTATAAAAATATACTTCAACCGTATCATTACCTGATTCTCAATGATTCAAATGTTGAGCATTACACAACACCAATTACACATCTCATACCACATGATGGATATAGAGATGTACTAGTTATAACTTTAAATAAAATTTGATTAGGAAAACTAAAATGGAAACTTATACAATCCAAGAATGGCTCTTTAAAACAGCTCATGGTAAATATGATTTTGATTTAGCTGAGAGTGGTATTCAATTTCAAACTGTAAATGATATTAATATAAATAATAATTGGTTACTTGATTACAGTATAGATCAAGGTAACTTAGAATTGAGAGAACTCTTATCGCAAAACTATAACAATACAACTGTACAAAATATTGCTGTCACTCATGGTGGTCAAGAAGCTCTTTATCTACTATACAGAACTCTGCTAACACCTAATGATCATGTCATTACAGTTACTCCTGGTTGGCAACAATCATGGGAGGTACCAAAAAGCATAGGAACAAAAGTTTCATTATTGAATTGGATTCCTGGAGATAAATTTCCTTTAGATGAATTAAAAAAAATAATTAATAAAGATACTAAGTTAATTATTTTAAATTCTCCTTCAAATCCTATTGGAAGTAAAATCACATTAGATGAATTAAGTTCTATTATTAATCTTGCAAAAAAAAATAATATTTACATAGTAAATGATGAAGAATATATAATTGATTTCAAAGACTCTATCCGAACTTACTATGAAAATTCATTTTCTGTAAGTAGCTTATCAAAAATATTTGGTATGCCTGCATTAAGAACAGGATGGATAGCTGGACCAAATGAAATTATTGACGAAATTGTTAACTACAAAAGATACACTAGCGTATGTAACTCACTATTATGTGAGAAAATCGCAATCGAGGCTTTGAAAAACCGTGAAATACATATTAATAGATATAATAAGATAATTTCAGATGCTTACCCACTTTTAATAAATTTTGTTAATAAAAATCATAAATTTATAAGCCTAGTTAAACCTGATAATACCCCTTTTGCATGGTTAAAGCTAAACACAACCATTAGCTCTGCTGAATTTTGCCAAAGATTATTAGACGAACAAAAAATGCTTGTAATGCCTGCGGAAGTATTCGGTCATGTAAACGGAATAAGGCTTACTTATGGCCGAGATAAAAATATTCTAAATGAAGGATTTCTAAGATTGGAAAATTTATTCTCAAAATTGGAAACAGAAGTATAATTTATGACATTTTCAGCTTTAATATCTTTCATTATTTATTCATTTGTAACTTCAGTTACTCCTGGACCGAATAATATAATGTTAATTTCTTCTGGTATATCATTCGGATTCAAACGAACTATTCCTCATATTTTAGGTATTGGCTTTGGCTTTGGTTTAATGGTAACGTTTGTTGGTCTAGGTATAGGATCAATTCTTACCTCATCTAAAATATTTTATGAATTTATTAAAATTATCGGAATATTTTATTTACTTTACCTCACTTATCAAATTTATATTTCTGATAGCGTAAATGTTGATAATGATTTAAAAAATCATAAACCACTTACTTTTATTCAAGCTAGCTTATTTCAATGGGTAAACCCTAAAGCTTGGATTATGACAATGGGGGCTGTTACGACATACACATCCTCATCGAGCACTATTCTTATTTTTTTATTGATTGGAGTCCTATATGGTTTAATCAGTATTCCTAGTGTTGGTATCTGGGCCTATATCGGCGACAAACTTCAACTTCTTATACATGATAAGAAAAAAGTAAGTTTTTTTAATAAATTAATGGCGTTACTTTTATTATTCTCAATTATAAATCCATTAATAGAAACAATTACTTTTTTCAAAAGCCTTTTATAGCCAAATTTCAATGTAAGAGTCACACTCATTTTTGAAGGGTTGAAAAAATTAGTCAATTATCATTAATCAGTTTTTTCAACTCAAAATTTGGAAGTACATTTTGCACATAAACTACATCATTCTCGCTCAAAATTCTTAACAAAAAACTGATTTGAACCGTACCGAGA
>NZ_JBWYIU010000019.1:0-18789 GCF_056783995.1 Acinetobacter sp. ANC_7588 | reverse complement strand
GAGTAAGTCATCGCCAGCTCATTATTCTAAACACCCCCTTCAATAGAAGGGGGTGTTTTTTTATATATATAAATTGAAATAAAGATATAAAAATAAAAGCCCTCATGAGAGGGCCTTGTATCAAATAATAGATTAAAGTTGTCGTCGAGCGTGTTTTAACGCAGTTCTTAGGCCTTCCTCTAGCGTTGGATGGTAGAAAGGGTGATCTAGAATTTCATCAACAGTAAGATCACTGGAGATAGCCCAAGCGAGCAAATGTGCTAAATGTTCTGCTGAATAACAAAGAAATTCTGCTCCGAGAAGTTTACGTGAGTGTCGATCGACGTAAACCTCTACAGCCCCAATATTTTGTCCATTGACAATCGCTCGTCCTTGCTTTTCGTAGGATACGATACCTGTAACGAACTCATGATTGGCTTTACGCAGTGTTTGATAATTGGAGCCGATCCCTGCCATTTCTGGCGAACTAAACATAATACCTAATGGCGTAAGACTTTTTTTCTGACTCGATTGATGTTGATTGAGGCAATTATGAACCGCCAATTTACCTTCATAAGACGCTTCATGCTGGATAGGCGTTGCAGTAAATGCATCACCTACAATGTAAATGGGGTAGTCACCAAGCTGTTTAGTGGTTGGATCAACAGGTAATTTCTTTAGATCAATGAATTCATCATTTATATGCTGAATATTTAACGTATCTAAATTCGTAGTACGACCAGTCGCAGATAATAGGTAATCAACTTCTATAGATTGATTGCTACCATTTTCGATAAAGTTAATTTGAACCTTATCTTCGCCTAATTTCTCAACCTGCTCGGGTAAAATCTCATATTTGATATTTAATTCTTTTGAGAATATTTCTTGAGCAAGCGTTTGTAAGTCTGGGCTAGTCAATGAACCAATTTTTTTACTGCGAGCAAAAACTGTAGTTTCCACACCTAGACGCTGCATGGCTTGTGCAAGTTCGATTGCAATGACACCACTTCCAATTACAGCTAAACTTTTTGGTAAAGTAGGTATTTCAAAGACTTGATCAGAAGTTAAATATAAATGACCAAGTTTTTGTTGCCAATCTTGATTTACTGTTGGTCTTGAACCAACAGCGATAATGAACGATTTAGCTTGGTATTTCTTATTATTAACATTGATTGTGTTTGCATTTACAAATGTTGCGCGACCTGAAATTTTGTGCGCTGTAGACCATGAATTAACGTCGTTCAGTGTTGCTTTTGTGAATCGATCACGTAATTGCTGTACATGTTGCACAACATCTTTAGTGTCAATTTGAGAAGAAATTTTTAGCCCAAGTTGTTCTGAAGTTCTCGCATTATAGGCAAGATTAGCTGATGAAATTAGAACTTTACTCGGCATACAACCTACTCGAGCACAAGTGGTATCCCACGGACCGTCGTTCACAATAAGTATATTTTGTGTAGTTTTAATGGCTTCTTTATAAGCTGAAATACCAGCAGTACCAGCTCCAATAATAATGATATCGTACATATTGTATTGAGTAAGAATGATTTGAATTCACTATATAAAAAAAACTTCGATGAATAAGTTTTTTTTTCAATTTATTACACTTAAACCTTTAACTTTTGGTGATATCCATATTTTGAAAATTTGTATTATTTAAAACTAAGTATTTTCATGGTTGTTATTGAAATAAGATGAAAGAAAAAGGCGCTTGTGCGCCTTTAAAATGAATAAGATACATTTATCTTATAATGATGTACCTGCATGCACACCAACAGTTGGTTTCACATTCATCGATGTGCAACCGAGTAAAAGAAACGAACAACATAATGCAATACAAATTTTATTCATGAATGAGTCCTAATGAATTTGCTTTATTAAATAGTAACGTAGAACGACTACCTGACTTACATACTAACAGTATAGGTTTAGGTAGACTATTGTAATACTTCGCAAACTCATGAACATCTGCATCTGTTATTTGACCTGAAATAACAGGTTGGTAAATCAAACTGATTTTAGACTTTTCGGCTAAAGCTCTTAATTCACTTGCAGTTGTTTCGTTACCTGATTCTTGATCAGGACGGTTAACGATCACAGACTTAAATCCCTGCTGCATTAAGGCATTGAATTTTGTAGCCGTCATATGACCCGATACACTCACAGATGGATTAAGTGCTTTACTGAGCGGTTCTGATGCTGAATGACTTAGCGTTACGATACTAAAAATGAAGATGGAAAGGATGAATCTAAACCACATCTTAGTCATCAAGCAAATCCATTTGTTTTGCTAATTGGTAGAGATTGTTAGAGCGATTTCCCGTACGACAGAACATTAATACTGGTTTTGGTAGCTCATTGAAATGATTTGCAAAAGTACGAACATCAAGCTCAGTAATTTGACCTGCAACTACAGGTTGATATACATAATCTAAGCCTTGAGCGCGTGCAGCTTCTTCAATTTGGGCACTTGTTGGCTGTTCTGGTCCGCCTTCCATATCGGGGCGATTATTAATCACAGATTTAAATCCTTTTTCAACAACTTGAACTAAATGTTCTGGCCCAATTTGACCAGCAAAACCTACATTTTCACTCATTGCGTCACTCCCAAAATAAATTAAAAGACTATGCTACTATCATAGCATCTCGCTCAGATATGAGCTTTGATCGACACAAAAAATTTAAAATAAAAATCGTATGAATACATGCATGGAGCACCTATGTACGATTACACCGTAGAGCCGCTGTACGTACAAAAAGCAAATGAGTTGATCGCTGCTGACCTTTATTTGCCTGTCAAAGTTAAAAGACCTCCTGTGCTTATTATGGCGCATGGTTTTGCAGGATTACGTCAATTCAAATTAATCCAATATGCGCAACGTTTTGCTCAATCAGGTTTCGCGGTTGTACTCTTTGACTATCGTTGTTGGGGAGGAAGTACGGGTAAACCACGAGAAATGGTCTCTGTCCGTCAGCAGCTAGAAGATTGGTATGCTGTGATTGCGCATATCAAATTATTCCCTTTGGTTGATGGGCACCAGCTTTTCTTATGGGGAACGGGTCTGAGTGGCGGATATGTTCTAAAACTTGCATCTGAGTTAAATGGGATTCGGGCTGCAATAGCGCAAGTACCCTTTGTGGACGGAAATGCCAGCAGTAAAATTTATCCAATTCAACATATGGCGCAGGCTTTAAAGTTATCGAGTCAGGATTTAATGGCAGCCAAAGTTGGACGTGTTGGAAAAAAAATGCCTGTCGTTCATCCTTATGCATTAAGTTTTTACCCGAGTCAGGATAGTTATCAAGGGTATATGTCGATCGTTGATTCAAACTATTATTGGAGCGGTGAGGTGCCTGCAAGAGCTATGTTGGACGTCATACGATTTCGACCGATTACTACGGCAAGAAGTATTAAAATTCCTGTGTTATTTATTGCTGCCAAGAAAGATGCAGTTATTCCCCTAGAAATTAGTCGTGAAACGGTAACCAATATGGCACCTTATGTGGAATACCATGAGTGGAATATGACACATTTTGATATTTATCAAGTAAATTGGATGGAAAGCGCAATCAAGCTTCAATTAGAATTCTTAGATCAAAATAGAGGAGTAAACTCATGATTGTTGTTTGTCCATCTTGTGGCGCAAAAAATCGTGTACCTGAAGATAAAATCCAATCTCAGCCGAATTGTGGTCAATGTCATGAGCATTTGATTCCGCTTGCCCCTATTGAGCTGAATGAGCAAAACTTTAGTAACTTTATTACCAACAGTGATTTACCAGTATTGATTGATCTTTGGGCAGAATGGTGCGGGCCTTGTAAAATGATGGCACCGCATTTTGCTGAAGTAGCCAAATCAAATCCGCATGTGGTTTTTGCGAAGATAGATACTGAAGCGAATCCGCGCTTAAGTGCTGCCTTTAATGTTCGTAGTATTCCAACGTTGGTATTGATGAATAAAACGAATGAAATTGCTAGAATAAGTGGTGCATTACGTGCAAATCAATTACGAGATTGGTTAAATCAGCAATTAAATGCTTAACCAATAGGCCAATATTTGGAGTGACTGTGTCAGATTCTCAACTTAAGCCAGAAGGTACATTATCCCTTCAAACCATTGCTATGCCTGCAGATACCAACTGGAGTGGGGATGTTTTTGGTGGTTGGATTGTTTCACAAATGGATTTGGCTGGAGCTATTCATGCAGAGCGTTATACAAAAGGTCGCTGTGCAACCATTGCAATTAATCAAATGACATTCCTTGTGCCTGTTAAGGTGGGTGATGTCATTAGTTGTTATACTAAAATTTTAAAGCTCGGAAATACCTCAATTCAAATGCAAATTGAAGTATGGGATAGTCACGACTCTTCACGTCCAGCGAAAAGAGTGACAGAAGGTGTTTTCACTTTTGTTGCGGTGGATGTGAAAGGGGCAAAACGCCAGATTCCAGACGATGTTAAACAAAAGTTTCAAGAATCTCTAAGCATCTAATCACAAAAAATCCCAACATCGTTGGGATTTTTTATTAGGGAAACTTTTTTAGGATCAATATGATCATGAGCTTTATTGCTTAAGTTGAGATTTTGCAATCCAAGCCCAGAGCATTTCACATTGAATTGGCTCTTCGCCAGATTCATCTGTCACGATCACCTTGACAAGGGTTTCACCTTTTTCAGACTCTTGCATCTGTTTTTGTTGATCATCAGTCAATGTAGCGACTGCGGTCATCGCACCTTTAGATGGGCGTTTGAAATCTACTTTTAAGCTTTTTATTAATACGATTGAGGTATCGGGTACATTCATGCCGGTAACAAAGCCTGTAGCTGTTTCAGCGATCAGCGCCATTGCGCATGCATGCACTTGACCAATATGGTTTTGCATTGCTTTATGGTTTTCGATTTTAACGACAACTTTAGCATGACTAACTTCAAGATAACGTAATTTGGCGGTTCCCACCATTGGAACGACACGGCCAAAAGCTTTGCTCCACAAAGTACTACGGATACCTTGTGGAAACTTAGATGTCGCTTTTACTAACTTAGATAAACGATTGCCTTTTGCCATGATCAGTTCCTATGATGGAGCAAAGAGATTAGTCTTTGAAGTTGTTAAATTGAAGTGGGATACCGAATTGTTGTTCTTTTAAGAACGCCATAACTTGTTGTAATGTATCGCGCTTCTTGTCAGTGACTCGGATTTTATCGCCCTGAATAGAAGATTGCACTTTGATACCACTTTCTTTAATGGCTTTATTAATTTTTTTTGCTGTATCAGAGTCAAGACCGTCTTTAAGTTTAATCACTTGAATGACATTTTTGCCAGATGCTGTCATTTTTTGCGGATCTAGTGCTTGAACGTCGACTTTACGTTTATAAAAGTGATTTTCCAGCATGTTGTAAACTTGCTCACATTGGAAGTCACTTTCAGTCGAGATCTTAATTTCTTTATTTTTTTCGTTTAATTCGATCGAAACGTCTTGACCACGGAAGTCGAAACGCGTTCCGATTTCCTTTTGTGTGTTTTGAACTGCATGATTTACTTCAAAAATCTCTAATTCTGAAACAATATCGAAAGATGGCATAGTTTAGACCTTTACAAATAGAAAGAATATCTGAGATGCTAGGGATGTTTTCTTCATTTGCCAAGTGTTGTTTACATCAAAGGAGTGCGCAATGATCCGTAAACAAGAAATTACAACATTTGAGTTCCCAGCTGACGCGATTATCTGGGATGTACGTGATACAAGTGCTTATGCTGAAGCACATGTGAAAGGAGCGGTGAACCAACCGATTTCCACACTTTCAGCAGATAGTCTGACTCAAGTTGCAGCGGATCAACCGATTTACATTTTATGTGGCGGCGGAAGTAAAGCACCACGTGCTGCAGAACTATTAGAAGGCTTTGATAGTTCACGTGAATATGTGGTCTTAATGGGGGGTACTCGTGCTGCTCGTGAGGCAGGATTACCTTTAGAGCAAGGTTAATCATGGTTGAAAAAAAGCGCCTTATGGCGCTTTTTTAGTTTCAATAAATCATGGTGATTGAGTTTTAGCCTGAAAATATGGCTTCTTTATTCTTATTTTCTTTCTAAATCGATGAACATTGAGTTTATTGAGTAAAGTTTCAGATACAGGGCATGCTGTTTTTAAGATTTGAGCCACTAGAATTTCAGCACACAAAGGAGCAAATAAAAAGCCTTTAGAGCCCAAACCTGAGAGTGTATAAATCTCAGTATCAGATTCAACCTGACCTAAAAGCGGAAAATAATCCTGACTTTGTGCACGAACAGAAGCTCTACCATGCCAAGAATGATGGTCAGGAAATTGTGCAGCAATATCTGGTGCGAGATCTGCAAGTAACCTGTAGTTATGTTCATGATCTTCATCAAGAACATCTTGATCATCTCGATTAGGGTAAAAAGAAGCACCTAAAATGATTTGATGATCATTTAAAGGCATACAGTAGCCACCATAGCTATATGCTTCATGTTTCTTGAACTGTGAAGATGAAACATGATTAAACCAGCTAACTTGACCACGTATCGGTTTTAAAATTGGAAAATCATCAAAGAGATTCATACTTTCACGGGCACAACAAATAATCACGTGGTCAAATTGATATTGTTGTCCAACATGATCTGTTATACCGACTTGATGATTGGCAAGTCGGTCCCACGATTTGATTGTCGCTTGCTGAAATTCGATCAGTTCATTCGATAAAATTTCTTTAGCCAAATCATGCGGTCTGATTGTTCCAGCCTGTTTCAGGGTGAGGAATGCTTGGTTGAACAGGCTGTTTTCAGCGGCAGAATTTGCTTCGAGTATGTTTTCTGGATATTGATTTGCAAGATCGAGAAGTTCATCAACGTGTTTAAGAGGGATTTGATGGACTTGTGCTTCGTCAAAGGCTTTAAATTTTGAATAATGGTTCATCGCATGTTGCCATGCTAATGTCATCAAATGATCGGCACTTTGTTCAATAGGGCAGAGTTTGGGATTCAATAAAGCCAGAGGATTTCCTGACGCGCCACTTAATGGCTCATGGTGGTCAAATAGGCGGACGCGGTGACCTCTTAATGCAAAGGCATAGGCACAACTTAAACCCGCAATTCCAGCGCCTACAATGCCTATACGGCGTTGAGAACTTGAGTGTGGTTTGTATTGGTAATCTTCGGGAGAGAGTTCACTTTTTTCAGCCTCTTCGTCTAAAGGCAGTAAAACTCCCTTTAGCATTTCACGTTTGTGTCCGAACCCTTTTGGGCGTGTAATTTTCACGCCGTGTTTTTTTAATCCTCTTTTGAGGATGCCAGCAACACTGAAAGAGGCAAAAGTAGTTCCAATATCTGATAGTCGAATAATTTGATTCAGAACTTGTTCTTCCCACATATCTGGATTACAGGCAGGAGCAAATCCATCTAAAAACCATGCATTGACAGTGCTAGTTTTGGCAATGGCTGGAAAAACATCGTGTGCATCACCTAACCAAATATCAATACTAAAACGCTCATCTGGAAAATGAAGGCGGTGGCATCCTGCAATCGGCAGTGGATATTGGGCAATGAGTTGATCTGATAAATGTTTCAGTTCAGGCCAAGCATTTAAAGCTCGGATCAGATCAGCCTTGCTCAGTGGAAATTTTTCCACCGTAATGACATGCAGTTGACTATGATTATTTGGACGAATTGATTGCCAAAGTTGCCAAAGAGTGAGGATATTTAAACCCGTGCCGAAGCCAGTTTCTCCGACTGTGAAATGTTCAAATGGTTTTAAGTCCGATAGGCGTTCATGTAGATCATTACCATTGATAAAGACATGACGAGTTTCAAGAAGGCCATTGGCTTTTGAAAAATAAACATCACCGAAAATTTTAGAAACTGGAATATCGATTCCATCAACGAGTTGCCAATCGAGATCAGCAGTTTGAATGGCCTGAGTCAAAATTTGAAACCTTTGAAAAGCGTGTCAGTGGTTTACCACTGACGACGTCGTTTTGTATAGATGTAACTGGCAATAATAAAGCCGACAAAAATACCGACAGCCATTGTTGCTGCACCGTACAAAAACATTTGAGCACTACGTTCACTTTGAAGCACCTGAATTTGTACACCTAAATTATCATTTTTTAGTTGTAATTCTTGATTCTGTGCTAAAGCTTCTAGGTTTGCTTTTTCAAGCTGTTGGAGACGTGTTGCTTGGTCTTTGACTAAAGCCTTTACTTTTGCTTCTTGAAGCGCTTTATTTCGTGCAATTTGTTCAGCTGTAAGTGGCTTTGCAGGCGTAGCTGCTGCTGGCTGAGACTGTGCAGCTGGATTCGCTGGTGCAGCAGTAGTTGCTGCGGGTTCAGCCCAAGCTGAAGATACCAATGCAAAACTGATGAAAAGAGCAGAGCGTGTCAAATTCATCATCTTATTCATGTGGTAATGCTTTATTAAAAGGTTTTACGTCAATGCTGGCATAAATACCTTCTTTTAAAAAAGGCTCATCTGCTAACCATTCATCTAACGCTTCACGGCTTTCAAAATCTAAAATAAGGGTGCTGCCATAAAATCCAGCTTGTGGGTTATTACGATCTTTTGGCATCGCGCCAGCGACGATTACGCGACCTTCCTCAGCCAGTTTTTCAAGGCGTGCAAGGTGTTGTGGGCGTGTTGCTAAGCGTTTTTCAACAGTACCTTCTTGGTCGGTACACGTCACTACAAATAAGGGCATGGCGAAATCTCTATATCCTCTTTCAACACGATTATTCTTCTGCAGATTTAAAGTGTTTTCGTAAAATGATGAATTGAATAATGATAAATGAAAACATCACAATCATGTCACCAAAAGCAGTAAATTCACCCCAATATTTTCCATCCATGAACACGAAAGCAAAGAAAATATGCAATGATGCCATACCAACAAACATCGCGGCCCAAGCATAGTTTAAATTTTTCCATCCCTGCGGTGTTAAATTTAAAATAGGACCAAATAAGCGTTGAATGAGAGGTTTGCGGTCTTTACCAAAATAAGGTGAAATTAAGAAAGCACCAGCAAATACAAAATTCAAGATCGCTGCTTTGAGACGAATATAAAAATCATCACTCAACATGAGAGTAATCCCACCAAAAATCACCGTCATAAATAAAACAATCCATTGTTGTTTATCGAGATGAAATTTTTGGCGGACAAATAATGCACCGTAGACCACGAGCATAGAAATGATTAAGCCCGTTGTAGCAACGAGAATATGGTTATTATCGACGCCACCTGCAGAGCCGATCCATTGCAGTAAAGGGTGATTGTTATCTTTGGGATCGACAGTTTTGTAAAGCCAAAAGAAAATTATGAGTGGCACAAAGTCTAAAAGTGCTTTCATGTTAAAGTATCTATGCAGTTCAGGTGGATGGATTAGTATAAAAGATGCAAGGCGTAGATTTACACACACATAGTAATATTTCTGATGGAACTTTGTCGCCAGAGTTACTGGTTCAAGCTGCGCTCGAAAAAGGGATACATACACTTGCACTGACTGACCACGATAGCATGGATGGTTTGGTTTTGGCTGAAAAAGTTGCAAAAAATCAACCAATTCAAATTATTTCAGGTGTGGAAATTTCAAGTCAGTGGTCTAGACCTTCGACCAAAAAAAGTTATGGTGTGCATGTGGTCGCACTGAATATGCAATCACCTGATCCTTTGCATAAGCTACTAGAACAACAAAAGATAATTCGAGCTGAACGTGCTCAACTCATCTGTGAATTGTTGAAGCCTCTTATTGGAGAGGATATTTACGCGGATGTGGTTGCGAAGGTCGAGGGTATACCTGATCGTGTGACACGAACCCATATTGCGAAGACGCTGGTCGAGAAGGGTCATGTTTCACGTCCGCAACAAGCTTTTGACAAATATATCAAGGAAGGTAAAAAAGCTTACGTTCAGTTTGAAGGACTTGGTCTGGAGGAAACGATACGTGTAATTCATGAGGCTCAAGGGTTTGCTGTTTTGGCACATCCTACCCGTTATGATTTATCTGCGACGAACATTCGTTATTTGATTGAAATATTTGCACGTTACGGAGGCGACGCAGTTGAGTTGCCACCTGCGATTGAGCCTACCTCGACGCGACAAATGGTAGACCGAATGATTGCCGAATTTGGGCTTAAAGTATCAGTTGGAAGTGATTTCCATGGAGATAATATGCCATGGATAAAATTGGGGAATATCCCTCAAGTGAAAGAGGGGCAGGTTGGCATCTGGGAAAGTTTTATTGTATAGAAATTCTCTTATAACAACGGATAAGAGAATTTCAGGCGGCGATAAGACATTCAGTTGTCATGAATCAAAGTAAGTTGTGATCTTGTGCTTGGATCGGTGGAGGAGTTGGTTTTCCTAAAGTCCCGAGTAGTTCAATCTCGATTGTACGAACCATGGCATCGAGTGGAAGATCATTACTTTGTGTACCAAAAGGCTCTTCTATTTCAGAGCTGAGCGCATCAAGCCCCAAAAACGTATATGCTAAAATACCGACTAAAAGTGGCGTCGCCAAACCGAGCACCGAGCCTAAACTAAATGGGAGCATAAAACAGAAAAAATAAACGGTACGGTTTAAGAGTACTGAATAAGCATAAGGTAAAGGAGTTGTAGCAATACGATCACAGCCTGTTTGAACCAAACTTAATTCAGTTACATGTTGGTTCATTTGTGTATAAATAATGTCTGAAATTTCGCCTTCTTTCAGTGACTGCATCAACTCCCATTGAATCAAACTTAATGTGTATTGTGGTGCATTGGCTTGCTGGTAAAGTTGAGTTAAAGCTTGTGGGCTCATGCCACTGGTTTGATGCAAAGCATCGGGACTGACTGTTTGATGACGAAGACGGTCACGCAGTACGTTAGCAAAAACAATCATATGCTGAATTACACGTTCACGACGACCTTGCGGCAAGATCCGGCAGTCTCGATCGAAATGTCGAGCATTGGCGATTAAGCTTCCCCATAATTTACGCGCTTCCCACCAACGGTCATAACATGCCGAATTTTTGAAACCTAAAAAAATCGACAATACTACTCCGATCAGTGTAAACCCAACCAAAGGAATTTCAGGGAATCTATAGAGATTTATATATTCAATTCCCCCCACGATTGCTGAAATCAGCATAACGATTCCAAGTGGAGGTAATACCTTCGGTAAGATGGTTCCACGCCATGAAAATAATAGTTTTAGCGTATCGGTTTGATCACGAACAATCATGTAAATCAATCTTTCATTTTTCTATGATCTTCACTAGTTCAGCGAGTATTGTCAATGATAAAAAATGGAAACTTCGAGCAATTTTATTCTGTAATTTATAGACTTATTCTCGGATCAGTTGGTGCTCCATAAAAGAGTAGCTGCCTTCGGTGGAAATGATGACATGATCGAGTAATTTAACCTCAATTAAATTGCAAGCTCTACTTAAAGATTTCGTCAAATTGATATCGTCAATTGAGGGCTGAGGAATTCCTAAAGGATGATTGTGTGCAATAATCACAGCACTCGCCTGAGTGTGGATGATATGTCGAATAAACTGATTAATTGAAACTGCACAGTGGTTAGTAGAACCAAAGAATAATTTTTTAAAATTAATTTTTCTGAGCCTTGCATCTAAACAGAGTACCGCGAAAATCTCTTGAGATTCGCCAATAAGTTCATAGCGAAGATAATCTTGAATTAAATCAGAGCGACTTAAATCAATTTGTTGGTTCAATTGATGTTGCAAGTAACGCCGTCCAAGCTCTTTTACAGCCATCAATTGAGAGTATTTAGTGTCTCCCATGCCATGGAACATGCGAATTTCGTCTATCGATGCATCAAACACTGCATTTAAGCTTCCAAAATGTTGCAACATCAATCTTGCTAATTCGACCGCAGAATGTTGTTGAGATCCTGATCTTAAAAAGATGGCGAGGAGTTCTGCATCAGAGAGGCTATGAGCACCTTGGCGGAGTAATCTTTCTCGCGGTCGTTCTTGTTCGGGCCATTGTTTGATCGAATTATTCATTATTATTCACTGTTTTAAATTATTTTAACTTTTGAATATTCACCAAGGTATATCTTGGGTGGCAGAATATTTAATGCTATTGTGAGCGCCACTGCAATAAAAAGGTGACGTGATCTTGAGTTTTGATCTTAGTGTGTTCTCCAATAAAAATATTATTCTTGCTGTTACTGGTGGTATTGCTGCTTATAAAAGTGCCATCTTAGTACGCCGACTTAAAGATTACGGATTTAATGTCCGAGTTGTAATGACTCAAGGTGCCCAAGCTTTTATTACGCCGCTTACCTTTCAAGCATTGTCGGGTAATCCAGTGCATACTGAACTTCTAGATACAGAAGCTGAAGCTGGAATGGGGCATATCGAATTAGCACGATGGGCGGATTTGGTACTTGTTGCTCCTGCCAGTTGTGACAGTATTGCCAAATTTGCTTGTGGATTAGCGGATGATTTACTCAGTACACTCTATTTGGCAACAAAAGCACCTGTTTGGATCGCACCAGCCATGAATCAACAAATGTGGGCGGCTAAAGCAACACAGCGCAATTTAAGTAGTTTGGTAGAGGATGGTGTGCATGTCATTATGCCTGAGACGGGTTCTCAAGCGTGTGGCGATGTTGGATTAGGACGTATGCCTGAGCCTGAAGATTTAGCTGAACAGGTACGAGAATATTTCCATAAAGCGCAGCGTGCAATTGCAGAAAAATTTGGCTTGCTGGCGGGTAAAAAAGTGACGATTACCGCAGGTCCAACTCGAGAGGCAATTGATCCAGTGCGTTATATTTCAAACCACAGCACTGGAAAAATGGGGTTTGCTATTGCTGCTGCATGTTATTCAGCAGGTGCTGAGGTGACACTGATCGCGGGTCCTGTCAGTTTAGATACACCGAATGGGGTGAAGCGTTTAAATGTATCTTCAGCGAGACAGATGCTTGATTTAAGCATGAATCAGTTGGAAACAGGATGTGATGTATTTATTGCGACAGCTGCCGTAGCGGATTATCGTGTTGCAGAAGTTGCGGAACATAAAATCAAAAAAGCTGGTGATGAGTTAGCTGTCTCTCTTGTTAAAAATCCTGATATCGTGGCGACGATAGCTTTGCAAGACAAACGTCCATTTATGGTCGGTTTTGCAGCTGAAACGCGTAATGTTGAAGAATATGCCGCAGGTAAATTGGTGGCTAAGAAACTAGATATGATCGCATGCAATGATGTTTCAAGAGCGGATATTGGTTTTGCTTCAGATGAAAATGCGATGACTGTGTTTTTTGCTGAACAATATGAAATGGAAAAACGTGATCTTGAAAAAGCTTCAAAGCAAGAAATTGCACAACAATTGGTTGAAGCTATCCATGATGCATTACATCAAGAAAAACGACCTGTTTAAATGTAGGATATAAAAAAGACCGCAAATGCGGTCTTTTTTATAAGGGGGAAGTTAATCAAACGATTAAGCTTGACCTTCAGCAGCTGCAGCTTGAGCGCGTTGCATGTTTGCCTCAAACTCAGCATCGAAGTTAATCGGTGTAAGAAGTAATTGAGGGAAGCTACCTTTAGTTACAAGATCGTTCACCGCTTCACGAAGGAATGGGAACAAAATATTAGGGCAATAAGCACCAAGAATGTACGGAAGACGTTCATCTTCAACGCCATCAATCAAGAAAATACCTGATTGTGTTACGTCTACGATAAATGCAGTTTCACCTGCATTCGCAGCTTGTACAACCACTTTTAAAGAAACTTCAAAATGAGTTGGATCTACTTTTTCAGCTGATGAAGAAAGATTGATGTTTAACTCAGGTTGCCATTCTTTTGTAAAAACCGCAGCACCAGGAACTTCAAAAGAAATGTCTTTTGTATAAATACGTTCTAATGCTAATTGTGGTTGAACTTGTTGTTCTTCACTCATTCTTAATTCCTTAGATTTAGTGATTATGCCAATAATTCGTCTAGTTTACCTTCACGCTCTAAAGCATAAAGTTGGTCGAAACCACCGATGAATTGATCTTTAATGAAAATTTGTGGCACTGTGCGATGGTTGGTTTTTTGCATTAACTCAACACGAACCTCAGGTGCTTCTTTTGATAAATTAATTTCTTTGTACTCAATGCCTTTACGTTCAAGGAGTTGCTTTGCACGTACGCAATAAGGACACATCGTTGTTGAATATACAGTCACTTGAGCTGTCATTTTACAAACTCCTTAAGCTTTTTTGCTTTTTACTAAAGGTAAGCCTTGAGCTTTCCAGTTACTAATGCCACCGTCTAAACGATAACTATCTGTATGACCGACTTGTTGTAAAGCAGAGCCTGCAACTTGGCCTAAATTACAAATGAATACCAATGGACGGTCCGCAGCTTTTAATTCTTCAACATTGGCAGCAATTTGACTATATGGAATATTACGACTACCGCTAATATGACCTTCACGGAAATCTTTAGCATCGCGCAAATCAATCAGCATCGCATTTTTAGCTTTCACTAAAATTCCGAGCGATTGTGGAGAAATTTTACGACCACTACGTTGTCCTTCAAAAACGAAAAACAAAACAATAAGGGCCCCTAAAATTGCAAATAAAAAGGGGTGATTCCCCATAAATTCGAACCAACGTTCCACAAATCACCTAATGACTAATTAAAAACTGCGTTGAGTATAACGTATATATATGGTGATCAAAATCACCGCTTCAAGGGCGTGCTTAAAGAAAACTAATTTTTTTGTTGCGCCTCAGTAATCTCATCAATTAGACGTAGATAACTTTCTAAACGTCTTTGTAAAATATCACCATTTTTGACACCTTCTTTAAGCGCACATTGCTTTTCGTGCGTATGGGTGCAATTGCGATACTGACAATGTCCTAAGAGTGCAGAAATTTCAGGAAAGCCACCATCGATTTTCTCATGATCTAAATGCCATAAGCCAAATTCACGAATACCTGGGGAATCGATTAAAGCACCATTTTCACCAAAACGAATTAAACGTGTTGAGGTCGTAGTATGTTGACCGAGTGCGGAGTTTTCTGAAATGACATTGGTTTTTTGATCAGCATCAGGAATGATGGCATTAATAAGTGTACTTTTCCCAACACCTGATTGACCTACAAATGCAACAGTTTGATTGTCAATACGTTTAATCAACTCATCTAAATTACCATTAGATTGGGTCAGGATGAAGTCATAACCAAGTTGACGATATTCTTCTGCTAACAACAAAATTGGATCATTTTCTTTCAGTAAATCACATTTGTTTAATACTAATAAAGCAGGAATATTGGCATCTTCACATGCAACCAAATAGCGATCGATCAGGGTTGGTGCAGGTTCTGGTAACGGTGCAATGACGATGACGATCAGGCTGATATTTGCAGCTACTGGTTTTACTTTGTGATAACGATCTGGGCGAGTCAACAAGGATTGTCGCGGTTGAATCGCTGTGATAATACCTAAGCCAGTATTTGGATCTGCTTGCCATTTTACGCGATCACCTGTAACCAATAATTCTAAATTGGTACGGGTATGACAGCGCCAAACGCTATTCAATTCAATAGGTTTCCAAAAAGGTTCTGGCTCACCTTCTTTGGTATCTGGTTTTATTGGATGTTGATCAGGCAAGGAGAGGGCTTGTACTTCGAGTTGTCGACCATAGTGTTGGACGACTAAGCCTTCTAAGTCGTGAGACGTGTCGATTTCTTCTTGACGTGTTTGATGTTGTTTCTGAATACGACGTTGTTGTTGCTCTGTCAAACGACGCTTACGAATTAAAGCCATTCACAACCTAAAAAACCTTGAAATTTAGATGGCAAAAATAGCATGATGAGCCATGGATTTACAGCCAAGATCGGAATAATTTGCTACTATCCATCTTTAATTTAGCCCAATAAGATTGCACTTTATGAGCAGCACCCCAGATACCCGCTTAATTTGGATCGACCTTGAAATGACAGGGTTAGATACAGACAATGATCAGATTATTGAAATTGCAACGATTATTACAGATGATCATTTAAATATCCTTGCTGAAGGCCCAGTGTTAGCTGTACATCAGTCAGATATTATTTTAAATGCGATGGATGAGTGGAATACACGTCAGCACGGGCAATCTGGACTTATTGAACGCGTACGCCGTAGTAAGTTAACTGCGCAAGATGCTGAGCAACAAACACTTGAATTCTTAAAAAAATGGGTCAATCCAAAATCATCTCCAATGTGTGGAAACTCAATTTGCCAAGATCGCCGTTTCTTACATCGTTTAATGCCAGAGCTTGAGCAGTTCTTCCATTACCGTAATTTGGATGTGTCTTCTGTTAAAGAGTTAGCAAAACGCTGGCGCCCAGAAATTATGAGTGGCTTAAAGAAAAATGCTTCTCATCTTGCGATGGATGATATTCGTGACTCAATTGCTGAATTGAAGTATTACCGTCAATATTTTTTCATCTCAAATAATTAAAAAGTTCTGTTGAAATTTTAGAAAAGGGGCTAAGGCCTCTTTTTTTATAGATTTTATAAATGATCGAAAGAACAAAGTATTAATTAAAATGTTTAAAAGTTGATAGCAAAAAATAAACTGATTTTTATGCTGATAGATCTCAGAATAGTGAAAATTTAAGAATGAAAACAGAGACTAAGTTATGCAAAGTAGTAATCCGATTTTAACCCGTGTAGAAACTGTATCCAATTATCAACAACCCATGACCATTCAAGGTGCGATTCAGAAATCTGTTGTATTAACTGTGATTTCGGCAGCGGTGGGTATCGCGCTGTTTATTTATAGTTTTATGACTTTAAATGTATCACTCGCCTATGCTAGTGCGATGGTGGGGGCGATTGGTGGATTCATTCTGGCACTCATTACTACTTTTAAGCCGAATACTGCTCGAACTTTAGCTATTCCATATGCTTTATTTCAAGGTGCTTTTTTAGGGGGTATTTCAGTCATATTTCAACTGAAATACCCTGGAGTTCCTTTAAAGGCCTTGCTCGCAACATTTGTCACGACTTTGGTGATGTTCGCGCTTTATCGGTTTCAAATTATTCGTGCGACTGAGAAATTTAAAGCGGTTGTGTTGTCAGCCACCATTGCGATTGCTATTGTATTTGTTCTCCAATTTATTATGAGTTTAGCTTTTGGTTCGAGCATTCCATATATATTTGATAATAATTGGCTAGGTTTAGGATTTGCAGCTTTTGTGGCCATTATTGCATCATTAAATCTAATTTTAGATTTCGACTTGATTGAAAATGCCGCAGCTCAATACGCGCCTAAAGCGATGGAATGGTTATGCGGTATTGCCTTGTTAGCCACTTTAGTTTGGATGTATTTCTCTTTTTTGCGTTTAATTGGTCTACTGTCTAGTAATGACTAATGCAGTTCAGCTAAGGCGTGTAAAAAGATCAGACTGATGTCTGATCTTTTTTTAGCGTCTAATTCGGTTTAACAATTTTTTGAAAAAAGATGCATTATGCAATTTCGTAAATGCTCTAGACTTGGCATCATGCATGAAAATTAATTTGAGTGAGAGTCACATGGCACAAGGACTATTAGCAGGTAAACGTTTTTTAATCGCGGGTGTTGCGAGTAAATTGTCGATTGCATTCGGTGTTGCAGAAGCTTTACACCGTGAAGGTGCAGAATTGGCATTTACCTATCCTAATGAAAAAATGAAGAAGCGTGTTGATGACTTTGCTGAACAGTTTGGTTCAAAACTAGTTTTTCCATGTGATGTTGCTGTTGATGCTGAAATCGAACAGGCATTTGCTGAATTAGCAAAACATTGGGATGGTTTGGATGGCGTAGTGCATTCAATTGGTTTTGCACCAGCACATACTTTAGATGGTGATTTTACTGAAGTTACTGATCGTGAAGGTTTTAAAATCGCGCATGACATCAGTGCCTATAGCTTTATTGCCATGGCTCGTGCAGCAAAACCACTTTTAACTGCTCGTCAGGGCTGTTTGCTCACACTCACTTACCAAGGTTCAGAGCGTGTGATGCCAAACTATAATGTTATGGGATTGGCGAAAGCATCTTTAGAGGCTGGCGTTCGTTACTTGGCTTCAAGTTTGGGTGCTGAAGGAATTCGTGTAAATGCGATTTCAGCTGGTCCAATTCGTACGCTTGCGGCTTCAGGTATTAAGTCTTTCCGTAAGATGCTTGATCTGAATGAAAAGGTTGCACCTTTAAAACGTAATGTCACGATTGAAGATGTAGGTAATGCGGCATTATTCTTATGTTCACCATGGGCGAATGGTATTACTGGCGAAATTTTATATGTAGATGCTGGTTACAATACGGTTGGTATGAGTGCAGATTTAATGCTAACAGAATAAATCTCATCTTAATAAGAAATAAAAATCGGCAATTTACTGCCGATTTTTTTATATTTTTTAAAGTTCATTTATGTAACCAAGACTAGGTAAATCGTATTTTTTTTGATTAAATATTAAGAAATTCTTTAGCCTTATTAAATTATAAAAGACAGATAATAACCATGCTTGCCAACATCTTTTCGGCATTGGAACAGCTCGGTCTAACCGCCCAAAACAGAGCCCTCCACATCCAATTCAGTCATTCACAACTGAATAGCCAAGTCTTCCTACAACGCATCGATGGCAGCCATGTCCTTAACGAAGGCGTGCAAGCAGAACTCATCTGTCTCTCCACCAATGCCTTAATTCCACTCAAACAATTCATCGGCACACAAGTGGCCGTCGATCAAGTCACCGATCAAGGCACCCTATTTAGAACCACTGGCATCATCACCGAAGCCTCACAAGGACAAAGCGATGGGGCACTGACCC
>NZ_JBWYIU010000018.1:0-46997 GCF_056783995.1 Acinetobacter sp. ANC_7588 | reverse complement strand
TCAATGCTAGAAGCTGGACTCGAAACACTTAACAACTCAGCAACCTGCTTCGTTCGTCTCCGTGTATCTCGTCGGTATGGGGTGCATTCTAGAGCATTTCGAAATCATTGCAAGTGCTTTTAACCCCATGTTTTATTGAGTGTTCTATTTTTATGCACCATTATGATTCATTAATAATCACATTTACACTTAACCCTATAATATTGAAGCAAAAATATTAATTTAATATTTCTGCTTCTTTTTTTAATCACTATTTCGCTTTTGAAGGTTTTATATTCACACTTAAAATTTTAATAGGATTTTTTGGCACATCTTGATGCATACCAAATCTACCAGTAGGCACTTTTGCAATTTTATCGACAACATCCATGCCTTTAGTTACCTGACCAAACACAGCATAACCAGGATTCATTGGCGCTTTATTTAGAAAATCATTATCCGCAATATTGATAAAAAATTGGCTTGTTGCTGAATCAGGCTGGTTTGTACGTGCCATGGCTAAAGTGCCACGGTTATTCTTTAAGCCATTATAAGACTCGTTCTTGATTGGAGGTCGATTCGCTTTTTCTTTCATCGATACATCTAATCCTCCACCTTGGATCATGAACCCTGGAATAACCCGATGGAAGATTGTGCCGTTATAAAAATTAGCTTTCGCATAAGTTTCAAAGTTCTTTACTGAAATCGGAGCTTTATCATTAAACAACTCGATTTCGATATCTCCTGCTGATGTTTTGATTTGCATATGCGTATTTGCTGCCAAAGACAAAGTACTCATCGCCGCAACAGAAGCACCTAACATCATTTTTTTTAACATACGCTATCCTCTTATTGCTGTTTTATCTTATCTATTATTCATGAATCAATCGCCAGAAAAGATTCAGTTTTTTGTTAAGCATCAAAGTATTTTTATTCGATTACTCTATATAAAGAAAAAATCCTGAGTTTCGTTTAAATCTCAGGATTTGAAAGTAAGGATCTATTAACTATTTTTATCCCAAAATCTTCTAAACTCTTTACTCATTTCAATCAACAATTTTTTAGAACGCCCTGAGATTAGCGTTAGATTAATAAATCCGTGTGTTTGATCTTCAAAATCTTGATACAACACTTTAGTGCCATTTTGACGTAATTTGTGGGCGTAAATTTTGCCTTCATCATGCAATACATCATGTCCCGCTGTAACAACATAAGCTGGTGCCAATTTTTTTAGATTGCCGTATGTTGGGGAGATTAGTGGATTATCCAAAGCAACTTTATGTCTTGTCGCGTAGTATTCTGTCACATAGTCAATATCGCTGTTGGTTAATACTAAACCATCTTTATACGCAAAGAATGATGGATGACGACTTTTGAAATCCACCGCAGGATATATTAAAAATTGAGCTTGAGGCGCATAACTGGCATTCAATGCACGTTGAGCAACGACAGCACTAATATTACCGCCAGCACTATCTCCTGCTACAGCAATACGATTTTTTAAGATTTTAAAGTGACGACGATTTTGATATACCCATGCCAATGCGTCTTCACATGATTGAATCAATGATTGTGGAGAAACTTCTGGCGCTAAAGGATAATCAATACTGATCACTTGTGCTTTTGCATAATTCGCAATGATTCGGCACGCTTCATCATGTGTATTCACACTTCCGACAACAAACCCACCACCATGATAAAACACAATCATTGGTAATTTTTTATTCGGAGCAGGATGATAATGTCTGGCAAATACAGTACCACTTTGTAAAGGAAGACGAATATCTTCTACATATTGAACATGAGTTGATTTATGAGTGATGGATTGGATTTGATTTTCAAATTCTTTTCTTGATTTATCAATATCAGCGCCAATAAAGCCTGATTTTCCTTGTTTCAACTGTGCAGCCATCAAGCATTTTGTAAAACTATCGAGTTGAGGATAGTCATAGGGATAGCCAAGTAACTTCACTAGAGATTCTTGAACGATCTTTGGGAGTCGATCTAATGCACGTCCTGCAGAACCCTGACCATTTTCAAGTAATTGTTGTATTTTTTGATTCACGATTCCGATCCTTTTAAAAATCCGTATTCTTCATAATTTCTACACGATCAGCCATTTCATGACTATTTTGTTAACTAAGTCTACTGATCAATATACAAACTTCAATTCCATTTACGCTAATCTGACTATAGCAGTCTTGTCATTGACTATTTAATCCAACATCAGGAATTTTTTGGTTGTCCTGATTCAACATATAAAGGTGAAAGCTATGGCAATAAAAGTAATGATAATGTCATTGGCCACAGCAGTTCTTGCAGTCGGTTGTGTGGCCTTCCCTGACGATGGCCCTTATTATAATGGTAATTATGACCATCGTTATGATCGTGATTATGATCGCAACTATGACCGTCAACGTTGGGAGAGAGAACGCGCACAACGTTTACATCAACAGCGCCTTGAACAAGAAAAGCGCAAACGTGAATATGAACGTCAACGCCAACAACGTGAATTAGCAGATCGACGTAATAAAGAACGTGCTGAGCATGATCGTCGTAAACAGATTGAACAACGTCAAAAGGAAATTCTAAAACAACGTCAAGCTGAACGTAATCGTTGGAATCAAGATAATCGTAAAAAAGCGATTGAAGAACAACGTAAGCGCTTAGAACAGGATCGCAAGAAGCGAGAACAGGAACGTCAACACGATCGCCGAGATCGTTAAGCTTTCTTGGACTCAAGACAATTGATTTAAAGTTACCTCACAAACCTAACATTCACATTTGAATGTTAGGTTTTTTTAAGTGCTGTGATTCTAAAAATAGACAGTAAAGGCATCCTATTTACTCTCTATTCTCTGCTTTTTCATAAAATTTAATCCATTATAAGCATTTTAAATGAATTAAATTTCATTGCATTTTACTCAACAACTTGAGGGGCTTCTGCACCTTCAGCTGGGACAGCTTGAATCGGTTCAGCAGACTCTACACTTGGGTCAGCTTGTACAGCCACACCATTTTGGGTATCCATTTCAGTAGTTGCCGCTTGCGCTATTGAAGCATCTGTTTGTGTGGTCGCTTGAGCAGTTTCAGCAGATTGGTTTGAAGTACAACCTACAGTAGCAAAACCAATAGCTGCAAATGCCAGGGAAATGAGACCTAATTTTTTCATTGTTTAATTCCTTACTTGAAACATTCAAAGTCAGAGTTAACTTTGAAGGCTTATCATTCCTGACTTTTTTATTTCATGCGTCAGTTCTTGGTTCAAGTTTCGATGACTTCAGGTTGAACTTATGAAAAAAGTGTAAAGAAAATGCAATTCAACTTTTATAGTTGAATATATCTCCTAAGCCATTTATTTAATTTATTTTTTAGTGAATATGTGGTGCGATATAAACCCTTTTTGAAGGTGACTGAATCACAGTGTGGCTACACGGTATATCGGTTGCTTAACATTGTTACTCAGATCTCGACAAGCAAAAAAAAAACTCATCCAAGGAGGTTGGATGAGCTATTAAAAAGCAAAAACAAAATAAATAGAAACTACAGCGTTAGTATCTGGTTAAAGATAATACAGATTTGATTCTTTAAAAGGAAAGACTTGTTTTATCTGAATCTATATTTTTTATATATAAAATATACACTAAATCATATTTTTATAATCTTTCTCCAGTTCATCTCCTCGTCTTATTCTAGACTTTAGATTTCTCTAAATGGATCGAAAATTTTCATTCCTTGTTGTAAAGATGAATTTAGTAGAAATAAACATCGTTTAAGCTTGAATTATTTATAGTCGCCCACATTACCTTTGTATTGATGAATTACACACGCATGGCAGTTCAGATTAACGCAGTTAACACTGATGCCAAAGGACTGTACATGTTTAAAAACCCATTTAAGCGGAGATCTTCCATGGCAAATGAGCAAAACGAACAAACTCAGGACGTTCAAACGGAACAAACTGAACAGCAAGTTGAAAATCAACAAGCTGAAGTTGAAGTTTCTGTAGAAGACCTTCAAGCGCAAATCGCAACGCTGACTGAAAACTTAAAATATGAAAAAGCAGTTGCTGCAAATGCGAAGTATGAAGCAGAAAAAACCAAAGAACGTTTAGAGCGTGAGGCGGATACTGCGAAAAAATTTGCTTTAGAGAAATTTGCAAAAGAATTATTGGATTCAGTTGACAACCTTGAACGTGCAATTGCTGCTGCAGGTGATGAAAAAACTCCTTTATCAGAAGGTGTAGAACTCACACTGAAGTCATTGTTAGCAACATTAGAAAAATTTGGTGTTGTGGCAGTTGACACTGAAAATGGTTTTAATGCTGATTTGCATCAAGCAGTAGGTATTGCTCCAGATGCAAAAGCGGGTGAGATTGGTACGGTACTTCAAAAAGGTTACACCCTTTCTGGCCGTTTACTTCGTCCTGCAATGGTCATGGTAGGCCAATAAGTCAAGAAATACGGGAGTTTGTAAAAATTTTTTAAGTTTTTAACTTGAAAAATAATGAATGGCTCTCATATCGGATAACAAGTGAAAGATCACAACAAAATTTTCGAGGAACACATCAATGGCTAAAATTATTGGTATTGACTTAGGTACTACAAACTCATGTGTTGCAGTACTTGAAGGCGATAAAGTTAAAGTAATCGACAACGCTGAAGGCGCTCGTACAACTCCGTCTATTATTGCGTATAAAGATGGCGAGATCCTTGTTGGTCAATCAGCTAAACGTCAAGCGGTAACAAACCCGAAAAATACATTATTTGCGATCAAACGTTTGATCGGTCGTCGTTACGAAGATCAAGCAGTTCAAAAAGATATTGGTCTTGTACCTTACAAAATCATCAAAGCTGACAATGGCGATGCTTGGGTTGATGTAAACGACAAGAAACTAGCACCACAACAAATCTCTGCAGAAGTTCTTAAGAAAATGAAGAAAACTGCGGAAGATTACTTAGGTGAAACAGTTACTGAAGCGGTAGTTACTGTTCCTGCATACTTCAACGATGCTCAACGTCAAGCAACGAAAGATGCTGGTAAAATTGCTGGTTTAGATGTTAAACGTATCATCAACGAACCAACAGCTGCAGCGCTTGCGTTCGGTATGGACAAGAAAGAAGGCGACCGTAAAATCGCGGTTTACGACTTAGGTGGTGGTACTTTCGACGTATCAATCATTGAAATCGCTGACCTTGATGGCGACCAACAAATCGAAGTGTTGTCTACTAATGGTGACACATTCCTTGGTGGTGAAGACTTTGATAACGCGTTAATCGATTACTTGGTTGAAGAGTTTAAGAAAGAACAAAATGTGAATCTGAAAAATGATCCACTTGCGTTACAACGTTTGAAAGAAGCTGCTGAGAAAGCGAAGATTGAATTGTCTTCTTCTAATGCAACTGAAATTAACCTTCCATATATCACGGCTGATGCGACTGGTCCTAAACACTTAGTGATCAACGTAACACGTGCGAAATTAGAAGGTCTTGTTGCTGACTTAGTTGCTCGTACAATCGAGCCATGTAAGATTGCACTTAAAGATGCAGGTCTATCAACTTCTGATATCTCTGACGTGATCTTGGTTGGTGGTCAGTCTCGTATGCCACTTGTACAACAAAAAGTACAAGAGTTCTTCGGTAAAGAGCCACGTAAAGACGTGAACCCTGACGAAGCTGTGGCAATGGGTGCTGCGATCCAAGGTGCTGTACTTTCAGGTGATAAGAACGACGTTCTATTACTTGACGTAACACCGTTGACACTTGGTATTGAAACAATGGGTGGCGTGTTAACTCCAATCATCGAGAAAAACACAACAATCCCTGCGAAAAAATCACAAGTGTTCTCTACAGCTGCTGATAACCAGCCTGCAGTAGACATTTCGGTTTACCAAGGTGAACGTAAAATGGCTCAACAAAACAAATTGTTGGGTAACTTCCAATTGGGCGATATCCCACCTGCTCCACGTGGCGTGCCGCAAATTGAAGTATCGTTCGACATCAACGCTGATGGTATCTTGAAAGTATCTGCGAAAGACAAGAGCACTGGTAAAGAGCAATCAATTCAAATTAAAGCAAACTCAGGTTTGAGCGATGCTGAAATTGAAGCGATGATCAAAGATGCTGAAGCGAATGCTGAAGAAGATCGTAAGTTTGAAGAACTTGCTAAAGCACGTAACGAAGCTGATGCATTAGTTTCTTCTGCTCAAAAAGCAGTAAAAGACCTTGGTGAACAAGTGACTGCTGATGAAAAAACTGCGGTTGAAACTGCTGTTTCAGAACTTGAAGCTGCAACCAAAGAAAATGATGTTGACGCGATCAAAGCGAAAACTGAAGCACTTCAAAACATCATCATGCCGATCACTCAACGTGCTTATGAAGCTGCGCAGGGTGCTCAAGGTGGTGCGCAAGGTTTTGATCCAAATGCATTCCAAGGTGATGCTGCTGGTCAACAACAAAAAGCGGACGACGGTGTTGTAGATGCTGAGTTCACTGAAGTTAAAGATGACAAAAAATAATTTGTCACTTTAAATAAAAGACCGCGCGAAAGCGCGGTTTTTTAATTTTGGTTATTAAACTTTTGCAGAATTATTCCATTACTTATTGCTGAGGATATGAATTGAAATTCAGGGGAATTCTGCTTTGCTTCATGAATTTTTTGTTTAGAACTAAATAAATTAAAAAATGTTTTTCCAAAATTATATGTCCCTGAAAGATTAAATCCACCAAGAACTAAATCACCTGCAGCTAAACCAACTTCTAAAAGTTCTGACTTATTATGCCGAATATCACTAATTAAAGATTTCATAGAGTAATATCTAAACCTACATGAAAAGGCGTGCTCATAATCTCGAATCGCTCTTTCAAATTCTTCCAGCTCATAACATTTTGCTAAATCTCTACGTGCTAAATTCTCATGAGAACTAATCTTTTCAAATAATTTATATTTAGCAAAATGTAATCTATCTAATTCATCCAAATAATCTTCTCTAAATTTTCTTAATGTATCAATCGGAACATACGTACTTGGATAAGGTAAACATTTTGAAATTTCAACTCGAATAGAATCCTGTTCAATTAAACTTTCAGATTCAATACTATTAAATCCCTCAGCAACATTATTATAAATTATCCAATCTGCATCTTTATTTTGTCTTCTTACACTTTGACATGCTAATAATGATTCTAATGCCATTCTTTGCATTTCTGATGAATGCATTGACTGTGGGGGTGCATTAGAATAAAACTCAATGACACCATTACTTCTAAATTCTTCAATTACATCATTAGTAAAATGAAACATTGGAATTTGTGTGACTATTATATTATCCCAATAAAGCCCATAAAACATTAAATCTGCATGTGTTAAATCTTTAGCAACAAGTCCATTTTCATTCGAAACACCACCCATTCCTGAAATTATTAAACCTTTAGTAATTCTTTTCTTTTTAAATTGAATTATGTCACTCATTATAAAACTCAAAAAATTATTAATATTTTCAATATTTAATCACATAAATAAAATTATATAACTCAATATTTTATAAAAAAAGCCCAATTTTCATTGGGCTTTTTTTATTTAGAAATTATTCATTAATCTTCGAATGAACTTTCTAACTCTTCAAGTTCCATCATCAGTTCAAGCATTTTTTCTTCTGCTTGTGCTAATTTTCCTTTAAGCTCAGTTTGTTCATTCATCAATTTTAAAAGATCATCTTTCCGAGATGCATCATAAAGTGATGCATCCCCTAAAGCATCCTCAATTTGAACTAAACGTGGTTGCATCTTTGCAATCTCAGCTTCCAATTTTTCGATATTTTTACGAATTGGGCGGCTCATTTCACGGCGACGCGCAGCTTCTTTACGCTGTGCTTCTTTATCTACTTTAGAAACTACAGGCTTATCGATCACTTGAGATTTCACTGGCTCAGGTGCTTGCTGCCCTTGCTTCATCAACTCTGCACGTGCTTGACGTAACCAGTCTGCATAAGCGACCAGATCACCTTCAAACTCACGACATTTACCGTTATGCACTAGGAGTAATTCATCACAGACACTTGCAATCAATTGACGTTCATGTGACACCAGCACCACTGCCCCTTCAAAATCTTGTAGTGCCATAGTTAATGCATGACGCATATCCAAGTCTAAATGGTTGGTCGGTTCATCTAGAATTAAAACATTTGGACGCTGCCAGACAATCAAAGCCAATGCTAAACGTGCACGCTCCCCCCCAGAAAAGCTTTCACACGGTGTATCCATACGCTCACCAGAGAAGCCAAAACTTCCTAAGAATGCGCGTAAAGTCGCTTCACTGATCTTCTTATCTGCGATACGAGATAACTGCAACATTGGACTCGCATTACCATCTAATGCATCCATTTGATGTTGGGCGAAATAACCAATATTAAGTAATTCGGATGCTTTACGTTGACCTTGGATTAAAGGTAAATCACCCACCAAAGACTTAATTAATGTGGACTTACCTGCACCATTCATACCCAGCAGACCGATACGGCTGGTTGGCGTGATTTGTAGCTTCACATTGGTCACAATCAGTTTGTCGCCATAACCAATATCAGCACTATCCAGTTGTAACAACGGAGAACTCATTTTGGTCGGTTCACGGAAGCTAAAGGTAAAAGGCGTATCGACATGCGCAGCAGAAAGCTCTTGCATTCGTTCGAGCTGTTTAATACGGCTTTGTGCCTGTTTTGCTTTGGTTGCCTTAGCTTTAAAACGATCAATATATTTTTGCAGATGTGCACGTAGCTCGAGCTGTTTCTCATAGGCTTGTTGTTGCTGAGCTAAACGTTCACTTCGGGTACGTTCAAATGTTGAATAGTTGCCGGTATAAAGCGTTAGTTCTTGGTTTTCGATATGCAAAATATGGTCGGTAATGGCATCCAAGAAATCACGGTCATGCGAAATCAGTACCAATGTGCCTTCATATGCTTTTAACCAGTCTTCTAACCATAAAATAGCATCTAAATCTAAATGATTCGTCGGTTCATCAAGTAAGAGTAAATCTGAACGACTCATCAAAGTACGCGCAAGATTTAAACGCATACGCCATCCACCAGAGAAACTTTTTACGCTAAGTTCTGACTGATGTTCAAAGAAGCCTAAACCAGCCATCAGTTGTGATGCTTTAGACGGCGCTGAATAGCCACTAATTTCATCAAAACGACCATATAAATTTGCCAAATCTTGATCAGACAATCCGTCAGGATGCTCAAGTTTGTGTTGGATATCCCAATACTCTTCATCACCTGATAGAACGAAATCAATCGCTTTCATATCCAGCGCTTTAATCTCTTGCGCCATATGCGCCACTGTCCAAACCGATGGTCGTGTCAATGAGCCACCATCTGATTCCATGCCCCCAAGTAATGCTGAAAACAACGTCGATTTTCCTGCACCATTGACACCTGTTAAACCAATCTTCCAACCAGGGTGAAGTTGCATAGACGCTTTTTCAAATAAAATGCGACCGCCGCGGCGAATGGTAAGTTGGTCTAACTGAATCATAGATATTCAAACAAATAAGTATTGGATGGCGCATTTTAATGGATTTCAACCAGAACAACCAAAAATTAATCCATCTTTCATCTTCATTTCATTCTTGACATAAAAAAGCCATCACTTGGGATGGCTTTTTAATCATGCAAAACTTAATGATTTAGTCAGTAAAAGTTACTTTAGCAATGGCCTTTTTACCTGCTTGAACAATCACTGTTTTGTTTTCGTTAATTGAGAATGATGCATCCACCACTTCCCAATCAACTTTTACGGCTCCACGTGAAACAGCATCTTTTGCTTGCGCTGCATTTTTGGTTAAACCTGCTGCACGAACAATAGAAGCAATAAACATTTCACCACCGAATTCACCACGTGAAATCGTCACTTCTGGCGTTCCTTCAGGAAGCTCACCCTCTGTGATGATATTCCCTGCACCTTTATGTGCATTCGCAGCAGCTTCGCTTCCATGGAAACGCTCCACTAACTCGAGCGCTAAGATACGTTTAATTTCTTGAGGGTTACGACCTTCGGCCATTTCTTTCAATAAGCCTTCGATCTCTTCCATTGACTTGAAGCTCAGCAGTTCGAAATATCGCTCAATTAAGCTGTCTGGCATTGAAAGTACTTTTTGGTACATCGCACCAGGTGCATCAAATACACCAATGTAGTTACCTAAAGATTTAGACATTTTGTTGACGCCATCTAAACCTTCAAGAATTGGTACAGTGATACACACTTGTGGCTCTTGATTATAACGACCTTGTAAAGTGCGCCCCATCAGTAAGTTAAAGGTCTGATCAGTACCACCTAACTCAACATCTGCCTCGAGCGCGATAGAGTCATAACCTTGCACCAATGGATATAAAAACTCGTGAATCGCAATCGGCTGTTGGTTGTTATAGCGTTTAGTAAAGTCATCACGTTCAAGCATACGTGCAACCGTTTGCTGTGAAGCCAATTGAATCAGATCAGCAGCAGTTTTTTGAGCAAACCATTCTGAGTTAAACACCACCTTAGTTTTATTTGGATCAAGAATTTTGAACACTTGTTCCTGATAGGTTTTCGCGTTTTCTAAGACTTGCTCACGTGACAATGGTGGACGAGTTGCACTTTTACCTGTTGGGTCACCAATCATCGCAGTGTAATCACCAATCAAGAAGAATACTTCATGACCTAAGTCTTGGAACACTTTAAGCTTGTTAATTAATACCGTATGACCTAAGTGTAAGTCTGGTGCTGTAGGATCAAAACCCGCCTTAATTTTCAAAGGACGATTCAATTTTAATTTCTTCAGAAGATCTTCTTCTGAAATAATTTCATGTGTGCCTCGTTGAATGAGGGCAAGTTGTTCTTCAGCAGGCAGGAAATTTGACATCACAAAACCCAAATACATCTGTTGTTCAATTTGTGCGATATACTAACACTTTTTCAGCACAATGCAGGCTTAAGAATAATCATGACCACAATCTACATTGGTGTAATGACTGGCACGAGTATGGACGGCGTCGATTTTGTAGCCGCTTCTTTTGATCCATTACAGATCCATGCAACGCTGACATTAGCCTTTGATCCAGATTTACGTGATGAACTGATGGCACTTACTTTGCCAGACGATAATGAAATTGACCGCATGGGTAAAGCTGATGTCGCTTTAGCACAGATGATCGGTCATGGAATCAATCAACTTATACAAGAAAATAATCTCGATAGAACTCAAATAAAAGCCATTGGATCTCATGGTCAAACGATTCGTCATCGTTCCGAACATGGATTTACCCTGCAAATTGGTGATCCCAACATTATTACTGAAATCACTCAAATTCCTGTGGTATCAGATTTTAGACGCCGTGATATGGCTGCTGGTGGTCAAGGTGCACCTCTAGTGCCAGCATTCCATCAAGCCTTATTTCAGCATCCGACGATACACCGTGTGATCTTAAATCTCGGTGGAATTGCCAATGTCAGTATGTTACCTGCGGGTGATCCTAAAGGCGTATATGGTTTTGATACTGGACCAGCCAATATTTTGATGGATGCTTGGTGTGAACGTTACACAGGGCAGCCTTATGATGAAAATGGCAATTGGGCTGCTTATGGTACGCCTATTCGTGCTTTGCTTGATCGTTTGCAATCACATGACTTTTTCTCGAAAGAGCCGCCAAAAAGTACTGGTCGTGAAGACTTTAATTTGGAATGGTTGGATGAACAAATTGCGGATTGGCGTAGCGATGTTGAATACGATGAACTTGAAGATACGCCTGAAAATGTTCAAGCAACGCTGATGAAACTCACGACACGTGCCATTAAGAAAGCCATTTATCGTTCCCCTATGGACACAGGTGAAGTTTATGTCTGTGGGGGTGGTGCATACAACTCACAATTATTAGAACAATTACGTTGGCGTTTACGTAAACATGAGTGGAGTGTTCAAACCACAGCAGATTTGGGATTAGCACCGACTTGGGTGGAGGCGACCGCTTTTGCGTGGTTGGCTATGCGATTTGTAAACCAACTTGCTGGTAATTTACCTGAAGTGACAGGAGCTCAAGGAGATCGAGTTTTAGGAACGATCACTGCGGTTTAAATGAAGAATCGATGTATCCACTATCCTGAGTTGATACATCGATTTACTTAAACAGGTGCAAAATTCAATTTTGAAAGTGGCAAGTTTACAGCAAAAATTCGATGTCTACATTCAGTAAAGCCATTTTCCCTTAAACGCTGAAGATGCATATTTAGATAATCCTCTGCATCTGCTTGGCTTTCAAATAAGTAAATTCCACCTGCTTCTTTGGACGCTTCATTTTCAGTCCAAATTTTCCAAATCAAGCCTTTCTCATTTGCTATTGAATCCGCGAGTGTTTTGAAACTTTCAAACATTTCATGACCCCACGGTCCATCATAGGGGAAATCAATTTGTAGAATAATTGCCATTCAACTTTTCCTTATATACGCGCATCTTTGATTAAGTCATCAATAGCTTGTGTTAATTTTTCCAATGCCACATGACCAGAGCCTATGATTTTGACATTGTCTCCATGACGTATCACAAAACTTGGGAACCCTTTTATGCCCCAACTTCTGTTAAGCTTGAACTCTTCATAGGTCGCTGTTTGGGTCTCAGGTAATTCAAACAACGTTGAGAATACGTCAAAATCTAGCTCAAATGTTTCACATATACTTCGATAATATTCAAGCTCGTTCGGATCTTCACCATCCACATAAAATTTATATTGGATTTCTGAAAAAAATGCCAAAAGTTTTTCATCATGATGATCATGGTCTTGCCAAAGTTGTCGAGCAACGTAAACAGCACGTGCTGAAGGCTCGGTATCATAGTTAAAATGTGCTCTTTCTAACAATTTTTCAGTGAAAGGTTGTTTAGTCAGTCTCTGAATATTTTTCCATTCGGTGCGTAAAAAATTCTTGAAAGTATCGGTCCAAGCATCACCTCCACCAGGTCTTAAACCACCGCTAATCACTTGAAAGCCAACACCATGCTGGATTGCATATTCACGCGCTTGTTTAATGACATTTGAACTTCCCCAACACCATGAGCACATTGGGTCACCCACATAAATCAGGCTGAGGTCAGATGCTACATTGACCACTGCATTTTGGCCTTTTTCCAATTCGGCTACTGAACAAGTACCGGTTTCTAAATCACAATTCAGTGTCATTGCTATGTCCTCAATTTGCTAAATCAGATCATTTGCTACATCTGATCGATTGACTTAACTTAGCGGTTCTATAATGATGTGAATAGACAATAAAAATGAAAGGTGGTGTTCGATTTTATGAACAGCTTACCCTACTCAATCGATGACCTATATTGGTTCGTACTGATTGCAGATGCTGGAAGTTTATCCGCGGCAGCAAGACGTTATGATATTGCTAAATCCACGTTATCCAATCGACTTTCAAGACTTGAAAAATCCTTAAATATTAGATTATTAAATCGAAATACTAATTCAAGCTCAGTAACTGATGCTGGTAAGATTTTCTTAAAAGAAATCTCCCCCCTATTTCATCAAATTGAATCGCTGACGAACGATCTCACACAATTAGAAATACAACCCAAAGGTCGAATTCGAATAGCTGCTTCGGGAACTTTTGGAAAATTGGTGGTATTGCCTTTAATCTCTCAATTTTTAATTGAATACCCACACATTGATATTGAAATTGATTTGAATGACAGCAAAGTTGATTTAATTTCTGGAGGATATGACTTAGCCATCAGACTTGGTGATTTAGCAGACTCTACACTCCATGCTCAAAAGGTTGGACAAGTTCGAAGAATTTTATGTGCCAGTCCGACCTATCAAATGCATTGTGGCATTCCTGAACACCCAGAGCAACTGTGTGATCATCATTTTATCTCGCATAACCGCGAGCTGTCCAAAATCACACTTTTCAAAAACGGTACGATAAAAAAATTTAAAATTTATACCCATTTGATGGTGACACCATCCGAACATGCACTTGCTGCTGTAGAAGCACATTTAGGTATTGCCGCCGTTGCAGAAATCCAAGTGGCCCATCAATTAGTCAACTCAACGTTAATTCATATTTTACCTGAATGGTCTCTAATCCCTGAAGATGTCCACTTGGTTACTCCGAGCTTAAGCTATCGGACCTTAGCTTTGAGACTTTGCTTAACGTTCTTACAAAAACAAATCCCAATACAAATACACCGTTTAATCAACCCATAATATTGTCAGACAATGAACGACCTTCTTTCACCTAGAACTGACCCGTTCAGCCCTAGTTCTATCATCCAAATTTGATAAAGATATGTAAAGGAAAGAGGGTATTGATTATGGAAAAACAACAACGAATCACTGAGTTTCAAAAAGGTAATCTTATTTTTGATGTAATAGACAGCGGTCCAATCGATGGCAGTCCAATTGTGCTATTACATGGTTTTCCTGAAACATCAAAAATTTGGCAGCATAGTGCCGAAATACTAAACCAACATGGTTTTCGCACCTATGCGTTAAACCAACGTGGATATAGCTTAAGGGCTCAACCGAAAAAACGCGCAGATTATGCCATTCAACATTTAGCAGATGATGTAAATGTTCTACTTGACTTAATTGGAGAGCCTTCATATATCGTAGGACACGACTGGGGCGCAGTCGTTGCTTGGGAAGTTGCTCTACGTTATCCTAATAAAATTAAACATTTGACCGCGATCTCCGTCCCTCACAAAGCAGCATTTATGCGGGCTTTTTACAGCAGTACACAACTTTTTAAATCCTATTATATGGGACTATTTCAGCTTCCATGGATACCTGAGTTGCTCTTTAATAAAACACCTCAAATTGGCGAGGCTTTATTAAAAAATTCTGGGATGACAGTTGAACAATTAAATAACTTTAAACAAGAAATGATCATAGAAAAACGGCTCAGCCCATCACTCAACTGGTATCGAGGTTTACCTTTTAGCTCTAATAAAACGCTATTCAATAAAGTCAAAGTTCCCACTTTATTTATTTGGGGCAAAGATGACGTTGCAATTGATGCTAAAGGTGTTCAGTTCAATCAAAATTATGTTGAAGGTCCATATACGGAAATTCATTTAGAGGCGAATCATTGGATTCCAGTTCAAAATTATCATGAGCTGACTGATTTAATTCTGAAAGAACAGCAAAAATTATCATAAAAAAAGCCCGCTTAGCGGGCTTTTTTTGCTGCATATTAAATTGAGAATGAAGATCCACAACCACATGTCGTTGTCGCATTAGGATTTTGCACGATAAAGCGAGATCCTTCCAAACCTTCGACATAATCAACAACTGAACCAACGAGATATTGATAACTCAGTGAGTCAACAAGCATCTTCACATCACCATTCACAAATTCAGCATCGTCTTCATTTTGAGATTCAGCAAAATTGAATCCGTAAGAAAAACCAGAGCAACCACCACCTGTCACATATACACGTAACATCAAATCTTGATTTCCTTCGCTCTCACGAAGTTGACGAACTTTATTCGCAGCATTGTCAGTCAGCTCAAGTGCTTGGGCAGTCATGATGGATTCCTCAAAAAATTAAATAGGCTTTGAAATTAAAAGACCATATATCAAGTATAACATACTCAATATATGGTCATAACTCGAACTTTAAAGT
Source organism: Acinetobacter sp. ANC_7588 (assembly GCF_056783995.1). NCBI lineage: Bacteria > Pseudomonadati > Pseudomonadota > Gammaproteobacteria > Moraxellales > Moraxellaceae > Acinetobacter > Acinetobacter sp. ANC_7588. Next base: position 31,364 of record NZ_JBWYIU010000018.1, on the reverse strand, counting down.
TTATTCAGAGTAAATTTATCGGATTTAAATGTAACGTCCTATGAACTTATTTGTAGTTCTCATCCTGCAAGCTACATTCGAAGTTTGTCGGTTCATTCTTACAACGGAACTGCCAAAGTAGTTTCATCATTTGTTTGTTGTAAACACCTTGTTTAGTAAGTGCAATACGAGATTCACGCATCAATTTTTGATAACCAGGTTTATCTCCAGCTGGAACATTCATCCAATATTTAGCCGGAATATCCGCTTTCATTTTGCCTAAAATTTGATTCGCACGTGGTAATTGTGTTTTCACCCAATCACGCGATTTCTGTCCGAAACCTTCAGGGAATTTATCATGACGAATGATGATATTACCGGTAACTTGAAGAATTGGATAATTCACAATTGCACCTTTCGTTCCTAGCCCTTTATGAAGTTCTAAAGGACGGAATACCGCTGCTGGTGCACCAATAATATCAACTTGGCCATTATTGAATTTACTACCAAAATTAGTGACATCAGAACTCACTGCTTGCGCACCAATTTGCTGTACCATAATTTTTTGTGCCTGATCATAATCAAGTACGGCGATCTTTTTACCCGCAGCTTTAGCAACCGTATTAATACTACGATCACGCACCATTAAATAAGCATCACCAACAGGAATCACACCTGCAACTTCATAGTTGCCATTTTTCATATGTTTTGCAAAGGTTGGACTTGCTAAACCTTGCATGACTTTAACAGCTAAATTGAGATTAGTAATCGCACCAATGGCATCTAAAGAGCCAGTGAAATTATTAAACTGACGACCGCGCATCCCTGTGATACTTACACCGTCACATTTACCTGCTTTGAAATCTTCAGCAATTACGCCTTCATTTTGTCCGACTTTAAGCTCAATATCAGCTCCCCACTGCTTAGCAGCAAGTTGATAATCTTTCATTAACGCATAGACATCGCCGTTTTTACCGACGAGATCAAACACGCAGACGACTTGCTTTGCTTGTGAAGCCGTTGCAGCAGTCATTAAACCTGCTGATAGCAATAATGTTTTGGTTAAATTCATTTTATTGTTTCCTATTCCTTCTTTCTTATAGTCTCGAATATCCCATATCGAACACCTTAAACTTCAGTGTCAGTGTGTTGAACTAAAATGAGATTACACGATCCAATTGTGTAGATACTGATCCTGAGATGCTGTATGTATATGGTTTTTAGATACAGATCATTTAAATAGTACTTATTGTGATTAAAGCATACTTTTTTCTTATAAATGTGCATTGGCGAAAATGACATAAAATGAATAAAAAAAATCCTAGACCAGGTCTAGGATTTTTTCTTTAGAAATCAGAATTATTCACCACCAAGTGAACATTCGAAGTTGGATTTATCGACAGAGCAACGTGCTTTCTTAAGAACAGACATCATCTCTTTGTCATAAATACCTTGTTTAGTGAGATCCATACGACCATCACGAAGTAGTTTTTGATATTTCAGCTTTTCTTCAGCTGAGAATTGCATTTTGTACTTAGCAGGAATTTCACCCTCTAAACGCTTGATCATTGCGTAGCTTTTCGGCAAGTTTTTAACAAACCAATCACGTGATTTTTGACCAAACCCTTCAGGGAATTTTTCAGGCTTCATCACAAAGTTTGCTGTAATGTGTACCACAGGGAAATCAAACATTGCCCCTGTACTACCTAAACCTTTATAAATTTCAAGAGGCTTATAGGCATATGCTGGTGCACCCACCATATCCACCTGACCATTATTGAACTTCGCAACAAAGTTTGAAACATCAGATCCGACTGCTTGAGCACCGACACGTTGCACCATAATTTTTTGTGCGGGGTCATAGCTTAATACTGCGAATTTCTTACCTGCAGCTTTTTCGATTGAATCAATTTTTTTATCACGCACGAAAATATATGCTGCCCCTAGTGGTGCAATACCAGCCACTTCATATTTTTTCCCACCGAGATTTGTGACCATCTTTGCAGCATTACGTTTGTCTAAAGCAAAAGTAATCGCACGTTGTGCAATTGCATTTGATGGTGCGCCACCTAAAGAGTCAATCGAACCCACAAACTTGTTATATTGACGAGCACGCATCGCTGTTAAGAAAACAGCATCACACTTACCTGCTTTAAAATCATTATCGGCTACAGCCTCATCTTGACGTGGAATCAGATTGATATCTGCACCCCAGCCCTTTGCTGCCAATGCCCATTCTTGAGCCATTTGAAACGATTCACCAGACTTACCGAGTAAATCAAATACACACACATCAACCTTTGCTTGAGCAGTTGAAACCATACCCATGGTTGAAGCCGCCAATAAAGCCAGAGTTGTTTTTTTCATTCTTAGTTCCTTTTAAGCATTTAAATGGATTCTTTTCCATGACAAAAATTTTAATCACTCTCTATTTAAAAAAATAGAGCTATTGCTCTATTTTTTATTATCTAATTATAAGTTATTGAATTTTATATTTTTAATTATTTATTAATTTCGTAAATGCTTATTTAATTATCTTTATATTTCATATAATAAATAAAATATGTGACTTCAAGCACATCATTTTATTGAAATTAATTCCCAAAAAATGACTTAAGATTTTAGATTGATACAAAAAAAGCACTCCTAAGAGTGCTTTTTTTAACTTATAGCATTAAGCATCAATATCTGCATTCAATGCATTCTCTTCAATAAATGCACGACGTGGTTCAACATCATCACCCATGAGACAAGAGAACATGCGATCTGCTTCAATTGCATCATCAATCGTCACTTGAAGCATATTACGATTTTCAGGATCCATCGTGGTTTCCCAAAGCTGCTCTGCATTCATCTCGCCCAAGCCTTTATAGCGTTGGATCATCATGCCACGGCGTGAATCTGCCAATACTTGTTGCCATACTTGATGGAAGTTAGCAACATTGACTTTACGCTCACCTTTTTGCAAATAAGCCCCGTCTTCAAGTAACGTAAACCAACTCTTTGAGTTTTGAAGTAAACGTTTATATTCACCTGAACCCAACAAACCAGCATCTAATAAATAGTGATGAGGAAGGTTGTGTACATACACTGTTAAACGTGGCCAATAATGTGTTTCACGTGAACCATCTGCGAGTTCTTTTTCGAATGCTTCGAGCGTGAATTCAGGTCTTAAGCTTGGCTGTTGTGTTTCAATTGCTTGACGCAATTGCTCAGCCCAAGACGTCACATAAGCTTCATCTTGATTTTGATCTAATTTAAATGCATCTAAACCAAGTAAAGCATCTAACAAAGTTGCAGGATAACGAATCGTTAATCGCTGTAAGCTTTTTTGTGATGTCTGATAATCAGCAATGACTTTTGCAAGCGCTTCACCACGAATCGCAGGTGCGTCAGCACTGATATGTAATGCCAACTCATCAATTGCATTCGAAATTAAATATGTTTCAAGCGCATCATTATCTTTAATATACTGTTCTTGCTTACCTTTCTTTAATTTATAAAGTGGTGGCTGAGCAATATAAATATGACCACGTTCCACTAATTCCGGCATTTGACGGAAGAAGAACGTTAATAACAGCGTACGAATATGTGAACCATCCACGTCCGCATCGGTCATAATAATAATTTTGTGGTAACGTAATTTGTCTGGATTATATTCTTCACGACCGATACCACAACCTAATGCTGTAATCAGTGTTCCAACTTCAGCAGAAGAAATCATCTTGTCAAATCGAGCACGTTCCACATTTAGGATTTTACCTTTAAGTGGTAAAATCGCTTGCATTTTACGATTACGACCTTGTTTCGCTGAACCACCTGCTGAATCACCCTCGACAAGATATAGTTCAGATAAAGCTGGGTCTTTTTCTTGGCAATCCGCCAATTTACCAGGAAGACCTGCTATATCAAGCGCACTCTTACGGCGAGTCATTTCACGTGCTTTACGCGCTGCATCGCGTGCACGCGCTGCATCAATAATTTTACCCGCAATCGATTTAGCCGCAGCTGGATTTTCAAGAAGATATTCTGAAAAAGCTTTATTCATTGCTTGTTCAACAGCAGGTTTTACCTCGCTCGATACCAATTTTTCTTTGGTTTGAGAAGAGAATTTTGGATCAGGAACTTTCACTGAAACAATAGCTGTTAAACCTTCACGTGCATCATCACCAGAAACTGCAACCTTCTCTTTTTTGAGTAAGTTTTCGTTTTCCATGTAGTTATTAAGGCCACGAGTTAAAGCAGCTCGGAAACCAGCTAAGTGAGTACCACCATCTTTTTGAGGAATGTTATTGGTAAAGCAACGTACGTTTTCTTGGTACGTATCATTCCATTGCAATGCAACTTCAACACCAATGCCATTATCAGCTTGCGTGGTAAAGTGAAAAATATCGTTAAGATGCGTTTTTCCTTCGTTAATGTATTTAACGAATTCTGATAAACCACCCTCATAATCAAATACATGTTCTAAACCAACACGTTCGTCACGTAGAACAATTCGGACGCCCGCATTTAAAAATGACAGTTCACGTAAACGACGAGCTAAAATATCGACATTGAAAATGGTCTGACTGAATGTTTCAGCACTTGGATAAAAACGTACACGAGTACCTGAACGATCTGTATCGCCCACCACCTTTAAAGGGTATTGAGGGTCACCATGGCGGTATTCTTGTTCATGAATTTTACCAGCACGATGAATTGTGAGTTCCAGTTTACTAGACAAAGCGTTTACAACTGAAACACCTACACCGTGTAAGCCACCAGAAACCTTATAGCTGTTGTCATCAAACTTACCACCCGCATGAAGAATCGTTAAGATGACTTCAGCAGCAGATACACCTTCTTCAGGGTGAATATCTGTGGGAATACCACGACCGTTATCTGCGACAGAAACAGATTCGTCTTCGTGAATGGTAACCAGAATTTCATCACAGTGACCAGCAAGGGCTTCATCAATCGAGTTGTCCACCACTTCAAACACCATATGGTGTAAACCAGTACCATCATCCGTATCACCAATATACATGCCTGGACGCTTACGTACTGCGTCTAAACCACGTAATACCTTGATGCTAGAGGAATCATAAGCCTTTTCAATGGTTTGTTCTGTTTGAGAAGCAGCTTGATCTTCTGAACTCATGGTTACTCCCTAGTGAAAAAAAGGTCTATCCAAAGATGGAGAAAACTTCAAAAAATTATTGCACAACAACTTGAACAGAACCGTTTTCAACATTGAATAATTGATAGGAAATAGACAAATCATGTAAATGCTTTTGTACAGATTCATGGTCTAAAGTGGTAATGAAAACTTGACTACCAAGTTGGCTCAATCGCTCAATTAAACGTTGTTGTGCGGTTATATCTAATTCTGCTGTCACATCATCTAATAATACCACAGTTTCCTTATTAGACGCATGCAACATTGCGATCTGTGACAATTTTAAAGCCATGATTAATAATTTTTTTTGCCCCCGTGACAGTACGGCATCTGCATCTCCTGTTGGGGTTTTTAACTTTAAATCTGCACGGTGTGGACCATATTCTGTATAGCGTCTTTCGCAGTCTTTTTGATGATACAAAATCAAGTCTTCAGCCAAGCCATGTTCCACATGAAAGCCTGCTGCATACTCCATATGGATCTCGATATCTGGTAATAGTGTTTTAAGATCTTGCTGAAAAAATATCTGCCACTGTTCAACAATAGCCTGACGTTGTAAATGTAATATTTCACCGTACTCACTAAGCATTTTGTTCCATGCTTCTAAATCTTGCAGCGTCAGATTACGTTTTGATTTTAATAAGCTATTTCGTTGTTTTAATGCTCTAGAATAAAATTGCCATGCATAGTAAAAATCTGGTTCCACGTGAAACATTAACCAATCAAGCAATTGTCGTCTTGGTTTAGCTCCGTGATCAATAATATCTGTACTCAGAGGGTCAATAAGCTGTAATGGTAAAATTTTGGCTAGCTGTCCTTGCGTGGCAATACTATCCCCATTCACTTTAATATTTTGCTCACCTGTAATGAGCTTTTGCATACCAATCTTTTCAGTAGCAGACTGTGCAAATACAATCGCATCCTGCATTTGATTTTGAATGTAATGTTTAGGAATATGTGTACGAAAAGATCGACCAGTGGCCAATAAGTGAATTGCTTCTAATATAGACGTTTTTCCTGAACCATTTTGTCCATAAAAAACATTAAACGGTTGCAACTCTTGGAGTGCAACCGCTTTTAAATTTCTCACACGCTGGATATTTAAACGCGTAATGAACATGACCAGATTAAACTAAATCAAAAACAACATTAAACACGCATCGGCATGACGACATAGGTTTGATCTTGATGTGCTGGATCTTGAACCAATACAGATTGGTTTGCCTCAGTCATTGTCATTAATACATCATCACCATCCAACACATTCAATACATCCAAAATGTATTGTGCGTTGAATGACATTTCCATAGGTGCATTATTGTATTGAATCGCAAGATCTTCAACTGCCTCATCTTGCTCAGGGTTATTGGCACGAAGTTGCAGTGAATCTGGATTGAAGTTTAAAAATACACCACGTAATTTTTCGTTACTCAGAATAGCAACTCGCTGTAATGATTGTTTGAAAATATCATGTGCAATCGTAACTGTTTTATCACCGCCACGAGGAATAACACGTCGATAATCAGGGAATTTACCATCAATTAATTTTGTAGTAATACGAACAGTAATATCCCCCTGCTCTTTATCACGGCTTGGAATTGTCAAAGTAACATTCAGGAGCTCACGACCAATTAACAGCGAGAGTTGATTATCTTCGATACTCAATAGACGCTGTAATTCACCGACCGCTTTACGAGGCACAATTGCTTGCACTAACTGCGAAGCATTTGAACTGGCCAATGTTTCACAAAGAGCAAGACGATGTCCATCTGTCGTCACTGCACGAAGCTGATTTTCATCAATTTCAAGTAAAGTACCTGTAAGATAAAAACGGACATCCTGAACAGCCATCGCAAAAGAGGTTTTTTCAAATAAACGTTTTAGTTCACGTTCAGTGACCTGAACTTGAGTCCCTTGACTATTTTCAGTCGTTAATAAAGGGTAATCCTCAGCAGATAATGTTCCTAATACAAAGCGGCTATTACCAGATTTCAAAATACAACGCTGGTCTTCTGTGATTTGTAAATCAATCAGTGCTGCTGTCGGTAAAGATTTACAGATATCCATCAATTTACGTGCGGGTACTGTGGTTTGACCTGCTTGTAAACATGCTCCCTCTAAAAGCGTTGTACTCGCAACAAGTTCAACTTCAAGATCGGAACCTGTAATCGTCAGTGCATCTTGAGTAACCTGAACTTTGACGTTTGAAAGAATATTTAACGTATGGCGACGTTCTACAGCACCTACAACATGAGACAAAACATTGAGTAAGCTTTCTTTCGCGATCTTCAAACGCACGATGGATTTCCTCTAAAAACAGTATATCGACGACAGACTAAAACACTTTTAATCATGTACTATGCGGCAGAATATGCCGCATTGCAAGAATAGAATTTAAACAGATTTAGCTTTGTAATAAGCGCATTAAATTTTTGTAATCTTCATTAAAGATGGGATCTTCAGCACACAAACTCTGCACTTTTTCACAGGCATGCATGACTGTACTGTGATCACGACCACCAAATGCCATGCCAATTTCAGGAAAACTGTCGCCCGTTAATTCTCTCGCAAGCCCCATTGCTAATTGACGTGGTCGAGCATATATACGAGTTCGTTTAGGTCCAACCAACTCTTTCAATGGGATACGAAAATATTCACTGACTACACGCTGAATATTTTCGGTGCTAATAGTACGAGCACGAATCGCAAGAACATCTTTCAGTGATTCTCGCACCACATCTAAGTCGATTGGTGTCCCTTTAAAACGAGAAATCGCGACGACTTTATTTAATGCACCCTCAAGTTCACGTACGTTTGCCACAACTTGCTGTGCAATAAAGAGCGCACAGTTACGAGGCAAATCGATACCATTACTTTCAGCTTTTTTAAGTAAAATCTCAATTCGAGTTTCAATATCAGGCGGTTCTACCCCTACCGATAATCCCCATGAAAAGCGAGATACCAAACGAGGATCTAACTCGGTCAACTCTTTAGGATAGCGATCTGAGGTCAAAATAATTTGTTTAGATTCATCTAATAAGGCATTAAACGTGTAAAAAAACTCAACTAAGCTGGCTTCTTTACCTGCAAGTAAATGGATATCATCCACTAAAAGTAAGTCCAGTGAACGGCAATTTTTTTTAAATTCTTCGACTTTACCTTGTTGAAGTGAACTCACAAAGTCCTGAACAAAACTTTCAGCAGTCATGTACATCACACGAGCATTTGGTTTAGCTTGTAATAAAGCATTACCCACTGCTTGCATCAAGTGGGTCTTACCTAAACCAGTCGGACCGTATAAAAATAACGGGTTATGTTGAGGTTCGCCTAACTGAGTTAACACTTTACGGCAGGTTTCTGCCGCCATCTGATTTGAACGCCCTTCGACGAACAATGCAAAATTAAACAGCGGATTTAATAATCGTTTTTTTGATGTTTTTGTATTTTGCTGCTCATTGCTTTCTTTTTTTGCTCTGACTACAGGTGCTGCTGCTGAAGACTCAAGCGCTGCAGTTGTTGTCGCAGGTTGCTCTGAAGCAGATAAAATCGCGCCTGGTCGTGAGTCGACTAAAATTTCAACTTTACAAACACGTCCTTCAGACATTTGTTCTGCAAGAATGCTAATTAATTCTAAATGATGTTCTTGAATATAGCGTGTCCAGTAAGGATTAGGTGCATAAAGCTTTAAAACACCATCTACCTCTTCGGCAACCAATGGACGTATCCACATTGCAAAGACATTATCTGAGAGCTCTTGTCGCAAGCGATTTAAGCAGTCTGTCCACAGCATGTGAAACCCCTCATTCCATTTAAATTTAAAAACAACCCCATGAGATTGGGGAGGCAATCATACCCAAGTTATCCACATATGTCATGAGTAATTTTGAACTTTAAACACAAATAATCAAATTTAAAAGTCTAAATTTAAATTTAAAATAGGGTGTGGATAAGGTTTTCCACAAACTGTGGATAAATAAAAGTAATAACTTATCCACAATCTATAAAAAATATGAAAACATAGTTATCAACAACCTAAGTATATATATTTAAAAAAAAATAATGCCTTATCCATAGAAAATTAAAACCCTAATAGTAATAAATTTAAATTTATAAATTTGAATTTATTTAATAAGATTCGGTTTTCTGTGGATAATCATTCCTTGTGTTTAAATTTAAATTCAAATTTAAAAATCAGTCATAATTAAATTTCATCTTGTGTATAAGTTTATGGATATTTCTGTGGTTAACTTAAATACTATAATAAAAACATATATTTATTTTGTGTATAAATAGATTATTTAACAAATTTGTATCTTTCTCAGACTCAAGCAACTTTCATCAAAAGTGTTACACAATACTGTTTAATATTGACAGAACAAACAATGCACAATACAATCGCGAACCTTTATAGAACACCAACTTTGGAGTTTCGATATGAAACGTACTTTCCAACCATCTGAATTAAAGCGTAAACGCGTTCATGGTTTCCGTGCTCGTATGGCGACTAAAGCTGGCCGTCAAGTATTAGCTCGTCGTCGTGCAAAAGGTCGTCACAGCTTAACTGTTTAATACCAGTTTAGTTTATCGACGATTTGGGTGTTATGACACTTTATAGTTTCAGTCCAGAGGTGAGAATCCGCTGTGCTGCAGATTACAAAGGTGTATTTGATGGTGCGCTTTTTAAAGTGCATCAACCCCATTTCTTATTTTTAGCTACACCGACTAAACAGCCTAAAAGCCGTTTAGGTATTGTTGTTGCTAAAAAGAAAGTGCGCCGTGCACATGAAAGAAATCGAATAAAACGTATTGCTCGCGAAAGTTTTCGCTTAAATCAGCAAGATATAGATTTATTGGATATTGTGGTCATGCCTAAGGTAGGTATTGAGTCGATTCCGAATGCTGAATTGCATAAGCAATTACAATTTGCATGGCAGAAGCTACAGCGTCTTGTAAAAAAACATCATAAAATATCAGTTCCCTCTCCTCAAAGTTAGAGGTGGCCAATGGTCCGTATATTGCATTGGTTGATTCGTTTCTATCAAATTGCGATTAGTCCGCTCCTTGGACCTCGTTGCCGTTATTTCCCAACTTGTTCTCAATACTCGTTAGAAGCTATTCATATACATGGCCCGATTAAAGGTGTCTGGTATGCAACGCGACGGATTTGTCGTTGCCATCCGTGGGGTGGAAGTGGATATGATCCTGTTCCCAAAAAAGCAATTCGTTTTATTTCATTTCAGCAAATAGATTCTCAAATGACTCACGTTACTGTACCCTTGCGTGAGCGTTTATTGAACCAAAAATCACTCTAACCAATTGGGGTAATCGATATGCAACAATGGGCCAGGTTTGCAATTCTCGGGGCCATGTTTGTCACCGCATATTTGCTTATTCTTGCTTGGCAAAAAGACTATGGTCAAACTGAAACAACTGCTGCGACAGCACCTGCTGCCGTCGTTGCCCAAGATGTTTCTGCTGATCTGCCAACGAGCCAAACGACAGCGGGTTTAACTGATATACCGCAAGCAAATATTGCAGCTGAACAACAAGACACAACTACACCTGCAACAGCAAATCAACAATTAGTTGCTGTTCAAACTGATTTATATCATCTTTGGATTAACCCTAAAGGTGGTGACATTGTCCGTGTTGAACTACTCAATCATGATAAAAGTAAAAATAGTGAACAACCGTTCGTTATGCTTGAAAATGATGAGAAACGTACTTATGTCGCTCAATCAGGTTTAATTGGTTTAAATGGACCTGACAGTAGCCGTAGTGGACGTCCAACATTTGAGTTTGAAAAGTCGACTTATACTTTAGCTGATGCTCAAGCAACCACCAATAAAGATGGTGAAGCTGAGAAAGTGTTAAAAGTACCAATGGTATTAAAAACGGCTGATGGTGTTGAAATCATCAAAACGTTCACTTTCCAAGAAGGTGCATATCCAGTTAACGTAAGTTATCAAGTGATTAACCGTAGTCAGCAAAACTGGCAAGGTCAAATGTTTGGTCAGATCAAACGTGACAATTCTGAAGATCCAGGTAAAACTGATCAAGGAATCTTTACGCTGGGCACTTATTTAGGTGGTGCTTGGGGTACACCTGATGAGCACTATAACAAATTAAAATTTGATAATTTTAATGAAGAAAAGTTAAGTGTTGAGGCTCAAGGTGGTTGGGTTGCAATGGTTCAGCATTACTTTGTAAGTGCTTGGGTGCCTGGTAACTTCGGTAACCAGCCGTATTCTGCAAAAATGGAGTCACGTAAATCTGCTGATGGTATGAATATCATTGGCTTTACTTCGCCTACCATTAATGTACCAGCTGGCAAAACAATGACTGTTGATGCAACATTCTACTCAGGTCCAAAAATTCAATCTGAATTAAAAGACTTGGCAACTGGTTTAAATCAAACGGTTGATTATGGTTGGTTATGGCCAATTGCGAAATTGCTATTCTTAGGTTTGCAATTCTTCCACGGCATTGTTGGAAACTGGGGTTGGTCAATTATTCTGTTGACAATTCTTGTGAAACTTATTCTTTGGCCTCTTTCATCTAAGAGCTATCGCTCTATGGCGAAAATGCGTGTGATTGCACCAGAAATGCAACGCATGAAAGAAGAGTTTGGCGAAGACCGTATGCGTTTCTCACAAGAAATGATGGCACTTTATAAGCGTGAACAAGTCAATCCATTATCTGGCTGTTTACCTTTACTTCTTCAAATGCCAATTTTCTTGGCTTTGTATTGGGTGCTCATGGAGTCTGTTGAGTTACGCCACGCTCCTTGGTTAGGTTGGATTCAAGATTTATCTGCAATGGACCCATGGTTTATCCTACCATTGTTGATGGGGGTGACGATGTATGTTCAACAAATGTTGAACCCACAGCCGACAGATCCAATGCAAGCAAAAGTCTTTAAGTTTATGCCGATTATTTTCACGGTGTTCTTATTGTTCTTCCCTGCTGGTCTTGTGCTTTACTGGATTGTCAACAACTTGATCACGATTCTTCAGCAAGGTCTGATCAATAAGAGTGTTGAGAAAGCTCGCTTAGCAAAAGAAGATACAGCATCTACGAACTAAGTTTTGTTAGTAGCTGAATCGATCCGCTTAAGGTGATATCCTTAGGCGGATTTTTTTTGCCTAGCTTTGAGATCAATTCAATGACGAACCTACAACATCAAACCACTATTGCTGCGATTGCAACACCGCCAGGTCGTGGAGGTGTAGGTGTAATTCGACTGTCTGGTCCTAAGGCATATGCCATAGCAGAGGCTTTAACTGGTAAGGCACTCGGTCCTGCTCGTTATGCTGCATTTCGTCAATTTCTTGATGCGAATGGGCAAGTCATGGATGAAGGGTTGGTCATTTGTTTTCCAAATCCGAATTCATTTACGGGTGAAGATGTAGTTGAGTTACAAGGTCATGGTGGACCAGTGATTCAAAATACATTATTGGGCCGACTGTTAGAGCTAGGTGCAATTGCAGCAAAAGCGGGTGAGTTTTCAATGCGCGCTTTTGAAAATGGAAAAATGGATTTAGTCCAAGCTGAAGCAATTGCTGATTTAATTGATGCTACTTCACAAGCAGCTGCTCGTTCTGCAGTACGTTCATTGCAAGGCGCATTTTCGGCCAAAGTAAATACAGTATTAGAAAAACTGATTCATTTGCGATTGCATGTTGAGGCGGCGATTGATTTTCCGGAAGAGGAAATTGATTTTCTTGCAGATGGAAAAATTTTAGCGTTATTGGAAGATGTGCAAGCATCAGTGGGTGCAGTACAACAATCAGCACGCCAAGGTCAACTTCTGCGTGAAGGTTTACAAGTGGTGATTGCAGGGAAACCCAATGCAGGTAAATCGAGCTTATTGAATGCATTGGCTGGTGTTGAACGCGCGATTGTAACGGACATAGCAGGTACTACACGTGATGTACTACATGAGAAAATAAGCCTAAATGGTTTGCCAATTACCCTGACGGATACAGCAGGTCTGCGTGAAACGGGAGATATTGTTGAGAAGGAAGGTATTCGTCGAGCGATTAAAGAAATAGAAAATGCTGATCTCCTACTCTTGGTTTACGATTTGAGTCAAGGTGAAGATCCGATGTATTTGGCAGATACTTACTTTGCTAATTATATCGATCCTAAACGCTTAATTTTAATCGCTAACAAATGTGATTTAGTAGATAGTGAAGCTAAAGTTGCTGATCTCCAAGGCTTTAGACACATTACGGTCTCAGCCAAGCAAGAAATGGGTGTTCAATCGCTTGTAGATGCGATTACAGCACATGCAGGCTTTCAGCCTGAAGAAGATACCTTTATCGCAAGAACACGCCACCTAGACGCAATGAAGCGCACTCAATCTTATCTTGCGGAAGCTCGTGAACAACTTGTTGTTTACCATGCAGGAGAGCTTGTCGCAGAATCGTTACGTCTCGCACAGAATGCATTAGGTGAAATTACTGGTGATTTTAGTGCGGATGATTTACTCGGAAAAATCTTTGGCTCTTTCTGTATCGGGAAGTAAACGAGTTTTTATCTGTGGTTTAAAAAGCCCAGTAATGGGCTTTTTGGTTAATTGGCTAAAGGTAACTTGCTTGACTTAACCCTCATCTGCTTTATGAATAAAACAATCAATAAAATTGAAATTGCAATACAGAACCAAATCACTGCATTTGTAAGCCCAAAATGGTCAGCTAAATATCCTACTGCTAGGATGGGTAGAATTGTTCCGAGATAGCCGATAAAGAGATAAGTAGACATGACGGCGGCTCGATTGTGAGGTGTGGTCATGTGATGAATAAGCCCGAAAGCCCCAAGTAAAGCTAAGCCATGTCCAATCCCAAACAGACCATCGCTTAGGAAGAATAACCAGCTGATTTTAAACTCCATACAGAGGAATAAAGCGATCACGCTCATGAAGCAAGTCATGATACCGAGTAATAGGCTGGATTGCGGTTTGATTGATCTTGAAAAAAATTGTGTCGCAGCTGAAATCAGTAAAATGACAGTAATGGCAGAACCACTAATCAGTGGACCGTGCCAAGGCAAAATGTCTTTAACAAATGAAGGAGATAGTGAGGCGTATAAACTAAATCCTGCAAAAACAGCAAATGCAGTCAAGCTCAGTATAAAAAATTGAGTGCGATCATGTGATTGTGGTGTTAATAATTTGGGAGCAAAATTAAATTTTTGCACATCAAAAGGTATAGGTTTGAGTGTAATTAGACTAAAGAAGCAAAATATTGAACCTATCACAATGGGTACATAAGGTATTACCAAAGGATATGCAAAAAATTCAGCAAAAAATCCCCCAAATAAAGGACCTAAACCAAATCCAACAGCAGTAATGATTGAGCTTAATTGTGGTGCAATTTGTTTATGGGAAATTGGAACAGTTTGAATAAGCCCAATAAGAGCAGATGTTGTCATCAATCCAGATGCGATACCAATGATAAATCTTCCCCATGAGAGAGACATGACATCGCTCGCAAAGATAGACATTAACAAGCCAATGGTGATAAAAATGAGCCCAAGTTGCATAGTTTTTACATAACCAATGGTATTACTGGTTCTGCCCAAAAACAGTAAGGTGGTCAGGCACCCTAGCATGTAGGAAACGAAAATAAAGGTGATATCGCTCGGGTTTAACCCCCATAATTCTTGGTAAATTGGATAAAGTGGGCTAGCAAGCGCTGTTCCAATGGTGCCGATACAGAGTGCGATACTTACGAGAATAAAATCTCGCCACGATTGGTTTTCATTCATTATTTGTCTTATAGAACAGCAGTGCTGATACGAAGATTCATTAGTCTATGTCGACTGTTAAGCATGAGTCAATTATCTTCAATCAGTTAAAATTCAACAGTCATATTTGGTTTCACGTGAAACAATTTATGAGGTTTAAAATTACATAAAAACTGATCTTTGTAGAAAGTAGAAGATTAGAATAAGCAATAATATCCATCAAACATATGCTCAACTTATGTATAAAAAAATTTTAATCAGTGCTTTACTTGCACTGTCTACAAGTTCTAGTTTTGCGAATATTGAATTGCTTCAGCAAAAAATTAAAACGCAGCACCCAAAATTGAATATTCAAAATTTACAGAAAACTGAGATGAAAGGTCTCTATAGCGGATCTTTAGACAATCAGATTATTTATATTGATGAAGAAGCTAAGCATTTATTCTTTGGATCAATGATTCGTATCGAAGATCAAAAAAATCTAACACGTGATTTGGTGCTGAAACATAATTCAGTCGACTTTAAACAACTTCCACTTCAATATGCCATTAAGACTGTAAGGGGGAATGGTAAGCGTCAGCTCGCGATCTTTTCTGACCCAAATTGTCCATATTGTAAGACGCTTGAAAATAATTTAAGCCAGTTAAAAGATGTGACAATTTATACGTTTATGTATCCAATTAAATCTCAATCGATCCAGCCCTCTAAACAAGTTTGGTGCTCCGCAAACCGTGAGTTTGCATGGAATGCTCTTTTACAAAAGAATCAACAACCAACAGCCCAAGCTGATTGTTCAAACCCTATTGAACGAAATTTGGAACTTGGACGTCGTCTAGGTGTTCAAGGAACGCCAGCAATTATTTTTGAAAATGGATTTAAGGTAACAGGCGCTTATCCAGCTTCAGAAATTGAAAAAATTTGGAAAGAGCTGAACTTATAAAATCTAGTTCATAGAAATGAAAAAAAGCACCTTAACAAGGTGCTTTTTTGATTAAGATTTTTTGGTAACGAGGTTATAAATAAACAGAACGATAATTGCGCCTATGACTGAAGCAATAAAACCTGCCGATGAACCTTCGGGATAAATATTAAGAAGGCGTCCACCATATGTAGCAAGTAATGAACCAGCAATACCTAATAACGTTGTGACAATGAAACCTGCTTTATCGTCACCAGGATGAATTGCGCGAGCAATTAAACCTGCTAAAAAACCGATAAGAATAGCTCCAATAAGTGAAAACATACTTGTTCTCCTTTTTATCATGAATTTTTATTGTGTCGCTCAAATATAGTTGATTATGTATTGATGTTTGAAAAGAAGAATCACGCTACATGTTGTTGTTATTTTGTTGTTTATAAAGAAAGTGGCATATGCCACTTTCTTGAAAAACATTACAGACCGATTTCACCAATGAATGGAATATGACGGTATTTTTGATCGTAATCTAGTCCATAACCTACGATAAATTTATCTTCAACTTCAAATCCTAGAAACTCTACTTCCAAGTCGATTTCTCTTCGAGAAGGCTTACTGATCAGCGTGCAAAGTTTGATAGAGTTTGGCTCACGAGTTTCAAGGATTTCTACCACTTTACTCAGCGTATTGCCTGAATCGATGATGTCCTCTACGACAAGAACATCTTTACCACGAATTTCACCATCAAGGTCTTTTAGAATTTTAACATCACGACTAGAAGTCGTTCCACTGCCGTAACTTGAAACTGTCATAAAGTCGAGTTCGTGTGGTTTTTCAATGGTGCGGCATAGGTCTGCCATGAAAATCACTGAACCGCGAAGTAAGCCTACAAGAACCAATTCTCGATCACTATTTGCATAGTGAGCATTAATTTGATTACCAAGTTCATTAACTTTCGCTTGAATTTCTTCAGCGGAAATCAACACTTTCATGTCAATGGTCATGGGTAGATACCTAAAACAACAATTCTAAAATTAAAAAAGGTGTTGACCTGCAACACCTGAAATATGCTTCGATTTTAAAACATATCCCAGAATGTTGCACCCTTTTTAAAAAAACGAAATGTAAACTAATGGTTTATTAATGCGCATCGCGTTTTAGTACGACAGCACAAACTAAGAATACAGCACCAATTAACACATATTTTTTAATTGGGTGTTGTGGTTGAGTCTGAGCATTAGGATGCTGATTGTTGATATGCTTTTTGTCCATAAATATAAGTCGCCTCAATATTTCGATCATCACCCATGGTAAACAATGCGAAAAGTGCATCTTCAATATTTTTAGCGCGTTGTTGTCTTAATGTTTGTAATGCAGTGGCATTCAAATTTAATACAACAAAATCCGCTTCTTTTCCAATATTAAAGTTACCAAGTTTATCCTCGAGCGCTAATGCTTTTGCTCCACCTAGGGTCGCATGATAAAGCGATTCAAATGCAGATAATTTGTCGCCTTGGAGTTGTTGAACTTTATAGGCTTCATTCAACGTCTGAAGCTGATTAAATGAAGTCCCCGCACCGATGTCTGTGCCAAGACCGACTTTAACTTGTTTATCCCAGGTTTTTTTCAATGGAAACAATCCACTTCCTAGAAAGAGGTTTGAAGTCGGGCAGAAGGCGATTGCAGAGTTTGTTTGATGCATACAATCCCATTCATGCTCTTCTAAATGAACACAGTGAGCGAAAACAGATTTATTGCCTGTTAATCCATAGTGGTGATACACATCTAAATAGCCATTTTGCTCAGGAAAAAGCTCTTTCACCCAAGCGATTTCATTGGTGTTTTCACTCAAATGAGTATGAATATATACATCAGGATATTCAGTTTTTAACTGCCCTGCTCTTTTTAATTGTTCTGGTGTAGAGGTAGGCGCAAAGCGAGGCGTAATGGCATAAAGGTTTCGACCTTTACCATGCCATTTCTCAATCAATTCTTTGCTATCTGTATAAGCATTTTCAGCGGTGTCTGTCAGTGCTTCAGGTGCATGACGATCCATCAATACTTTGCCTGCAATCAAACGCATCTGGTATTGTTCTGCCGCTTCAAATAGTGCATCAACAGATTCTTTATGAACTGTACAAAAAACCAATGCAGTCGTTGTGCCATTTTTCACCAGCTCATTGACAAAAAAGTGTGCAATTTGGTCTGCATAAGCTTTGTCTTGAAATTGGACTTCTGTAGGAAAGGTATAAGTGTTCAGCCATTCGAGTAATTGTTCGCCATACGCACCTACCATTTCAGTTTGAGGAAAGTGAATATGCGTATCGATAAAACCAGGAACAATCAGTTGATCTGGGTAATGCTCAACTTGGATAGAGGATTCAAGCTGACGGAGCTGTTGTTGCCCATCTTCCCAACGACCAAACCATTGAATTTTACCCGCTTGAGTAATCAATAAACCATCTTCTACGTAACGCACTTGGTCGTGAATTTCACGCGCTTGGGCAACCGTATTCTGAATATCTAGGAAGCGACCGCGAATCGCCGTCGA
The DNA here is from genome assembly GCF_056783995.1 of Acinetobacter sp. ANC_7588. Classification (NCBI taxonomy): domain Bacteria; kingdom Pseudomonadati; phylum Pseudomonadota; class Gammaproteobacteria; order Moraxellales; family Moraxellaceae; genus Acinetobacter; species Acinetobacter sp. ANC_7588. The sequence continues at coordinate 13,007 of NZ_JBWYIU010000018.1, read as the reverse complement.
TGCAACTACAGAAGACATTTAAAACCTACACTTTTAATTTTTTCGATTGATTGTAACTGATCTATCTTAATTAAACTGTATATCGTTTGCTGAGCCCCCACTCTGCGAGAATACGACGATAAGTAGTCGAAGATCGATCAGCCTCAAAATGCGCTTCCATCATTAAATCAAGTGGTAATTCTTCAGGTTTTTGCGATTCTACGATATCTTGGTCTTCGGCAAAAATTTGGGCATTAAAATCATAGACTGCTTGTAAATCTCCAGTCTGATCAAAATTACGCGTCAAAGGAACAAATAATCTGGTTTGATTGACCGATACAGGACAACACGCATTCAAGATTTTTAAAATCCCATTGTCTGGAAAATCTACAGTTAATATCGCTGAAAATGGTGGGTAAATATCAAAAGTCCTTTTCCATTCAAAACCTTCTGGTTCTAAGTGTTTCAAAGCATGCGGGTAATTACTGACACCACTAATATAAATTGTTTTTAAACCATAGTCTGTTCTCTCAGTATGGTATTTCGGTACAACTGGGTTGTTTCGATCTGCAAAAGCTTCGTGATGCACCCATGCAAAGTGAGCTACATCAATGAATCCTTCGAGTTGACGACCTGCTGAGCCTGCAATATCAACATATGGAGGTAAAATAGACTGATGATCAGGATGATCCCAAGTGTCAAGTTGGGGAATATTATTGTGTTGAGAATCACGTCCATGCAAGCTAGTCCAGACCAGTCCATATCTCAAAATTACTGGAAATTGGGTTAAACTAAAACGGTCAGATATCTTAGTTAAATCAGGTTGAGCAGGAATTTTTGTACACTTCCCTGCAAGGTCGAATCTTAACCCGTGATATCGGCAAATAATTTCTTCACCCTCTACCCATCCTTTACTTAGAGGTACACCTCGATGAGGGCAGATATCACGCACTAATCGAATTTCTCCCTTGTCAGTTTGGTAAATCGCCATTTTTACATCAAGTAAAGTGACCTGATGTGGTGTGGTTGAAACATCTTGAATACGAGCCACTGGATACCAATATTGCGCGAGAATTTCCCAATCTTGTAAGTCGAAACTACATTGGCAAGGTGCACTGAGTGGATTTAATGCGGGAATCATATTCATCGTCATTTCCTAAAAAAAGAGCTCCGAAGAGCTGCGCTAAATTTATTGAGCTTTTTCTTGGGTGATGATGCAAGATCTTTGCCAACCGCCTCTTAACATTTAAAATTGGAGAGCTGAGTGGAAATATTAAATTCTAATCAAAATATATAAAGTGAATTTACCCATGGACTTATATGAGAAGTTAAGCCATTTAATACGATCTAATGCAGATATTTGTGAACTTTTACAGTGTTTACGTCAGATTGATAGTGCGGCCTATTTTAGTGCGGGCTTGATTCGAAATTGGATCTGGTCTTATTTGCATAATCAACATTATTCTATTTTTGAAACTGAAATTGATGTCATTTATTTTGATCCTTCAGAAAAAATGGATGAGAGACGAAATTATTTAAAGGGTGCACTTCAACATAGATACCCTAATATTCATTGGGACATTACAAATCAAGCTCTGGTACATCATTGGTATAGAACTGATGAAGGTGCACAAATTGATCCATATACTTCAGTACATCATGCTATGAGTTTTTGGCCAGAAACGGCAACCGCAATCGCCATCAAATTAATGGAGAATAATCATATTGAAATTCTCGCCCCTTTGGGGCTTGAAGATTTATTTACTTTAAAATTAAGGTGGAATAATCGTTTGGTTTCACGTGGAGTCTTTGAACATAGGGTTAAGTCAAAATGTTTTTTGGAACGATGGCCTAAGTTAAGCATTGTGAATTAGATGGCTCATCTAATGATATAAATAAAGCCTTCAGATGAAGGCTTTATTGAATCCAACAAAGTTTGACCTTATAAGGTCGTTTGATGATGTTTTTTACTATAACGAATTGAAAGCCATGCTGTAATTGAAAGGGCAATCACGATAAAACTTAATGAGATCCAAATTGGCATATGGAATACGTCAAGCATAAGCATTTTGAAACCGATAAAAATTAAAATAGCCCCAAGTCCATAAGGCAAATAATGCATTTTTGAAGCGGCTCCAGACAGTAAGAAAAACATAGCCCGTAGACCGAGGATAGCCATCAAGTTAGCTGTAAGGACGATAAAAGGATCAGTGGTGACCGCAAAAATCGCTGGAATAGAATCGACTGCAAAAATAACATCAGATGCCTCGACTAAAATTAGCACTAAAAATAATGGGGTTGCCCATAGAACGCCATTTTGCCTTACGAAAAACTTATTTCCTTCCAACTGTGGAGTAATTCGCATGTGTTTACGTAGCCATTTCAGAATGGCCATATCTTCAATATTTGGATCATCCTCTTGTCCTTTAAGGAATTTAAATCCAGTGTATACAAGGAAAGCACCGAAGATATAGAGGATCCACGAAAATTCCTGAACGAACCACGCACCGATAAAAATAAAAATTGTTCTGAGAATAATAGCGCCCAATACACCATAAAGGAGTAATTGACGTTGAAGTGCAGGAGGTATAGCGAATGCAGCAAAAATCATTAGCCACACAAAGACGTTATCAATTGCGAGTGACTTTTCCAGTAAATAGCCGGCAAAATATTCCATAACTTTCGTATTGGCTACGTTTATACCAGCGGTATTTTCTAGATATAGCCATAGTCCACCACCAAAAAGTGTTGCGACAGTGACCCATGCAATACTCCAATAAGCAGCAGTTTTAACTTTAACTTCTTGACCTTCTTTTTGTTTAAAACCTAGAAAGTCAATTAAGAGCATAATCGTGACGATGCCAAAAAAAATGACATAAAGCCAAATATTGCCTATGGTTTCCATAGTGATCTCCAATACTGGCAATTGATTTTGGCATAAAAAAACCTCGACCAGTTGCCAGATAATAATTCTGAAACAACATGATCAAGGTCTTGCCTACACCATTTTGATTATGCATTTTAGATAATCGAAATGATGCTCAGATACCGACTTCTTTCAAAGTGTAATGACGATATTCTGACACAGTATTTAAGTACTGTTTGAGGAGGCTACTCCCCTTGTTCAAATTTGATAATAAATTACGTTGAAATCGTTTCATTTGATTTCGAGTGCACAAAGGATGACACACTTATAAGTTGTGTGCAAATTATTTAAATGGGTTATTAAATTTGTCTTTAAAAATTGAAATTAATAAGATTATTGCAATGATGATCAATACTACAATTGATATTAGATAGATATCCATTTCATTTACTCATTAATGTTTTAACAATAATAATACATTTATATATTAAAAAAATAACATTTAATGATTATGACTGACAATATATATTTTTGTTTTTTATAATATTTCTTTTTTTAAAATAAATTAAAGTTTTGAATTTGTAATTGATAGACAAGTTTGTCCCATTTTTTCATAGTGTTATGTAAATATGTCGTTCTAATCTATATTTAATAACGAATGATAGGATAATGATAATGTTAGAAATTAAACATCAAGAAAATGGATCAAAAGGTGAGTTTTTTATTGGTGAAGATGGCCATCATTTAGCTGAAATGACTTATTCATGGGCAGGTGAAGATAAATTTATTATTGATCATACTTGGGTTGATGATTCATTAAGAGGGCAAAACGTGGGACGTCAACTTGTTGACCGTGCGGTGGAATTAGCTCGTCAAAAGAATGTTAAAATCCTACCGCTTTGTCCATTTGCTAAATCTGTTTTCAACAAAGATGAAGCAATCCATGATGTTCTGTTTAAATAAAATCATACAGTGAGCGGTCATATGCAGTTTGAACATATCGATAGTGTGAAAGGCGGTGAGTTTTATCTCACGGACGCAGATCAATCAAGAATTGCAGAAATCAGCTATCGTTACCAAACTCCACAGATCATTATAGCTGATCATACTTGGGTCGATGATCGTTTACGTGGACAAGGAACTGCAAAGTTATTGTTAGATCGACTTGTAGAATTTGCTCGTACAGAAAAATTAAAAATTGTTCCAACTTGCTCTTATGTGGTTGTCATGTTTAAGCGTTTTCATAATGAATATCATGACGTTATCGCTTAAATATAAAAAAGCCCGCAGAGCGGGCTTTTTTATTTATTCTTTTGCTTTGAGTGCTTGAATGAGTTTTTGATGCAAACCACCAAATCCACCGTTTGACATGATCACAACGGCATCCCCCTCGCCTGCTTCATTCACGACATTTCGGATGATCTCTTCTAAAGTACGCGCTACCACAGCTTTATTCGGAGCAGCTTCAACAACAGGTTGTAGATCCCAATCTAAACCCTCAGGTTGATACCAAATCACTTCATCTGCCAATCGAGCAGAATATGCTAAACCATCTTTGTGGCTTCCCATTCGCATCGTATTTGAGCGCGGCTCAATAATCGCCCATAGTTTACGTTCGCCTAGTCGTTTACGAGCACCATCCAGTGTTGTGTCAATTGCTGTTGGGTGATGAGCAAAATCATCGAAAACTTCAATACCTCGAATGGTATCGAGGAGCTCCATACGGCGTTTTACACCACCAAAATTCGATAATGCTTCGCATGCAGTTTCAATGGAAACACCTACATGCTCTGCAGCTGCAATGGTTGCTAAAGCATTTGCAACGGAGTGTTGACCTGTCATCGACCATTGGACTGTACCTTTTACTTCGCCGTCTTTTAAGACTTGGAAATGAGTACCATCTGCAGAAAGTTGGTTTGCAGAGATAGTTGCTTGATCATGAGATTCAAGCGATGTACGGACGATCGGTGTCCAACAGCCTTGTGCCAAAACTTCATCAATATTTGATTCAGTGATTGGTGCGATGATACGGCCTTCACTTGGAATAGTACGAACCAAATGATGAAATTGTTTTTGAATGGCAGCGAGATCATCAAAGATATCTGCATGATCAAATTCAAGATTATTCAGAATAGCTGTCTTTGGATGGTAATGAACAAATTTAGATCGTTTATCAAAGAAGGCAGAGTCGTATTCATCTGCTTCTACACAGAAATATTGACCTCCGCCTAGACGAGCACTTTCTTTAAATCCAAGTGGTACACCACCAATTAAAAAGCCCGGTTCCAAGCCCGCTTGATCTAATACCCAAGCTAACATCGTGGTAGTGGTTGTTTTTCCGTGTGTACCAGCAACCCCTAATACATGTTTACCTTGTAGCACATGGTCGGCAAGGAACTGTGGTCCAGAGATATAGGGTAAACCCTGATTTAGCATGTATTCAACGGCGTCAATTCCACGTTTCATGGCATTACCAACGATCACTAAATCTGGGTGTGGTTGCAAATGACTACGGTCATAACCTTGCATTAAGGTAATACCCGCATTTTCAAGTTGTGTCGACATAGGTGGATACACATTTTGGTCCGAGCCTGTCACTGTGTGCCCTAGGTCTCGAGCTAACAGTGCTAACGATCCCATAAAGGTGCCACAGATTCCCAAAATATGCAGATGCATGATGATTTACTCCACTACTCTTTTCGACACAAACATCTTTTTGGTGCTGTTGTCATGTGTTATTTGATTTGATGTCAACGATAACAAGGGTCTTGGTGAAAAGATAGTGATTATTAGAAGCCATTCCGTAAAATTTTGCAGAAATAAATTTTTAAACTTATGAGCTAAAATATATGAATATTTTTAATCTAGTATGATGAAACGAAATGATTTAATCGTAGAATAACGCGGACGATTTAACTTGAGATTTAAATGATTTATTTACCTTTATTGCTTCTGATTTTAGCAAATTGCTTTATGACTTTGGCGTGGTATGGTCATTTAAAATTTTTGCCGCATGATGCCCCTTTATGGCAAGCCATTCTATTTAGTTGGATCATTGCATTATTCGAATACAGCTTAATGATTCCTGCAACCAAGATGCTGGCTCAAAATGGCTGGGCTGTGGGACAAATGAAAATCACTCAGGAAGTCGTTACGCTATTGGTATTTGTTCCTTTCATGATTTTCATGTTTAAACAGCCTTTCAAATTAGATTATGTATGGGCTGCACTTTGCTTATGTGGTTGTGTCTATTTTGTATTTAGAACACCATGATTCAAAAGGATGAAGATTAACTAAAGTTATTTTCATATTCCCGAACTAATCTTTGACGATCAGGTTCAAAATCAAAATGTTTTAAGCAGCGTGCCAAGATTTCATGTGCCATTTCATGAGCAGCTTCCCGTAGTTCCGGTTCAGATACATTTTTTTCAATCATGGATAAGCATTTAATTATTCTTTGATTTAATTCGATATTACTTATACAGTCCCGTGCCATCGGTGCAAAGCTACTGCTAATAAACTCACGAATATCAAAAATATCGACACTGATATTCGAGAAATTAAAAGTTTTCTGTTCTGGATCTGGCTGACTATCAATAATAATCCGCGTTAAGGCATTGATCGCACTAATTGCTGAACCCACATCATTAATTGCAGCTGACATCGCTTTTTGTCCAACCTCGCTCATGACCAATAAACCAAATCTTGGGTCTTGTAAAAAGCTACGGTTCGTTTCGATAATTACGTATTCATGAATTTGTTGTTCTAAATTTTTTAATTCTTCATCATCTATTAGATTTTCTGCAAAGACTTCAATCAGAACCAGTGATGGGTCTACAAATTTCCCAGGAAGAAAAGCAAGATGAATATGTGCATTGTGAGTTTGAGCAAGAAGATTTAAGGACTCAATATCAAAATGAGTAAAATAACCTGTCTGTTTTGGGTGTATTTTGAGTTGGCTTTCGCCCAATGGTTTTTGTCCAGAAGCGCCAAAGTTGGGGTGTGTACGGAATGTACTTAAAGCTTGAGATGCTGCTGTTTCAATTTTAGAAATAGCATTGGTTAATGTGCCAAGCTGAGACAATGTTTGTACCCAACGAATCAGTGTCACAATCAAATAAATGAGAACCAAAATGGTACTTACAAATAAGACAAAACGACCCGAAACGCCATAATATTGTAAACCCAAAGCGATTTTTGCGATGACGGCATAGATAAATGCCGAAATAAAACTGGTAATTGCGAGACGAGTATTATCATCATTCATCATCAGCTTATAAGCACGTGGCGTACCACTTGAGGAAGCTGAAGCAAATGCGGCGACCATAATCGAAAGTGAAAATGTAGTGACCGCCAGCATACTCGAAGCAATGATATCCAGTAGGCTACTTAGTGTTTCAATACTGATATTTGGAACCGCGTGTGATGGAATAAAATAACGACTTGCGGTTGCAAATAGAGAGAAAAAAATCGCTAATAAAGCCCCAAGTGCTGGTGTAAACCATAAATTTTCTGCAGGGCTATTCCACCATAGTTTCAGTTTAAACCACATGCTATATTCTCCTTTTTATTTTTTAATTTGAATGACTTAGTTCAGTTTAATCCAAATTCAATTTCAATTTGTCTTGAATGAGCCAGATGTTTAAGGTGGATGAGGCAGAACAATGACCAATCATAAAAATCTTTTTTATGTCTATTAACAAGTATATATTTTTAATCCTTATTTTATCAGCTTAACTTTAGACCTATTCATTTTCAGTCTATAATAGTGAGTTCTTATTAAAGCTTGGCTCTCGTCGAGATTTATCTCTCTTACTTTAATCTCTGGAAACATTGCAATGAATGCGGCCGCTTCACAAGACACTCCTCTCGTTGGAATTATCATGGGCTCTCAGTCAGACTGGGCGACACTCGAACACACTGCCAATATGTTGAATCAGCTTGGTGTACCTTTTGAAGCGGAAGTTGTGTCAGCACACCGTACGCCAGATCGTTTGTTTGAATATGCTGAGCAAGCTCGTGATCGTGGTATCCAAGTGATTATTGCGGGTGCTGGTGGTGCAGCGCATTTACCGGGTATGTGCGCAGCGAAGACTGATCTTCCTGTTCTAGGTGTACCGGTTAAATCTTCGATCTTGAATGGTGTTGATTCATTGCTTTCAATTGTACAAATGCCAGCAGGTATTGCTGTCGGTACATTGGCAATTGGTCCTGCAGGTGCGACCAATGCTGCGATTATGGCGGCACAAATTTTAGGTTTAACTCGCCCAGATATTGCAAAGAATGTAGCCGATTTTCGTTTAGCGCAAACTGAGAAAGTTGCGAGTAAAAATATTCCTGGTCAAGCTTAATTCGAGAGAAATCTTATGGATAAAACCATCGGTATTTTTGGTGGCGGTCAATTGGGTCGAATGATGGCGCAGGCGGCACTTCCATTAAATATTCAATGTACTTTTTTTGAAGCAAGTACAGACTGCCCTTCTGCTGCTTTGGGTCCAGTGATCTCAACTCAAGCTAAAAATGGCTTACAGGATTTCATTAATAGTGCAGAAGTCTTTTCTTTAGAATTTGAAAATACGCCATTGTCAGATGTAGATGTATTAACTGAAACCAAGCAACTGCATCCCCCGCGTCAGGCTTTAGCGATTGCTCAGCATCGCTTGTCTGAAAAAGCGTTATTTGATGAGTTAGATATTCCAGTAGCACCTTACAAAGCGGTGACATCACTAGCGAGTTTACAAAACGCGGTCGCTGAACTTGGTCTTCCAATCGTACTAAAAACTTCACGTGGTGGTTATGATGGTAAAGGTCAGTTTGTCTTACGCACTGAGGATCAAATTGATCAAGCATGGGCGGAACTTGGTCCTGCGGGTGAATTGATTGCTGAAAGTTTTGTGACTTTCTCGCGTGAAGTGTCAATCATTGCAGTACGTGGTCAGAATGGTGATGTGAAAACATGGCCATTGGCTGAGAACCACCATCACAATGGTATCTTATCGCACTCGATTGTCCCTGCACCGAACAGTGTAGATCTACAACCTGTAGCACAAGATTACATCACTCGCTTGCTTAACCATTTGAACTATGTCGGTGTGCTGACGCTTGAGCTATTTGTGACGGACAAAGGCTTATATGCTAATGAGATGGCGCCACGTGTACATAACTCAGGTCATTGGTCGATTGAAGGTGCTGTGTGCTCTCAGTTTGAAAACCATATCCGTGCTGTTGCAGGCTTACCTTTGGGTTCAACTGAGATGATTCGTCCAACGGTATTGGTGAACATTATTGGTCAGCATCCAAAGACTGAAGATGTGTTGGCTTTAGAGGGTGCACATTTGCACCTTTATAACAAGTCAGAACGTGAAGGTCGTAAAATTGGTCATATTACCTTAATGCCAATCGATAGCTCAGAATTGACTACACTCTGTCGCCAATTGTCGAAAATTTTACCAAACCCATTAGCATTAAGTGAAGATATGACCATCTAGACTTTAAGTTGCTGATAAAAAAAGCGATCACACGAGTGGTCGCTTTTTTATTTATCTTGTTTAAGGCATGATTGCGCCTCTTTAAAAATCACTTGCCATTGGTCGGATGAAATTTTAAAAAAATTGCATAATAATTATACTATTAGTTCTGATTAGAATACATATTTTGAACTGTGTATAAGTTTGATTATGGCTTATGTGAGCCATCTTAACTTTGAATTCAAAGTGGGTTTAAATTCAAAATAATAGGCTTGCAGGATATTTTGAATTCAAAGTTACTATTGAGGTTTGAATTCAAAAATGTATTTAAAGATTTATATCTAAATTCTTATCTATTGAGTAAATTAAATTATTTTAATATTTATAATTTTCAATGATTTAAGTTGATTTGTAGTATTGGATGACTGTGGATAAGTTTTTTGAATTTAAATGTTGTGTGGCGGTTTAAATTTAAATTCAATAACAAATGAATTTAAAACTAGGTTGTGGATAAGTTATTAAATTTAAATTTTCAAAATAAATTTAAAAAAGTAGAAAGTATGAATTTAAATTTACGATTCGATGCTTTAATTTTTAGAGTGAGCTGTTAAGGTAAAGACATAATTCCAACATTTTAGAATTACAGGGTCTTATGCAACGGCTTGCACTCACGATAGGTTCATTTTTTTTAGCGATATCTCAAACTCATGCTGAGTTGATTATTAATGGTCAGTCTGTGACAGCCTCGCCATTCATGACGCCAACTGTGTCATCCGCTCCTAATTTTCAGCAATGCATCTCGAATTTAAAATCACAAGCGATCACTAGAGGGGTTAGTTCGGCGACGTATGATCGTTACACGCAGAATTTAACTCCTGACTATTCTGTGATTGAACGTTTAAATTATCAGCCTGAATTTTCGACGCCAATTTGGGATTATTTGTCAGGTTTAGTTGATGATGAACGTGTTCAATTGGGGCAACAGAAACTTCGACAGCATCGAGAAACACTTGACCGTGTAAGTGTGGCTTATGGCATTCCAGCTGAAATGGTGGTTGCAGTTTGGGGAGTTGAGAGTAACTATGGTGATATTTCTGGACGCTATCCATTACTTCAAGCTTTGGGAACTTTAAGCTGTGAGGGGCGCCGTCAATCGTATTTTAGAGGTGAATTTTTTACCACCATGAAACTTTTACAGCGTGGTGATGTTCGGGAAGAACAATTGAGAGGATCGTGGGCAGGGGCTTTTGGTCATACTCAGTTTATGCCTTCAACCTATGATGAGCTTGCTGTAGATTTTGATGGTGATGGACGACGTGATCTAGTCTCGAGTATTCCAGATGCTTTGGCTTCAACAGCAAATTTTTTGAAGAAAAGAGGATGGCAAACTGGTCAACCTTGGGGATTTGAAGTGCAGATTCCTGCAGGAATGTCAGTTGTAGGTGAGGGGCGACGTAATAAGAAAGCATTGTCTTATTGGGTCAATCAAGGATTGAATAGAGTGGATGGCTCCCCTTTAATTCAGGGTAATCTTTCTGCATCTTCTCAAGCTGGGTTGCTTGCGCCTGCTGGCAGTGCTGGGCCGGTCTTTCTAGTATTTAAAAATTTTGATGCTATATATAGTTATAACGCAGCAGAAAGTTATGCGTTGGCAATCGCACATTTATCAGATCGATTGCAAGGAAAAGCTAAAATTGCAAAAGCTTGGCCGACTGATGATCCTGGTACATCAAGAGCAGAACGCCGAGAAATTCAACGCTATTTAATCCGGCGCGGTTACGATATTGGTGCGATTGATGGTTTAATTGGGGATAAAACTCGACAGGCAATTCGTCAAGAGCAAACCCGATTGGGCTTAAATCCTACAGGTCGAGCGGGACAGCAGATATTGAGTGCATTTAGAAATGAGCAGGCTCAGCTGATGATGCAATAAATAGGTTCTCGGATTAAAAAAGGTCAACATAGGTTGACCTTTTTTTGTGATGATGTTTCTAAATAATAGAGCGATCGATTTTAACAGCATCGAGTAAGTCAAAAATGACTAAGGTTACATCTTGACTTAATTCTCGATCGTTAAAAATTTCATAAGCTGTAATGGTGACATCTGTATCGCTTGGAAGCTGGCGTTGTTCCTCTTCAATTAAATCTTGAATAGGTAATAATGTTTGCTTAATTTGAATATGTAAGACGTCTTCGAATTTAATGTTCTCATCATCGAGTTCGATGAGTTGTTTATTGAAATATGGCAGTAAAATTGAGTAGAGATAAGGTTGAAGCTCGACAATATCAAATATTTCAATATCACGAGTTTCCTCGATCGTGCTGATATGATCATTTACCTCAAGAATAATATGATAATAACTCACGTCTCTCTCCTCTGATTAATTTTAAAATACCTTAACACGAATTCAAAACTATTCAATTAAATCCGTAATTTAATTATGGGATTGAGCTGTGGCGCTGATTTTATCGACTTTTTAGCAGTTCGAGGTCGGCAGTAGTCAATTTAAAATTGGAGAAATTCTGCTTTTCTAGAATTGGATACATTAAGGCATTGGGGTCATTAGTATGCTGAAGACCTAATGCATGACCAAATTCGTGAGCTAATGTGATTCGAAGCTCATCTATAGATTGAAATTCATAAATATTGATTTCACGACCATTAAACTCGCCTTTGTGGAACATTTTGGCTTGAAAAACTTGGTTAAACTCATTAATAGCTTTACGTTGTTGGTGTTGGGATTGGTTGAATTTTTCAACTTTATCGTTGAGTTCTGTTCGTAAGATGTTAAATCGTTCAATATTGCTTTCAATCCCAAGCTTCTGCTGTGTGAGCCGTGTCTTAGAGTTATTGATCTGCTGAAGTTGTGAATCTGTAATAGATGTGTTTAAGCCATTAATGTGGTGGACGAAATTATTATGTTGATCTAGATCATTACTATAGTTGTGTTGCTGCTGTTCAATTTGCTGTTTTAAAAATTCAAGTTGTTGTGATTCTTGCTCTAGCTGTAATCTCATTTGGTCGGCTAATGATTTGCTATTTTCAAATTGCTTTAGCGTATGCTTTCTATAATTGGATTCATTTTGACGTTCATCAAAAATGAGATTAATTGTAAGACGAGCATTGGGGTCGTAAACGAAATACTTTTGTTGAGTTTGATTTTCCCAGATATTCGCTGCCTCTTGAGTTATTTGGCGTAATGCCTCTGTATCAAGTTGAAATCTTGGGTCAATAAACCCAATACGATATCTTAGGCGTTGATCAATGGGGTGTTGAAGCCGATCTAAAGTTGAATTGTGATTTAATTGAGGATGAATAAAACGTTGTACAGCAAAATATGCAACGCATAAAAAGGAAAAGATCAGAATAATGGAGCGCATCATGCGAGCAATTCAACTTAATTTTTATTCAATGTAGCCTAAAAAAACATTTTGGAAAATAAAACATCAAAATATATGAGCTCCAGTGTGTATAAAAATGAAAATTATTCGTAAAATTTAAATGAATGATGAAAATAAATATGAATAATGATTAAAAAACGAGTGAAAATTCATGTTTTTCATCTTTTTAGTCGAAAAAAGCAACACCCGTTGAAAATAAGTGAAATAAGGGGTTGCAAGGGAGGAAAAAATCTATAGAATGCACCCCATACCGACGAGATACACGGAGACGAACGAAGCAGGTTGCTGAGTTG
>NZ_JBWYIU010000017.1:0-47688 GCF_056783995.1 Acinetobacter sp. ANC_7588 | reverse complement strand
TAGTGTGGGGTTACCCATGTGAGAGTAAGTCATCGCCAGCTCATTATTCTAAACACCCCCTTCAATAGAAGGGGGTGTTTTTTTATATATAAAAATCGAATTTAAAATAATTTAAGTAGTTATCGCGAAATTTTCGGATTTAATCTAATATTTAATGTACTGCTGAAATTTTCTCTAAAAAATACTTTGTTCTTTCATGTCGCTCTTGTGGCTTATTAAAGAAGTCATCAGTCGGGCAATCTTCTAGAATTTTGCCTTGATCCATAAATATCACTCGATCTGAAACTTTTTTTGCAAATCCCATTTCATGCGTAACACACATCATCGTCATGCCTTCTTTTGCAAGTTGGCTCATGACTTCAAGCACTTCACCGACCATTTCAGGATCTAATGCGGAAGTGGGTTCATCAAAAAGCATACAGACTGGGTCCATACAAAGACCACGTGCAATCGCGACACGTTGTTGTTGACCACCTGATAATTGTCCTGGAAATTTATCTTTGTGTGCTGTCAAACCCACTCGATCCAAATATTGTAAGGCCTTTATTTTAGCTTCTTCAGTTGAGCGATTAAGTACTTTGATTTGTCCTATTGTTAGGTTCTCTAACACAGTCATATGAGGAAATAGTTCAAAATGTTGAAATACCATACCTACTCTAGATCTGAATTTTGCTAGATTCGTTTTAGAGTCTTTTAAAGCGGTACCATCAACGATAATATTTCCTTGTTGAAAAGGTTCTAAAGCATTCACTGTCTTAATAAGTGTAGATTTACCTGAGCCAGATGGACCGCATATAACGACAACTTCACCTTTGTTGATAGTGGTTGAGCATTCGCTAAGTACCTGAAAATCTCCATACCATTTGGATACATCTTGAATTTCAATCATTGGCATTTTGATTCTCCTTATCGAATAATGGCTATTTTTTGATGTAAGCGTTTAACTAGTCGTGAAAGTGCAAATGAAATGACAAAATAGACGACAGCAACAACTAGATAAAAAACGGCTTTGGTTTCCGAACCATAGGTATTAGCTAAAGTATTTGCATTGCCTAGGAAATCTGGTGCACTGATGACATAAACCAAAGAAACATCTTGAAAAAGAACAATGGATTGCGTCAATATCACGGGTAACATATTTCTAAAAGCTTGGGGTAAAACTACGTATGACATTGTCTGGCGATAATTAAAACCCAAGGCGTAACCTGCATTCACTTGTCCTTTAGAAACTGATTGAATGCCAGAACGGACAATTTCTGAAAAAAAAGCAGCCTCAAAAATGGCGAAGGTTACTACACTTGAAAATAAAGGTCCCCAATAGGTGTGATATTGGAAATCGAAAAACTTAGGAAGTAAAAAGTAAAAGATAAAAATAACTTGAATGAGGGGAACACCTCGAAAAAAGTCGACATAAAATTTTGCAAATCCACTGGCAATTTTATTATTCGATAGACGCATCATCGCGATTGGTGTACCAAGAAGAATCCCACCAATAATCGAAAGAATGGTTACTGTAACTGTAAATTTAAAACCAGCGATCAAACTTGCAACGACATCGGGATGAGTTAGAACACTAAAGTCCATTTTATTTACCTCCCGAACCTAGACCTGGTACAGCCATTCGTTTCTCAATCCATGCCATCAAGTATTTAATTGAATAAGTGATGATGAGGTAAACAGGTGTTGAAAGAATTAAAATGACCACGTCTTGAGAGGTTTCTTCTCGCATTGTTTTGGTATATGCAAAAAAATTCAAAACACTTAAGGCAAAAAGCACGGCTGAATTTTTAAATACATTCATTGCTTCTGATGTTAGTGTTGGCCAAACGATTCGATAAGCCACTGGCAGAATGACATAACGATAACTTTGGTTTAAATTTAAACCGATCGCATAAGCTGCATTTTTTTGACCTTGTGAAACGGTATTAATACCTGCTCGAACCTGCTCAGCAATCCTTGCAGCGGTATATAGGCCCAGCGCAAATACACCAATAATTGCTGGATTATTATTTAAAATATTTTGCCACCATCCGCCAGAAACCATTTCACCACTTCCAGTACTCATACTCAATGGTAGAAGTTGAGGGAAAACGAATGCCCAGAAAAATAATTGAACAATTAAGGGTATATTTCTGAATAACTCTACATAACAAGTCCCAATGAATGACAGTAATTTATTGGGTAATGTACGCATAATGCCAATAAGTGAACCAAGTATAAATGCGATGAAAAAGGCAATGACAGCAGTCCAGATCATGGTCCAAATACCTGATCCAAGTATCTGTAACCAAGTCGGTGCATCAGCAACAGCTGAATAACTTGAACCTCCAATCGCACTACAGATAGATTCAGCCCAATCTTTTTTATCAACGCCATATTCGTTGGATGCCAAGCAAAATGACGTCCAATTTAAAGAACCAACAGCCATTGAAATTCCCTGCAATGGTTACGAGAAAAAAGGGCTTAAGTGTTTCTATTTAAGCCCTCATAATTTTTGTTATTTAATCCCTGCATCATTCGGAGATGCTTTTAATTTTTTAAATGAGCTACTCATAGGCATGTTTAGATTGATATTGCGTGGTGGAATAGGTGATAAGAACCATTTTTTATAAAGGGTATCCATTTGACCATTTTTCCACATTCCAGTTACCACACGATCTGCAATCGCTTTAAACTTGGCATCGCCTTTAGGCAGCATAATTCCGTAAGGTTCTGACGAAAGGACTGGACCTACAATTTTAAAATCTTGAGGTTTTGATGATTTGGCAATGAGCCCTGCAAGAATATTGTCATCCATAACAAATGCAGCTGCACGTCCCGAAGCGACCATTGCAAAAGAATCAGCATGATCTTTACCATAGACATTGGTAACCTTTATTTTTTCTCCTCTTGCACCCATTTTGATATATTTATCCGAGGTTGTTCCTTGCGTTGTGGCAACGGCTTTACCATTTAAATCCCCTAAATCTTTGAAAGGCGCTGAAGCTTTGACTGCCATACGTACTTCAGTGGCAAAGTAATTTGTAGAGAAGTTGACTTGCTGTTGTCGCTGGACAGAGTTGGTTGTCGTCCCGCATTCCATATCAATGTTTCCAGCGAGCATTTCAGGAATTCGCGTGGAAGAAGTAACCGCTTTATATTCAACTTTTAAGTTGGGGAGTTTTAAGTCTTTTTTTAATTCGTTAGCTACGTTATTACAGATATCGATGGCATATCCCATAGGTTTACCACCCACGATATATGAGATTGGATCAGAAGATTCACGATACCCGATGATCACTTTTCCATTTTTTTTGATTTTCGCAATGGTGTCAGTGGCATTGGCTTGACTCATTGTTCCGCCAGCGATGATGAAGCCTAATGCGCTGAGAAGGACTTTACCAGATAGACTTTTCATCAAGAAATCTCCATGTCTTTTATATATCGTTCTTATAATTTTGACAGTTCTCAAATTTGGTTGAAATCTATTCAAAATAAACTATTAATTATTTTTATACTTTCTATGAGAATAAGTAAAGAATAAAAAATACTCGAAATTCAAATGAATTTAGATTTTTTGATCAACGCGAAATAAATCATGAGCTTATAAAACCTTGATCATGAGTAAGTGGTTTATTTTTAATCAACCATAACTGCAGACAACGCTAAAAAATTATTTTTTTAATTTAAACTTGAGTGCTCATATTTTTTGAATATTAATTAAAAAAAAGTGATTGAATTATAATGTATTTTATCCTTATTTTTTTATTAACAATTAAGACTAATTGATTAACCTAACACTTGAAACTTATGTTATAAGAATTGTAGGCATGATTATTGCTTGAATAATAACGATGTTAGGGGGTAATGATTTATGAAATTAGCGTTAGGACTAAAAGTATCCAATTCTTTGTCTTTGACACCCCAGCTCCAACAAGCGATCCGACTTTTACAATTATCCAGCTTAGAGTTGGAGCAAGAAGTTCAATTGCAGTTGGATAGTAACCCCTTACTTGAAAAGGTGGATGATGATTCTCCAATGCAAAGTTTGGAGGACTTGAATCAGGAAAATTCTGCTAGTGATCTTACTCGAGAATTAAATGCAGATCATTTGCCAAATGATTTACCTGTAGATACGGAATGGGATGATGTATATACCCATCAATCATCATCAATGGAATTACCAGAATATGAAGAACGTGAGGATAATCGTTCAATTCAAAATACACTGAAAGATCATATTTTAGAGCAAGTTAATCTCCTAAATTTCTCCCAAACTGATCTTTTGATTGCCTATTGCATCGTAGATGGTTTGGATGAAAAAGGCTTTTTAGATGAGAGCGTTGAAGAAATTCACCACGCAGTGCTGACTTTACTCGCACAGATGGATATTCAAGAAGATGTTGAGATTGATGAAATTTTAGTGGTGTTGAAACATATACAAAGACTAGAGCCGATTGGCGTTGGTTCACGCAATCTTGTGGAATGCTTATATGTTCAGCTTCAAGTATTGCCTAATACCTTACCTTGCCGTAATGACGCGTTATTGTTATTGCAGCATTATGAATTATTGATTGCCAATGACCTAAATAAATTACTGAAGCAAACAGGTTTTAAACTTGAACAGTTAAAAGCAGCAATACAACTTTTAAAATCATTACAACCCTATCCAGGTCTAATGTTTGAGAATAAAGAATCTGATTACCAGGTACCTGATGTGGTGGTGGCAAAGAAAAATGACAGTTGGCATGTGCACTTAAATCCGGATATTTTGCCAAAATTACGCATCAATCCTTATTATGCAAATATGATTCGTCGAGCTGATCAAAGTGCAGATAATCAATATTTACGCAATCAAATGCTTGATGCTAAAAATTTTATTAAAAGTGTAGATGAGCGCCATAAAACGCTTTTAAAAGTAGCGACATGTATTGTTCAGCATCAACGAGATTTTTTAGAGTTGGGTGCTGAAGGAATGAAACCTTTGGTGTTGAGAGATGTGGCGGAGGAGGTTGAGTTACATGAATCAACAGTATCTCGTGTAACCACCAATAAATATTTGCTTACTCCGAGAGGGTTGTTTGAACTTAAATATTTTTTCTCAAGCCATGTTGGAACAACGTCAGGTGGTGAAGCATCTTCAACTGCGATCCGAGCAAAAATTAAAAAGTTGATTGCTGAAGAGAACCCAAGAAAACCATTATCTGATAACAGTTTAGCTAAGTTGTTAAATGAGGATGGTATCGATGTTGCACGTCGTACAGTCGCAAAATATCGCGAATCGTTACATATTCCTGCATCATCCGATCGAAAAGTCTTGATCTGAAATTTGAAGTGTGATTATTCTAGAGGTTCATTATGACGAAATAATGAATCTCTTTTTTTTAGTTACACGAGGTTTAGCCAGCATGATTTCATGACTTAAATTTGCAGAATAATTCTATGTTGAATGTTCTGTCATGCAATCACATGGCTTAACTCAATCAAATCCTTTAGAAGGAGAGGGATAGGATTATGCAAATAACAATTCGTGGACATCATTTAAGTATTACTCCTGCAATAGAAGAGAATATTCGTTGTAAATTCGCCGAAATGACCAAGCACCTTGATCAGGTCAATAGTATGCAGGTGAAACTCACAAAGGATCACCAAGTCGATAAGCGTTCGAAAAAAGGAAGTTCGAATCATATCGCTGAAGCAATCGTGCGTTTACCCGGCGTCGAACTTTTTGCTCAAGCATCTGGCGATGATATGTATGCATCAATTAAAAAATTAACTGAGAAAATAAAAAGACAGTTAATGCGATATCGTAAAATGCAAATGGCTTTTCAGCCGCTGCCTATATGACGGTCTGTAGCTGAAAATAAAAAAAGAGGTATATTGCCTCTTTTTTTTTATAGATAAATTGTATAGCAGATGAATTCATTGAATGAGTTATAGTAAAATAATCCGTTTTTACACAATCGATCGTCCCATGAGAGGTCTTTGCAATGAATAGTGAACAGCTCACTGAAATCTTAAAAGCTGCTTTCCCTTCTGCTGATGTTGCTGTAAGTGGACAAGGTGGGAAATTTGACCTCCGTATTGTAGATGATCTGTTTGAAGGTAAAAGAACAGTTGCTCGTCAACAAGCAGTTTATGCTCCTCTTAACGAATATATTAAAAGTGGTGAAGTTCACGCTGTAACCATACGCGCAATGACAAAAGAAGAATGGCGCAAAGCTAGTCTTTTCGGAGCTTAAGGAATAAATGGATAAATTTCTAATCACTGGTGGTAAAAGACTAGAAGGCGAAGTTCGCATCTCTGGTGCAAAAAATGCTGCATTGCCACTTTTAGCAGCAATGATTCTTGCTGAAACACCAATTACGCTCAGAAATGTACCCAAGCTTAAAGATGTTCATACGCTTGTAAAATTAATTGCAGGTCTTGGGATTACCATGAAGTATGAAGGTGACACTGTTGTCGCTGATACTTCAACCCTTGATAATCAATTTGCACCATATGAACTCGTAAAGACTATGCGAGCGTCTATTTTGGTGCTTGGCCCATTGCTGGCGCGCTACGGTAGTGCAAAAGTATCTTTACCTGGTGGTTGTGCTATTGGCTCACGTCCTGTTGACCAGCATTTAAAAGCATTAGAAGCTTTAGGTGCGGAAATTGAAGTGGAAGCAGGCTATGTCAATGCAAAAGTTGATGGTCGCTTAAAAGGCGGTGAAGTTGTTTTCGATATGGTCACTGTAGGTGGGACAGAAAACATCCTCATGGCTGCTGTTTTAGCAGAAGGTGTTACTACCATCCGTAATGCGGCTCGTGAACCTGAAATCACTGATCTTGCACAAATGCTCATTAAGATGGGTGCGAAGATTGAAGGTTTAGATACGGATACATTAATCGTCACTGGTGTAGAAAGTTTGCATGGTTGTGAGTATTCAGTTGTTGCTGACCGTATTGAAACAGGATCTTATTTAGCGGCTGCTGCTATTACGGGTGGACGAGTTAAAACGACACATACAGATCCATTGCTGATGGAATCAGTGTTGGATAAATTTGAAGAAATGGGTGCAGAAGTTACGCGCGGTGATGATTGGATCGAACTCGATATGATGGGTAAGCGTCCTAAGGCTGTTAGTTTCCGTACATTGCCTCATCCAGATTTTCCAACAGATATGCAAGCACAATTGATGGCGGTCAATGCAATCGGTCGTGGGTTTGCAACAATTTCAGAAACGATTTTTGAAAACCGTTTTATGCATGTACCTGAATTGTCACGTATGGGCGCTAATATTCAGGTTGAAGGTAATGATGCAGTTGTAACAGGAGTTGAAAAACTTTCAGCTGCACCTGTTATGGCAACAGATTTGCGTGCTTCATTTTCTTTAGTTTTGGCTGCTTTAGCTGCTGAAGGAGAGACTTTAATTGACCGTATTTATCACATTGATCGCGGTTATGAAGATGTTGAAGCAAAATTACAAGGTTTAGGTGCCCAAATTAAGCGAGTGAGCGAGTAAGTTAATGAGCGATATGAGAAACGATGATCCTAATTTTGACGTAATGGGCAATTTTGATCATGGTTTAACCTTAGCATTAAGTAAAGGTCGGATTTTAAAAGAGACATTGCCATTGCTAGAAACAGCAGGGATTAATCTTTTAGAAGACCCAGATAAATCGCGTAAATTAATTTTTCCTACGACGCATAAACATGTTCGAATTTTAATTTTACGTGCATCTGATGTACCAACTTATGTAGAAAATGGTGCGGCTGATATTGGTGTTGCAGGTAAAGATGTACTGATGGAACATGGTGCACAAAATGTCTATGAACCATTAGATCTTAAAATTGCAAACTGTAAGTTAATGACAGCGGGCAAAGTGGGTATGGAGCGTCCGAAAGGTCGTTTGAAGATCGCGACCAAGTACGTGAATTTGACGCGTCAATACTATGCGAGCTTAGGTGAGCAAGTTGATGTGATTAAACTTTACGGTTCGATGGAGCTTGCACCATTGGTTGGTTTGGGTGATTACATCGTTGACGTCGTGGACACAGGTAATACACTTCGCGCGAATGGCTTAGAGCCTCTTGAAGAAATTTGCAAAGTTTCTTCACGACTGATTGTGAACAAAGCGAGCTTTAAGCGTAAGCAAGCTTTGCTTAACCCAATTCTTGCACAACTTGAAAAAGCAGTGGATGAACGAGAAAACGCAAAGCAAGCTTAACGTTGTCTGAGTAAAAGAACCGTCCGAAAGGGCGGTTTTTTATGGTTTAATGAATTTTATTAGTTCTTTAGTTATTTCTGAATATGAATTATCAAAGGTTAATTTAAATTCAGACAAGGGGGCGATTAATTGTTTAACTAGATTTCCGTTAGAACATTTTATTAGGACACCAACTTTTTCTAAAGCAGTATGCTTATTTTTCATCTCGATTGCTGTGCTAAATAACAATGAGTTATTTTCAAAATTTTTTAAAAAATTGTCAGATAACTTATTAGTATTTGAAATTTTTTGAAGGGTTTTGAATTTTGCAGAAATAAAGTATTGTTTTTCGAGTAGATTAAATATTTTGCTTTCATTTAGCTGTTTTTGAACATTTTCTAAGTTAGAAATTGAAAGGTCATAATACTTTATATCTAAAAAGGTTTTAATCTCATTTATGGATTCTAGGATTTCGATAGAATATTGTTTTTCTAAATCATATTGTTTTTCATTCTTCCAACTTTGAAAACCAATAATTGCAACTATTGGCGTCAGTACATAAGCGGTTACAGTTACTATATCCACGATTCCAGTTTTAGTAACGGCACACATCAAAGACTGTCCCTGACAATAGTAAAAGTATTGAAAGAATCCACAAATAGCTAAAACAACGACATAAACACCTAAATAGTAACCGACTATTTTTCTATTTCTTTCATCTAAAATTCCCCCGAATAAAATCAAATCATGATAAGAACAGAGCTCAATAGAAAATTCAATTTAATCAAAAGTTATTTTCAATCATTTCTATTTGGGTTGCTTGAATGAAGATGCCCACAAATCAACAGAAAACAGGTAAACTAAAGCTTCCCTTTAATTTCATTGTGGATAAATTGATGCGACGTTTATCGACTCAAGATCAAAATTTTAAGCAAGACTTTGCTGACTTGCTCGCTTTTGAAACCGTGAGTGACCCAGAACTTTTAAAAACAGTAGACCAAATCATTGCCGATGTTCGTCAACATGGTGATGCTCATGTTCTCAAACTCACACAACAGTTCGATCGACATCCAGCGCATCAATTTTCAGATTTAGAACTGACACAAGACCAACTTAAAGCTGCATTTGATCATTTAACGACTGAAGTTCGAGAAGCTTTAGAGTTAGCTGCAAATCGTGTCCGTGAATTCCATCAGGCACAAAAACAAGATGGTTGGACCTATGTTGATGCTTTGGGTAACACCTTAGGCCAAAAAGTGACGCCGCTTGACCGTGTTGGAATTTATGTGCCAGGTGGTTTAGCTTCATACCCATCATCAGTACTCATGAATGCAGTTCCTGCACACGTCGCAGGAGTGCCTGAAATTATTATGGTTGTGCCTGCACCAAATGGTGATTTAAATCCATTGGTGTTGGCAGCTGCGTATTTGGCAGGTGTCACTCGAGTGTTTACGATTGGTGGTGCGCAAGCGGTTGCAGCATTGGCCTATGGTACTGAAACTATTCCAGCAGTAGACAAGATCACTGGACCGGGCAATCGTTTTGTTGCAGCAGCAAAACGCGCCGTATTTGGTCAGGTAGGTATTGATATGATTGCAGGTCCTTCAGAAATTTTAGTGTATGCTGAAGGGGACAATAATGCAGAATGGCTTGCAATGGATCTTCTGTCTCAAGCAGAGCATGATACTGTTGCTCAAGCTGTATTTATTACGCCAGACGAGCAACTGCTTCATGATGTCGCGATTGCAATTGAAGAGCACTTAAAAGCACTTCCTAAAGCAGAAATCGCACGAACTTCTATTGCTAATCGTGGTGCGCTTGTTTTAGTTAAAGACCGTGCCGAAGGTGTGGAATTGATCAACCAAGTTGCCCCTGAACACTTGATGCTATGTTTAGATGAAGCACAAGAAATGGCTGAAGGTATTCGCCATGCAGGTGCTATCTTCATGGGGCGTTATACGCCTGAAGCAATTGGTGATTACTGTGCAGGTCCGAATCATGTATTGCCAACCTCGGGTACGGCACGTTTTTCATCACCACTCGGGGTGTATGATTTCCAAAAGCGTTCAAGCCTAATCATGTGTTCGGAAGATGGCGTGAAAACTTTAGCGAAAACAGCAGATATTCTTGCACAGCAAGAAAACTTAGATGCTCACGCTCGTTCAGCGCGATATCGTTATCAGTAATTTAAACCATAAATTTGGTATGAATATTCCTCTCTAAATCTGTTTTTAAGCATTGCTGGAAATCGAAATGCAAGTGAGGTTAGGTGAAGGTAATTAAAAAATCTCTCCCTAACCTCCTTAGTCAGTGAGGGGAATTTAGAGAATTTAAAAATGAATATTACAGTAGAACAAATGCGTTTTTGGAGTCCCGAAGTACGTGAACTAGAGCCTTATGTGCCTGGTGAACAACCCAAGATCCAAAATCTTTTAAAATTGAATACCAACGAGAACCCGTATCCACCATCTCCAAAAGTTGTAGAAGCGGTACAACAAGTTTTAGCAAATGGCGCGGATGTTTTACGTTTGTATCCTGACCCTGACGCATCGGAATTAAAGCAAGCAATTGCGAAACAGCAACATGTTCCAGTGGGACACGTGTTTGTTGGTAATGGTTCTGATGAGGTTTTAGCTCATATTTTTAAGGCATTTTTTGTTCAAGATTTGCCAATTCTTTATCCAGATATTACCTACAGTTTCTATCCTGTTTATAGCCAATTTTTTGGTGTGAAAACTCAAATTTTGCCTTTAAACGAAAAATTTGAAATTGTTGTGGATGACTATAAGCAACCAAATGGTGGCATCATTATCACCAATCCAAATGCCCCTACCAGTATTGCACTTGGTTTGTCCGCAATTGAGGAAGTACTTCAATCGAACCCAAATTCAGTGGTTGTGATTGATGAAGCATATGTAGACTTTGGTGCTGAATCTGCAGTGGCTCTCGTAGAAAAATATGACAACTTGGTGGTCTGTCAAACAACTTCGAAATCACGTTCGCTTGCGGGATTACGGGTCGGGTTTGCGATTGCACAGCCGCATTTAATTGCAGCGTTAGAAGCGGTAAAAAATAGCTTCAATTCATATCCAATGGACCGTTTTGCGATTGCCGCTGCAGTGGCGTCTTTCGAGGATCAAGCCTATTTCGAAGCGCAAAATGCCAAAGTGATTGCTAGTCGTATAAAGTTAGTTGAGCAACTGAAATCCTTAGGGTTTGATGTGTTGCCTTCTGCCGCAAATTTTATATTTGCAACACTGCCTAGCAAAGATGCAGGTCAGCTTGCAAATGAATTGCGAGAGCGTGGCATTATCGTAAGATATTTTAATAAACCACGTATTAATCAGTATTTGCGTATCACCATTGGTACAGATGAGCAAAATCAACGTTTAGTAGACACCTTGAAGAATGACATTTTAAAAGTGTGAGTGCTGCAAATTTTTGTTGTTGAAAAAGCGACCAGATAGGTCGCTTTTTTATGATTCGTACCATTGATTCATCAGTTTTAGCATGGCTTCAACCTTATCAAAACATTCTTGATATTCTGCATCGCAATCTGAACTGATTGTGACACCACCACCAGCCCAAATAGACACATCTTGCTGATATTTTTGAATTGTTCGGATCAAAATATTCCAAGAACCAGTACCATCAAAATTGAAATAACCAATAGAGCCACAGTATGCACCGCGTGGGGACTCTTCAAGTTCTTCAATAATTTCCATCGCTCGAATTTTGGGTGCCCCCGTTATTGAACCGCCGGGGAGCGCTGCGTGTAAAACATCTAATTGATGAACATCGGATTTTAACGTCGCTTCAATTTCACTGACCATGTGGTGGACTTGATTAAAGCTTTCAATGTTAAATAATTTTGGTGTCTTGACAGTGCCAGTTTCTGCATAAATGCTTAAATCATTTCTGAGAAGGTCAACAATCATTAGATTTTCGGCTTTATCTTTCTCAGAGTTGATGAGTGTTTGTTTTGATTCTTGGTCTTTTTGAGGATCTTTAAAGCGTGGCATGGTGCCTTTGATCGGTTTAGTGATCATTTTTTTATTGGGTCTAAACTCGATAAATAACTCAGGTGAACAGCTCAAAAGTTCAAGGTTATCAATTTTAAGATAAGCAGCATAAGGAGCATTTGTGAGTGCCCAAAAAGGTTTAGCTATACTCAGTAGCTCACCTTCAGCTTGTGCTACAAATTCTTGAGTTAGGTTAATTTGGTAACAATCCCCAGCAACAATGTAATCTTGTACTCGTTGAAATGCAGTTCGATATTGTTGTTTAGTCCAACGTGCTTGCATGGGTGAACTGAGTTGAAATGATGATGGACTAGATTGCTGAAAACAGTCTAATAATCGTGTATAAAGGCACTCGGCATTATGTTCAGTGCTATAGAAAACCCAATCATTATTTTCATAAATCAAATAGCTTTCATACAAGCCAAAAAACAATTGTGGTTGTTTTTTTACCTTGGTGTTAATTTGAAAATTTGCTGCAAAATTATAATCATAGTAACCAATGTAACCGCCTCTGAAATAATGGCTTGCAGAATCTGGAAGTGAATTTTCGCTACATTGAACAAAATCTTTGAGTGAAGAAAATTGGCTTTCATACTGATAATTAAAATCAGAGCAACGCACAAATTGACTGAATCCGCAGTTTATATAAACGCAATATTTTTTTGGCAAAAATCCGATAATCGGTAAATCCTGATTTTCAAGATATACCAATCCTGTCAATGAACCAATTTTTTGCAAAAAATCAGCTTTACTTAGTCCTGAAATTTTTAAGTTTTGTTTAAAAAATGAAGCACTTACCATTTGTGACTTGTTACACTCTTTTCAGAAAATTTGCATCACCCATTTAATACTAGTTCACACTTATGCCATTTATCGGGAATAGGTCGAATTTTCTTAACAGATATTGATCATAAGATAACATAAGGTTAACTTAATACTGCAAAGCGAACTGCTCAAGGATGAAGTTTCAGTCGTTAAATTATAAAAACTTCAGAAACACGGAGAGCAGTCAAAAAAATGAAAAAATGCTCTTGGGAGAGTACATAATGAAATTATTCACAAAATTGGCTTTAGTTTCTTCAATGGCGGTGAGCGTGAATGCTATGGCGATGCAGGCAATGGATGATGCATCACTCAGCGCAACGACTGGTCAAGATGGTATTACTATTGCCATTGATACAACTGCTGGTATCGAAATCGATAAGTTATATATTCATGATAATGATGGTTTTACAAATAGCGCTTTGACATTCGGTGATACGACCATTAATACAGCTGGCACTGCTGATCCAACAATTGGTGCTGGTGCAATCACGGTTAACGGTTTAACGATTTCAAAGGGTACTGGAAATACTCAAAACTTAGCAACGTTGAAAGTTGATGCCGCAGATGTTGGTGGTCAAGCGGTACTTAATGTTCTTGCTGAAACTGGTGCTTTAGACATCAATGTTGGTTCTATTGGGGTTGCAAGCTCTGGCACTTACAGTTCTGATGACAATGTTCGTGGTGTTGTTGAAGGTTCTGAAAAACAAATTATTACAGGTTTAACATTATCATTGGGTGCAACCAAAGCAAACGTTCAATTAGGTAATGCACCTCAAGGCGCTATGATTGTCGTTGATTCTGAAATCACTGGTGGTTTATCTACAAGCTTAACTATTAATGATACATCTACATCGGGTGGTGGTAGCATTGGAATCGAGGGCTTGAAAGTTACAAGTTCAGGCAGTAAAAACCTGAATGCTGACGCCAAAATTGGTGTAACAAAAGATGGATTATATATCAGCCCAGCTCAATCACCATTGAATGCTTACATCCAAAAAGTTTCTTTAGGTGAAGCTAATAAGAGTATCGGTTCAATCGAAGTTCAAGGTTTGAATTTGGGTAGCACTTCAATCAAAATTTCTGGTCACTAAGTTTTTATACAAAAAACGCGTGTTGATCACGCGTTTTTTAAATTTTGCGAATTTGAAATTAAAAAGTAAAAGTACTGTATTTTTAGGATGAAAAAGGTATTCTGAATATAAGAATAAATGTGAGTGCAAACTCCAACTACAGAATCATAAAGGCAAGTACGCCGAACTAGAACAGTTAACATTATGATAGAAATTACTTTAGGCTCTGCAATTATGTATTTTTTTGCGAGTCATGCTCTCGAAATTAAAGAAAAACCACGCGAAGCAGTTTATTACAGTGAGATTGCAGACTCACGACATCTATCTTATACAAAAAATCACCGTGAACCTGTAGCTATCAAGCCGGCTATCGAAAATCAGTTTAGAGGAATAGTCCGTCAAGCGTATGACTATAGTTGTGGTTCTGCGGCGTTGACGACAGTTCTTAATGGTCACGCTGGTCTAAATTTGACAGAACAACAAACCATGGAGGGATTGTTGCGATTTGGCGAGTATGATCGAATCATTGAGCGTAGAAGCTTTTCATTATTGGATATGAAGCGCTTCGTCACTGCTTTAGGTTATGAAAGTGGGGGTTACCGTGGTGAATTCAAAGACCTGATTAAACAGACACAACCTGCTATTGTTCCAATTCACTATGCAGGTTTTAAGCACTTTGTTGTATACAAAGCATATAAAGATGGAAGGGTTTATGTTGCTGACCCTGCATTAGGAAATATCAGTTTTGATGAAGCACGATTTAAAGAAATTTGGGAAAACAATACCTTATTTTTAGTGAACGTTCCTGAATCTCAACAGACAGATCTATTGGCATTACAAGAAACAGATTTAAGACATGTCGATGATGCAACAATTAACCGTTACGCCTTAGTTGATGCACAATTTTCGTCAGATTATATGAATAAAATCGCAGATAAAGCCTCAACTATGCGTAAAGTATTAGATCTTGATCCCAAATCTCCAACGTATAATCAACCCATTACAACATATATGCGGCTTTACTATAAACGTAAGTAATTTAAATGCAATTAAATTGAATTGAAACAAAATCCAAATAATGAAGAATTGTGGTAGGAAGTAAAATGAATAATCAATGGACGAAAAGAACGCTACTCGCAATCAGTATTCAAATGATTGTCACAGGCGTCTATGCAGCACCCGAAACAGTTGAAGCTCCATCAGAAGAGAATATTTCTCAAGATACTCAAAATAATACTGAAAATAGTTCTGCGACCGAGCTTGAACAAGCACAATCAAGTTATACGGCAGAATCTACTGAAAATGTTGATGCAACACCTTCTCTTAAGCCAGGTGTTGAAGGGCAGGCTGCAAATGCACTCCAACAAAAAGAAGGTGATGCGACGCAAGAGACTAACTTGCAGGAGGTTTTTTCCTCTAATGAGCGACAATATTCACTGATTAAGCGTGGTGAGTTTTCAACGTTCTATGATCTTGATTATTCGTACTATCGGGATTCTCAAATAAATGCTTCGATCGATGAAGGACAGTTGTATCAACTTCGTATTGATGAAGATGCAAATCATACGATTACCAATACCATCACAGCGCAATATGGTTTAAGAGATAACATCACGCTAAACGCTTCAATTCCATTGGTTGCAAAGTCTGATAGTGTCAAAGATACGACCACTGCTGGATTGGGTGATATTAGTTTAGGGGCGCGTTGGGAGCCATTTCCACTGAAAGAAGGTCGTTTGCCACTTATTTTGTTTGGTAATCTATCGACAAAAACAGGTGATAGCCCCTATGAAATTAATCCTTTGACGGATCTCTCAACAGGTAAGGGGTATTATTCAGTTGGTGTTGGTGCAAGTACAAGAAAATATATTGATCCAGTTGTATTGTTTGCGTCAGTATCAACAAATTATGGTTTTAAAGAATCTGGCTTAAATCAAATCCGAGGGGGAGGAAATACTCAAGGTGAAGGTTTAACCGGGCGTAACCGTGTTTTAGATACTTTTGAACCCGGTGTTACGGCTGGATTCTCGTTCGGGTTTGCATATTCATTTAACTATGATGTCTCCTTGACCATGTCTTATCAGCAATCAATGAACATGGGTACCAAATTTACATATGATACAGGTGAATATTACGAACCTGCGACTCAGACCAGCTCTATGTTTGCGGTGGCACTCGGTGTACGTGTTAGTCCGAAGACGATTGTCAATGGAACGATAGGTATCGGTTTAACTGAAGACTCTCCAGATGTTTCTCTCGGCCTATCGTTCCCATTAGATATACTCGGCTTCGGTAAGAAAAAAGCAAGCTAAAGGAGTTCGGAAATGAGTCAATTCCGTTTGCATCCTTTAGTTACGGCAATTGTTCTGAGTGGATGTAGTACGCAAGTCTTTGCACACCTTGGGCAGAATTTATCTGTAGATGTACGCTCATTATCAATGGGTAATGCTGTCACTGCAGATCCACCCGGGATTAGTGCAATTCACTTTAACCCTGCGGGTTTAACCAAACTCAAAGGGTTACAAACCGACGTTCAAGGCTTAGTTGCTAATTTTGATATTCAGCGTGAATTTTCCGCGCCATCAGGTTATGACGTCTTTGGATATTCTGATGATCCATTAATCTGTAATGATGCGCTTGATAATCCATCAAACCTCTGTACTGATTTTAAGGATTCTGTGAGAGGTGATGTCGAGTACGCATCCTTATATATTCCTATATTGAAAAAAATGGTGGATTTAGGAGAGGGATGGCCAGTAGCAGCTCCAACTGGAGGAATCTCCTACAACCCACCAGGATCTAAGTTTACTTTCGCTACAGCAGTTTATGCACCAATGGTTGCAGGTTTCGGTGCAGAAGATGGTAATCCGGGTAACTTCATGGGGCAGCAAGTTGCCATGGAGCGTATTACATATTTATCACCATCGATTGCATATCAAGTAAATGATGAACTTTCAATTGGTGCTTCAGTGGGCATGTCTTATCAAGCCATTGCCATGAAAACAGATTTACGTTTTCCAAATGAAATGATTGGTCTTCTTCGGATGGTGGATGAGTCTGTCTGTGCCCCTTTCCGTGGAGGGAATGACAATATTGTCACGAATATTTTGTTATTCGGCTTATGTAATACCAATGAGGGCATGAATCCATTTTCAACTTTCGGGAAAATCAATGTTGAAATGGAGCAGAGTTTATCACCAAGCTACAACTTAGGTGTCTTGTGGGAACCCACTGAAGAGTTTGGTTTGGGGCTGGTTTACCAAAGCGGTGCTAAAATGCGCTTGAAGGGTAAATATATTGTAGAAAATGGAAACGCATCCCGAGAATTAATCAAAGGACTAAACTCCTCACCTACGGGGCAAGTTTTGGCAACCATACTTGGTTTTCCGAACTATGTACCTGCGATTGAAACTGGTCTAATGTCTATGGATTTAGAATATCCAGCACATTTCCAAGCAGGGATTAAGTACAAAGTATTCCCGGACTTACAGGTAAATTTCGATGTGGGATGGACTGACTATGCGGCTTGGGATAAGTTTAAATTTGAGTTCGATCGTCAAATTTCTGCTCTGAAGATTGCAAAACTGTTATCTAATGATGTAACAGACTCTTCTTTATCTCTGCCTCTAGGTTTTCAATCTCCATGGAGTTGGGGCGTTGGCGTTGAATATTCTGCCAATGACCGTTTGAAATTCCGTGCTGGTTATGAACCTAGAACAAGTGCGATCCCAGATGGAAAGCGGAATACAATGGTACCGATCAATAATGCACAATTGTTTGGATTGGGTATTGGTTACCGTTTTGATGAAGATACAGATATTGATTTATCAGTCGGGTTCCTTCGTAGCCGCGATAGAATTCCAGCGGGATCAAGTAGCCTAGCCAATCTAGACGCCGTGGATAATTTATTACTTAATCCATATGCAGGCTTAAATGTATCGACGAATACTAAAGTTACGATTTTAGGTATTAATTATAGAACGAGATGGTAATGGACTTAAATCTTGAGCAATTTAAACAAATAAAAACAAGGGTGAGCCAGTCTCTCGGTTGTGTTTTATGTGCAGGTTCTTTTTTAGTAAGTCCTACATTGTATGCCCAAGACTTTTACACAATTATAGGTCCAGATGGCAGACCGATTGTCATCGAAAGAGCTGCATCTAGTGCCCAAAACAGCGAATCTATTAAAAATCAAAAATCAGTTCAAAGAGAAAATATTCAGCCAAAAATCATTCAAAAAAAACCAGCAGATGAGCCTAAAAAAATACAGGTTGAAATCGCTCAGCCGAGTATTAAAGCTCCTACAGCGAGCAAATCAGTTGGGCGCAGTCAAAATGACAATGTTGAACAATCAACAGTGAGTGTTGAAAAAAAGACTCAAGATCAAATGACGAAAATTGATCTTGCACAGACTAAAGTCAATACGAAACATGAGCAGTCATTAACAAAAAATAAATCTACACACGATCAAAATTCTAAAGAAAGCCTTCAACGTGTTGAGCAGATTTCAGATAGCAAAAACGCAGGTGGTTCACTGAAAGCTGAAACAGGAAGTCCTGTAACTGTGATTGATGGTGTTGAATACATTGATCATGAATATCTTGAGGATCATGAGTTTAATCTGGAAGGAAGAAAACGGTTTTATGTAGTTCCTGATACGCAGGGTGTAGGTGCAGCTCGTTTTGAAACGATTGAGCGACAAAAAGGGATTACCAAAGCCGTTTTATCTCAGTTCCTACAGCCGACAGAGCCTACAGCGAAAGAAGCAATGGCTTTATCGAGTACGTACATGCGTATTGAAGCAAAAGATCTTGCAGAATCTTTGGAACGTACATGCTTTCAAGATAAAAAAATTCAGAAAGCTAAGCGTTTGAAGGGTGCTCAAGGTGAAATTGGTTTATGGCCAGTTGCGCCATTGAAAGAACGTTTTGCTTATGAGGTGGTGGAGTTAGATGAATCAATTGATCAGATTCAAATTCAATCATTTGCTTCATCTCAAAATAACCCAACTTTTTATTGGCCGATTGCAGTATTTTTGGATCAGCAAGGTTGCATTTTAGAGGGAGCGACTGGTTTTAAAAGTACAGATACTCAAGCCAACGTCACGACATACTCTGCACTCGAAGGTATATTAAAAAAACCACCTCAAACACGATATTTATTACTCACCCCTTTAGTCGAATCAATTGATATTCAAAATCAAAAACTCGTGAATACTGGTCAGCTAAAGCTTAAGGCCATCAAATAAAAGAGAACTAGAATGAAAAAGTCTAATATTATCCCATTCACGTTTTCCACGCTTTTTTTAGCACTGACTGGATGTGGTGGAGAGAGTGCTAAAATAAATGAAGATCCTAACCGTGGTTCCGTTACAACCTCTAATGGTTGTTTAACCTCAAATGATGCTAATTGTCTTGGATTTGTCTTGGACTATCCTGTAGAGGGACTAAAGTTCGATTGTAGTACTGACAAACTGAATCACTATCGAACTGAACTCGATCCTAATGTTGCAACTGGTTCATGCCAAGTGGGAGACAAAGTTACATTTTATATTCAGGGTGAAGCCAGTGCTCGAAAAATTGAGTTAGGGACGGTCGATCTAGGTTCAATTGTGCCTAAGAAAATGAGCGATGTTTATATTCAGATTGGTGTACAAGATATGGCTCAAGGGCTAACTGGTAAGCCAATTGAAAATTTTAATATGTCCGATCCTACCTATAACGCAATGGTCGGAATTATACGAATTTTGCAAACATTAGGTGTAGATCAAATCAGTAATGTACCTGGTGATATACAGCAAGTTGTGCTGTCAAAAGACAATTTGGATGGTCTTCAAGTGATCAGCCAAAATATAACGGCCAATGAGTTCAAAAATGGCAGTTATGTTCAGATCCTGAAACCATGGTTAGATGTCGATAAGGTATCAATTGATGATGCGGAAAAAGTAGCACAACAGATCATCAGAATGAGAAGTGTGGGTATTTATCAGGCCAATCACTTAGTCTTTATTGGACAAAATACTAATTTCGCAGGGTTTCACGGCTCAAGCCTAAACAATAATCAAGCAATTGCTGATATGAGCGTAATTACTACGCGCGAAGGTTATGCGAGTGGTTATCTTTCACAGTGGAGAGGGAAACCAATTGTTACGGGTAGTAATACTTCAGAAGAGTTAGCACGAGTATTATTAATCAATCAAGTACCACCTGAAAAATTAGATGTCGTTTCTAATTCAAAAGATTGGTTGAATAATATCTCACAAAAAATACAAAAACCTTTAGTTTTTAAAAGTATTGAATCTTCAAATGACAAATTAGAAATCTATAAAGGAACTCTGTTTGGTCAATCCATTATTCCTGGTAATCAGTATGCTTATCAAGGATTCTTAGGCAGCAAGGTTACACCTACAAGCACTGAGGTATATGGGGAGTGGCGTCAAGATGTCAATTCTGAGCGCTATACAGGTAAGCTTGATATTCTAAAATACAGTCCAGTGAGCTATTTAGATCGTAAAGTGTTCAAAACACGTAAAAATGTTGAATCTGGGGATCAAATTATTTTCCCATTATACGCAGATTTAGTGTTTAACTTTAATGATAAAACGATTCCATCACAAACAGTGAGTATCGTCATTGATGAAAATGGAGATATACGAACCAATCGTACTGCATCGAGTTTAAAATCTACCACTTGTCCAAGCATTAAGAATACTTCAACCATGACCGATGAATTGGATGTTCAACAATTCATTATTGGTACGATAGGCACAACATATTCAACTGCAAATGATAAATCTCTGACAATACGTATGATTCTAGCGAATCCAATTTTTGGGAACCTAAATGGGGTCAGAGCTGGACTAAATAACAGACCAGACTTTGGAGTCGATTCTAATAGTGAACTTGTGTCATCTGGAGGCGTACGTTTAAATTTACAAAACTTAATCGTAAATAATGACATAAGAGCGGGTATTAATATCACGAGTTGGGATACTAAGGGCTCTACAGCCGCAGCTGAATGGGTGAATACGCATGCGACATACCAACACACGTACAATTCGATTCCAGAGAATAAACCAACGACTGAACAACTTAATCTAGCAAAGCTTAGAACAGGAACAATTGAAATTGCTTTAACACCTTGTTATCAAATAGGTCGAAAAGCTTAACCAAAAAAACTCCATCTTATGAGATGGAGTTTTTTTTAACCTGTTTGATCAAGTCGAGTACCTAAGGTCTCTAAGTGTGTAGGAAAATGATTCGATTTTCGGTCTTCAAAATAATGACGAAGCGTTCGTTCAACACTTGGGAAAGCTAAACTATCCCATGGAATCTCGTGTTCTTCAAATAAACGACTTTCGATGGTTTCTTCACCAGCTCCAAATTTACCTTCAACAAGGTGAGATTTAAATAATACGTAAATTTGACCAATACGAGGGATATTGTACATACAGTACAATTGCTCAATTTCCACTTCAGCTTCAGCTTCTTCACGAGTTTCACGAGCTGCACCTTGCTCCATTGTCTCGAAGAGTTCCATATATCCTGCTGGTAGCGTCCAAAGACCATAGCGCGGCTCAATCGCTCTACGACATAAGAGTACTTTATCTTCCCAAATCGCTAAGGCTCCACAAATGACCTTTGGATTCACATAGTGAATGGTTTTACAATGCGTACAGACTTGGCGTACTTTATGATCACCTAAAGGAATCTGTTCGGTCGTCGGTTGCCCACAGGCCGTGCAAAAAGGCATATGCTGTCAAGTAAAAATGAGATGATTCAGCATACCCCAAAAAAATAACTTTCGCATCATTTATAGCCTTATGCACAAAATTTCATATATGATGGGATGAGAATAAAAAAGAGAGATCGAGCTATTCAAGATGATGGATCATTCATTAACATTGCAACTGCAACAACACCTTAGGTTTTCTAAACGCATTCAAAAAGCTGATGCTGCAGTATTACTTGCAATCACCAATGAAGATGATCCTAAAATTCTGCTGACGCGTCGCTCTATTTATATGAATAATCATGCGGGTGAAGTGTCATTCCCAGGAGGAAAAAGAGATCCGAACGACACCAGTAATATTGTTGTTGCACTCCGAGAAGCGTGGGAAGAAACGGCTTTGAATCCGTTCGATGTAAAGTTGCTAGGTGATCTGCCTTCAGAGCGCTCGAAAGCGGGTGTTTTAGTAAAACCTGTGGTTGGATTGATACCGCCTAATGTGAAGCTTGTCCCACAACCTACAGAAATCGATCGTATTTTTTTTGCTTCAATCCGCGAAATGATGGATGCTCGCCCAACACCTTATGAAGTTCGATTGGCTAAGCAATCAATCTATTTTCCAAGTTTAAGAGTTGAGAATGAGGTGATATGGGGTCTTACAGCAAGGATCCTGATTTCGTTGTTTCAGTATGGCTTAAATTATAAAAAAAACTGGCCCTTTTTGCTCAATTCCCCAAGTTTTAAATCTTCAATTTTCAAACAACATTAAAATATTAAATGCATAGGATTGCTGCATATGATGTACAAATTTCAAGACAAAACCCCTTCAACGACGATTCAACCATGGAATGGATGGATTGCAGACAATGCCACTGTGATTGGCGATGTTGAACTTGGACAAGAGGTGAGTGTTTGGTTTGGTGCGGTAATACGCGGGGATAACTGCAAAATTCGTATTGGTGATTTCAGTAATATTCAAGAAAATGCCGTCTTACACACTGATCCGGGCATTGAATTGAATGTTGGGCAATATGTCACCATTGGTCATCAAGCAATGTTACATGGTTGTACGATTGGAGATAATAGTTTGATTGGTATCAACGCCGTCATATTAAATAATGCTGTAATCGGTAAAAATTGCATTATTGGCGCGAATGCGTTGATTCCAGAAGGTAAAATCATCCCAGATAATTCATTGGTGATGGGCTCTCCTGGCAAAGTAATAAAAACATTAGATGAGTTTGCAGAAGCTAAACTCAAAATGAGTGCGATGCATTATGCGCATCATTTCAAAAATTTCACTCAGCTTGAAAAATTTGAATTTTAAATATAAGTGTTGAGATTGATACGAGCGTTCAATAATCACTAAATCTGAACAGATCTGCTCTCGCAGGAATAATTCGAGTGGAGTATGATTAGCACCATTTTTAACGATTTATAGGGGCATGCATGAAATTGCTTGCATTAGAAACTGCCAATGAGCAGTGCTCAGTTTCGTTAATTGATGAGAATCAAGTACTTTTTTATCAACTAGATGATCGTGCAAAAGCGCAGACCCAATCTATCCTCCCAATGATTGAAGCAGCTTTTCAGCAAGCTGAAGTACACGTTTCAGATTTGGATGCGATCGCTTTTAGTCGTGGTCCTGGCTCATTCAGCGGTGTGCGTATTAATGCAGCAGTCACTCAGGCGCTTGCATGGTCACATGACGTGCCTGTGATTCCTGTTTCATCCCTTCAAGCTCTGGCACAGGCTGCTTATCGAATGTATCAACTGACAGAAGTTACGGCTGTACTTGATGCAAGAATGAGTGAGGTCTACATCGCAAGTTTTCAGTTAAATGCTCAAGGTTTAATGCAGTTGGTAGATGAAGAGCAGTTATTAAATTATGAAAATGCTGCAGCCTATCAAAAGTATCAAATGATTGGTTCGGGAACAAAATGTATTCATCCCGAATTAAATGATTATTCAAATGTCCAAGCAACTGCTGAGGATATAGCCACGATTGCACGTGAACATGCTTTAAAAGAACAATGGCTCAGTGCCGATCTCGCACTACCCGTTTATTTACGTGACAATGCGTGGAAAAAAATTCCAGAACAAGGCAAAGCATAATTAGGAATTTCTATGGATCTTTTACTGCTGCTTAAAGCGGCAATTATGGGTATCGTTGAAGGTATTACTGAGTTTTTACCCATTTCTAGTACAGGCCATTTAATTTTAGCCGCTGAACTCATGAATTTCTGGACCAAGGAAAAAAGTGATGTCTTTGTGATTGCCATTCAAATGGGGGCAATCGCAGCGGTTATTTATGAATATTGGTCGCGCTTATGGGGTGCTGCAACGGGTATGGTCACTGGCGAAGCACAAGGTAGAAGACTCGGATTTGGTTTAATCTTGGCTTCAATCCCAATTGTTACAATAGGTTTGACCTTTGGGCAAACAGTAAAAGAGCTATTATTTAATAACTACGCGATTGCAATTGGCCTGATTGTGGGTGGTTTAATTATCATTTGGGTAGAAAAAAATCCCCCAAGAATACGTGTCAAAGAAGTTGAAGAGCTCAGTTATAAAGATGCAATTTGGATTGGTTTAATTCAAGTGCTCTCTTTGATCCCAGGTACATCACGTTCTGGTGCTACGATCATCGGGGCAATGTTTTTAGGCGTTTCCCGCAAAGCAGCGACCGAATTTTCATTCTTTCTTGGAATTCCAGTCATTATTGGTGCTGGATTATTAGATTTATATCAAAGCTATGATGTGTTCCAGACTGCTGAAGATTGGGCAGTGTTGACAACTGGGTTGATTGTTTCATTTGTCTCAGCTTTATTACTCATTCGAGCTTTGGTTGCCTATGTCGCAAAACGTGATTTTATGATTTTTGCTTGGTATCGAATTGCTTCAGGTTTAGTGATCCTTCTCTTTGCATTTACAGGTTGGAAATTATGGTAAGCGAAATACGCTTATTTGCTGAACGAGATTTTCTTGAGAAAGCACAGCATTTTAATGCTGTGCTTTCTTCTCGTGGGGTGCAGTCAACAATCGAAGAGGTTGAAAAATTGAATGCTCGATTTTTCAGACATCATCCTGAACTTGCGCTTTGTGTTGATCAAGATGGGTTGTGGCTGTGCGCACAGGGCATGCGTATGCAACCTGATTGGAAAGCCGAAGTCGGTCGCTTAAAACGTGCTAGCTTGAAATCTGAAATGATTGCGAGGGCATGCCAGTTATCTGAAAAACCCCAGCTCATTGATGCCACCGCAGGGCTTGGGCATGACAGTTTACTGATGGCACATTTAGGGGCAAATGTCACATTAGTTGAACGACATCCAATTTTATATACTTTGTTAGAATCTACTCATCAACAAGCGAGTCTTGACCCATTTTTAAAGAGTATTGTTGCGCGTATTCAGCTGGTTTTTTCAGATTCCGCTGATTATCTTAAGCAATGTGAAAACCAACACGTCGATGCCGATGTAGTATATTTAGATCCAATGTTTCCACAGCGCGATCAGAATCAAAATGCCATTAAAAAACAAGCGCAAGTTAAAAAACAAATGCAGCTGTTACATCTTCTGTTGCCTGAAGATGGAGAGATGGATTTAGGTGAAGAATTGTTGGCATTGGCTCAAAGCGTTGCTAAGCGAGTTATTGTAAAGCGACCAAGGCATGCTGTTTATCTCAATGCGCAAAAACCTGATCATCAATGGTTAGGTGATGCATGTCGCTTTGATGCCTATTTTCAAACGATTGTTTCTGAGTAGTTTGGTAAATGACTCAAAAATAATCGAAAAATTGTTATATAGTTAAAAGTAGCATTGATAATTATTTAACCGAGCATAAACTTAAAAAAGCTGATCCAAGCACCTACACAGTAATCTTATGATAGACCTTAAACCTTCAATTAACTTTTGGCATGATTTAAAAAGTAACCAGCTTGCAGGGATTTGGTTATTTTTAGGTTCAAGGAAATCACTACAGATTGTAAGGCCATCAATTCTTCAACTTATTTTTTGGGGAATTCTTGGAGGTTCAGCGAGCTCTTTATTTAGCTGGTTGTTATCGAATGGTGCTGGAGAATTTAATTCTCAAGGATTAGTGAGTTATGCGCTCTGGCCATTTATTGCTTTAATTGTTGGGATTTTCCTTTCACAGCGTACTAATAATCCACGTTTGATGTTAGTGCCAGCATTACTTTGGTTAGTACTAGACACACATATTGTTTTGATTCAGTGTCTTATCCAATATTATTTTAATAACTTTGACTATCAACCTAATTTCCTTGTTGATCATTTGCAGCACATATTTTCTTTATTGTTTGTTTGGCAAAGTTTAGCTGTTGTTTGGGTTTTTTCGCGTGAATTAAAATGGCCTTGGTGGGAGCGACTGCTCATCATGATCGCCACGTTTTTTACACTTTTTGTGTGGCAGATTTCGTCACAAAGTCAACCAATTTGGAAGGTAGATGAGGCGCCTCCAAGTATTTCAGAACAATCATTTTACGCGCAAAGCAGATTATTAAATCAGGCGCTTGAACAGATCCAATTTGGAGAGTTCGCGAACTCGCATTGGTATTTTATGGGCGTAGCTGGTGCAAGTTATCAAGATGTATTCAAATTGGAAATTCAAAGATTTAAAGATCAATTTGATACGCGTTTCGGAACCTTTGGTCGTTCAATTGCGTTAATTAATAATCCTGCAACTCGCGAAGAATATCCAATTGCGTCAAAGACCAGTATTGATTTGGCATTGCAACGTATTGGCGCTCAGATGAATCGTGAAAGTGATGTCCTGTTTCTTTATATGACTTCCCATGGATTGAGTAACCAATTTCAAATGGAAAATACGCCAATTGATTTGGAAGACATAGATCCAAAATGGTTGCGCCAAACGCTTGATAAATCAGGGATCAGATGGAGAGTCATTGTGATTTCATCATGTTTCTCTGGTAGTTTTATTCCAGCGTTGCAATCGCCAGATACATTAGTCATTACTGCAGCTGCAGCAGATCGAGAGTCTTTTGGTTGTTCAAATGATGCAGACTCGACTTATTTTGGACGTGCTTTCTTTGATTTAGCGATGCGTGAAAAAAATAGCTTACGTGAAGCCTTTGAAGATGCATCAGTCAATATTGCGCATTGGGAAAATGCACAAGGGTTTATGCCATCAGAGCCACAATGGGTCATTGGTAAGAATATGGAAATTATGTTGCCGCAACTTGAAAAGAGATTATTTCCTCAGGTTGGATTATCAACCGTAAGTAGTGAACACCAGAGTGATAGTGCTCAGTTTACGAATATGCGATGATGTTTTAAAAATTAAATGTGTGAGGCAGTGCAATGGAATTGGTTCAAAAGAATAAATGTTTTGATGGTGAACAACGTGTTTATCAGATCAATTCAAAGTTTTTGAAAAATCCCACTAAATTTTCTGTATTTTTACCTTCACAGGCACTCGAGGGTCAAAAATGTATTGCGTTGTACTATCTTGCAGGTTTGACTTGTACTGAAGAAACTTTTGTTATCAAAGCACATGCACAACGTTTAGCTGCACAATTGGGAATTATCTTGATTGCTCCAGATACATCACCTCGTGGTGACGACGTGGCGGTCGGGGATTCTTGGGATATAGGGCAAGGGGCTGGATTCTATTTAAACGCAACTCAAGCACCTTGGGCTGAGCATTATCAGATGGAGTCGTATCTTATACAGGAGTTGTATCCTTTAGTTCTTACATCGTTTCCTGTACAGGATGACGGGATTGGTATTTTTGGTCACAGCATGGGAGGGCACGGTGCACTCACGCTTGCTTGGAAATATCCAGACTTATTCAAGTCAGTCTCAGCATTTGCACCGATTTGTGCACCATCAATTTGTCCATGGGGTGAAAAGGCATTTTCAGCTTACCTCGGAGAAGATCGTGAGTTATGGAAAGCACATGATGCGAATGAGCTCGTGAAAGCAAAGGGTGCTCTATATCACGAAATTTTAATTGATCAGGGGGTTGCAGATCAGTTTTATGCTCAACTTAATCCAGCACTATTTGCTGAATCATGTAAAACCGTAGGTCAAAAGCTCACATTGCGTGAGCACGAGGCTTATGATCACGGATACTTCTTTATCCAAAGTTTTATTGATGATCATCTGCAATTCCATGCTTTACAATTGCAAAATTAATCTGATTTGAATTTTAAGATATTCATACTTAAGTTCGTTATAATGTGTGCGATATCACATTTAAACCATGTTGAATGATGACATCTCTCGGGATGTCATTTTTTATAATCAGAGAAAATAATAATGAATTCATCAGAACACTCCGCTGAACAAGCACCCTTACCATTGATCAACGATCCATTTCCATTATCTGATGCAGATGAAAATCGACCGATTTATATGGGGAAAGTATTTAAATTTAAATTTCATGGCAATGCGATGGAGTACTTTGGCATATGGATCGTCAATATTTTATTGACGATTGCGACATTGAGCCTATATGCGCCATGGGCGAAAGTACGTCGTTTAAGATATTTTTATAACAATACCGAATTTTTTCATCGCTTTTTTGATTTTACTGGTTTACCGACTAAAATTTTGATTGGTCGACTGATAGCCATTGGCATTTGGGCAATATTTGCGATTGCCTCATATATGGATATGACGATAGCAGCATTTGGTGGACTGATTATTTATATTGCTCTTCCATGGTTGGTTCGTGCCACAATTCGATTTAATGCGCGCAACAGTAAATTTGGGAACAGCCGTTTTTATTTTTCTGGCACGAATAAAGAAGCCTATAAACAATTTTTACTTGCGCTTGCTATCACCATTTTTACATTAGGTATATTTAGCCCTGTCGCAATTTGGATTTATAAAAAATATACGCTTAATCATTTGTACGTTGGACAACTCAAATTTCAATTAAACAATGACTGGCCTAGTTATATGCGAGCAGTATATGTTCCCATGATTCTCTTTGTATTGATTCTTATGCTCATCGGATTTGGTGGTTCGACATTATCAATACTCAGTGGTCATGGAATGGATATGATGCTGATGATGATCTTTGCCGTTTATGTGATTGGAATGTTGTTTATTGGTCCGTTAATACAGGCACGAATTTTTATTACTACGTGGAATAGCACAACACTCAACAACAGTCAGTTTAAGACCAGTTGTAATCAATGGCGCTATGCATGGATTGTTGCGAGTAATTGGATCGCTAGAATCTTAAGTTTAGGATTATTGTCAGCATGGGCTGCTATTCGCATTTATCGATACCAAGTTGAATCGATGAGCTTAGAATTAAATGATGATCCAAACCTGATGATGAATATTGCGCAAAGTGATCATAGTGCCATCGCGGAAGAAATTAGTGATATTTTTGATATTGATATTTCACTTTAGGAGTTAATTCAATGAATCAACCTCTCACAGTGACATATTATGATGGTGTTCTTTCTAAGCCTTTTACAGCACAGATTCGCCCTGCTAATCAAGACAGTATCGCTGTCAGTTATACAGATAAAGGCGAAGTGAAAACAGTCTACTATCATGCAGATGAAATGGTATTGCTTGGTAAAATTGGTCGACGTAATCCAGCTTTAGAGTTAACACATGACGCTAGGATTGAATTTCATGAGCGTCAGCTTCCTGAATGGTTGCCTGTTGAGCATAAAAATTTTCATCAAAAAGTATGGAAACTTGAACGTACACCATCGTTGATTATTTTTAGTGTTATTTTCGTGGTCGCACTTGGTTTCTCCGTCATTAAATGGGGAATACCGACGGCATCGCACATTGTTGCTTTCCAGCTGCCAGAAAATACGCTGAATCGTTTGGGTGGACAGGCAGAAGTTTATTTAGCCGAATACACTAAACCTTCTCAGTTATCACAGCAAAGACAGGATCGGATTCTCGCGGATTATCTGAAATATGTTGCTGAGGGTCGTCCCGCTCAGGTGAAATTTAGGGAAGGTACCTCGCTTGGAGCCAATGCACTCGCATTGCCAAACAATACAATTTATCTCACCGATGAATTAGTGAAGCTTGCCAAGAATGATCAGGAAATTATCGGCGTTTTGGCACATGAACAAGCACATTTATTAAAACGTCACAGCTTACAACAAGGTCTTTCGAGCCTAGGATTCAGTGTACTTTATATTGCTATCACTGGTGATGGATCGGATTTAATTGCGACTTTGCCAGTTGCCATGATTGGTGCAGGATATTCACGGAAGTTTGAGTTAGAATCAGATCAGTATGCGCTAGAACTCATGCATAAACATGAAATGGATACAGTGCATTTTGCAAACTTTTTAAAACGTATGAGTGATGATATGGGAGAAGACGAAGATCAATCAAAAATTCTTGATCTCTTTGCAAGTCATCCTGCCACTGAAGAACGAATTCGCCGTGTTACTGAATTTAAACAGCAACAATAATGAAAAGCCGACTTTATGTCGGTTTTTCTTTAACTTTCTCTAGACCATATAACTTGATAGTCAGCTTGAACCATGCGATTGATATGATCAAGCACGACATTTTCTAGTCGTATTAATTCTTCTAAAGATATTTCTTCTTTATTCACAATACTGACATGAAGTTGATCAGGTTGTATTGATAATTCAACTGTCACTTTTGGCATAAAAATTTGATATTGGTCATCGGTATTGGTGACATCAAATTTATGTTTCCAATGATTGCTTAATCGTTTAGCGATACGTAATGCTTCGGAGCTGTCTATCGTTGTGGTTGTTTTCATTATTTACCGTAATGCTTGAAATTTATTGTATCTTAACATTCATCTCACCATAAGGTTGTTCCGAATATGCAACATAGCTTTGCATAAGTCATATTCCGTCCTTGAAGATTTTTTTATCAACGATTTGCATTTTGAGTTGAAATTTAAATAGCAGTAATTTCGAAGGAATGAATAAACGAAGTTTTGCTATAATCAACTTTTGAATTCTAATTTCCCGCCAGGTCCTGACATGTCCAAGCCATTCTTAATTGCTCCATCGATTTTATCTGCTGATTTCGCTCGCTTAGGTGAAGAAGTCGAAAACGTACTTGAAGCAGGTGCAGATGTGGTCCATTTCGATGTAATGGACAATCATTATGTACCAAATTTAACTTTTGGTGCTGGTGTATGTAAGGCACTTAAAAAATATGGTATTCAGGCCCCAATTGACGTTCATCTTATGGTGAAACCAGTCGATC
The DNA here is from genome assembly GCF_056783995.1 of Acinetobacter sp. ANC_7588. Lineage (NCBI taxonomy): Bacteria > Pseudomonadati > Pseudomonadota > Gammaproteobacteria > Moraxellales > Moraxellaceae > Acinetobacter > Acinetobacter sp. ANC_7588. The sequence continues at coordinate 16,649 of NZ_JBWYIU010000017.1, read as the reverse complement.
GTATGATCGGAGATTTCTTAGAAGCGGGTGCAGATATCATCACTTTTCATCCAGAAGCATCAGACCATATCGACCGTTCATTGCAGCTGATTAAAGCTGGTGGTGCTAAAGCAGGTTTAGTTTTTAACCCTGCAACGCCTTTACATTACCTTGATTATGTACTGGATAAAGTGGATCAAGTCTTATTAATGAGCGTCAACCCTGGCTTCGGTGGACAAAAATTTATCCCAATGACGCTAGATAAACTTCGTAAAGCACGCAAAATTATTGATGCATCTGGTAAAGATATTCGCTTAGAAGTTGATGGTGGTGTTGGTCCAGCAAATATTCGTGAAATCGCTGAAGCTGGTGCAGATATGTTTGTAGCTGGTTCTGCCATTTTTGGAAAGCCAGATTATAAAGCTGTAATTGATGAAATGCGTGCAGAGTTGGCGAAAGTAGGTTCAATTAACGTTTGATCCGAAACATGTATAACACTACACACATCTGTGGATAAGTCTATGGATAACGTGGTGGATATCTGTGTTGATAACAGTCTGGATAATTTGATTAGATTATAATCATATTTAGTTCAATGGTTTGTTTATTAGACAATAAATGTATAAAAAGGACTCATTTGAGTCCTTTTTTACAAAAAATGGATCTTCTTATCTTTTCTGTTGTATTGTTTGGGGGAGAAATTTTCGTTGCTCATTATTTGGCTTATCTTCGTGAATAAGTCTTAAAAGAGCGAGATAAAAAATCAATTTAAACATCCCAGACCAGTGATTCTATAGTGCAGTAAAGTGTTTTAATTTAGTGTGGATTTAGTCTTCTATCTGCCAATAGCGATCGCCTTTGTAATGCAATAGCCTAAAAATGCAGAAATAATCTAGAAAAGCTAGTCCGATAATGACCTATTTTTTGTAGGTGTATTTTGGGTCAAAAATTGTAAAATTGCGCCTATTTTGTGCGTGTGTTGATATAATTCAACCATCATTTGGAGGAACGACCTCCCTCATTTCTCTGAGAAAAATCGTCAGGACGGCCTGACTCTTAAATTATTTTAATTGGGAGCAGGCATCATGGCTTGGTTTATTCTTATTCTCGCGGGTTTATTTGAGATCGTTTGGGCATATAGTATGAAAATGTCTGAAGGATTTACTAAATTCACACCGACTGCAATTACTCTATTTTTTATGGTTCTCAGTTTTGGGTTGTTGGCACATGCCATGAAAACATTCCCTCTGGGAACTGCCTATACGATTTGGACGGGGATTGGTGCAGTAGGGTCTTTTTTAGTCGGCATTTTTATTCTGGGTGAGCCTGCGACAGCAATGCGGATGATTGCGGCTATTCTGATTATTTCAGGTTTAGTCATGATGAAATTAGCTTCAGCGTAAGATTTAAGGCAGCGTATCCATACGCTGCTTTTTTTAATTGAGAGAGGGTTTATTTTGGCTTGGTTAGTCTTGATTGTTGCAGGGTTGTTGGAAGTGGTCTGGGCCTATTTTATGAAAGTTTCAGATGGATTCACCAAATTGACACCCAGTATTTTGACGATCGTTTTCATGATCGCAAGTTTTGCTTTACTTTCCCATGCGATGAAAACTTTGCCACTCGGGACAGCTTATACCGTATGGACAGGCATAGGCGCTGTAGGTTCATTTGTGGTTGGGATTTTTATTCTTGGAGAACCTGCAAATGCAATGAGAATGATCGCTGCAGTATTGATTATTTCGGGTTTGGTCTTGATGAAGTTATCATCAACATAGTTAGATGATTCAACTTTCAGGCGATTAAAAAATGACTCAATTTTATTTAAAAAAAATAATGACACCTGTCGGTGAACTTCAATTGGTTGCTCATGATCGAGCATTGATTGTTGTCGCTTGGGAGAATGCACTTCCTCAGTTTATTCAAAATCAAATAATCATTCAGCGGGATGATCACGAGATTTTATGCATTGCCGAAACACAGCTTCGCGAATATTTTTTAAAACAACGTCAGGTATTTGATTTGCCCATAGAACTTTATGGGACAGAATTCCAACGCTCGGTATGGAATGCGCTGTTAAAAATTCCTTTTGGAGAGTCTAGAACGTATAAGCAAATTGCTGAGGATGTTGGGAATGTAAAAGCGGTTCGAGCGGTCGGGTTGGCCAATGGGAAAAATCCTATCGCGATCATTGTACCTTGTCATCGTGTAATAGGTGTCAATGGCAAGCTGGTCGGATTTTCAGGAGGTGTGGAAAATAAGCTTAAGCTGCTGCAGCTTGAAGATGATAAGTGGTGATGTTATAACAGCATAAACATATGAAATATAAAAATTATGTCTAATGAAAATCCTATAATTACAATTGTTGTTAATCTCATATCGCAGTTATGGTGGTTGATCTTAATTCTAGCAATCATCCCTGTATTCAAAATGTTTGTACCTTATATCAAAGGAAAATTGGGTGAATACATTGTCCAATATCATGCAAAAAAATTTTTGAATGAGGACTATATTTTACTGAATGATCTAACATTTTTGGATCAGGACAATCAGACCACACAGATTGACCATATTTTATTGAGTCCTTATGGAATATTTGTGATTGAGACCAAAAACTATAAAGGTTGGATTTTTGGCTCATCACATCAAAAAATGTGGACTCAAAAAATTTATAAATCTAGCCATAAATTTCAAAATCCATTGCACCAAAACTACAAGCATATAAAGGTTTTAGAGGGATTGTTAAAAGATTTAATCGATTCAAATCTGTCGATACATGGGTTAATAGTTTTCGTGCCTAATTGTGAGTTTAAAACACCAATTCCTGTACATGTTCATTGGGGTAAAAGTTGGATTGAAGAAGTTAAAAGCTACCAAATGAAAGTGATTGATGATCGTAGACTACAGAGAATTAAATATCGTATTGAAAAAGCAGCGCTTCAAAAATCGTGGAAAACCAATAGAGAACATATCCGATCAGTCAAAGAAAGACTAAAAGATTAATAAAAAAGCCCACAGTCAGTGGGCTTTTTATTTAGAAGCGTTTTGGAACTCTTTGGCCACCTTCAACTGGGATTTCAGCACGTTTTAATACACCAAATAGCCATGTTTCCGCATGGTGAACTGCATTTTTAATTTGATCACCTTGTGCCAACCTCCCTGCAATAAAACTAGCAAGAGAACAGCCTGAACCATGATACTCACCTTCAAGACGAGGGCATTTTGTTTCAGAGACCATATCACCGTTAATGTAGAGTGCATTTCTAATATAAGTCGGTGTGTCTTCGTGACCACCTTTGACTAATACAGCTTTAGCACCCATTTCAAATAACTTCTGTGTGGCTTGATCTAAATCTTCACAGCCTGTTAATGCGCGAAGTTCAACGGTATTGGGTGTAAGAATCGTAGCAAGAGGAATCAATTCAACAAAAGCCTTGACCAATGTTGCTTGATTTCCTAATGAGCCACCACTATTGGCAACCAAAACTGGATCGAGTACGTATTGGAAATCAGGATGTGCTCTTAGGAATTCTGCCAAAGCGGCGATATTGTCGGTAGTGCCGAGCATGCCAGATTTCACTACTTTGATAGGAAGATCATTCACTACAGCATTCGCTTGAGCCAGCAGTAAATCTTTTGAGGTTGCTTCAAATCCAAAAACTTGTTGAGAGTTTTGAATGGTTAACGCTGTACATGCGATTGCTGCATGAGCACCACTTTGGCCGATCGCTTCAATATCTGCTTGTAAGCCAGCACCACCAGATGGATCTAAACCAGAAAAGCACAATACAGTAGGGCGCACAACAATGTCCTTCATCGATCAATTTGGAGTAGTATAGGCAAGTTTCTGAGAAGTCTCGATAGCATTTCTAAAAAAGGTACAGCATGATTAAAAATATTCTCATTGATTTAGATGGAACGCTAACTGATCCTAAAGTGGGTATTACGACTTCTGCACGTTATGGTTTAGAAAAAGTAGGTCATCTTATCGCGGAGGATGAGAATATTGATTGGATTATTGGACCACCTTTAAAAGCCTCGCTGGCCAAAATTTTGAAGGTTGATGTGAATGATGATTTGGCGGAACAGGCTTTACTTGGTTATCGTGAACGCTTTGCTGTAAAAGGTTTATTTGAAAATTTATTATTTGAAGATGTAACAGAGACATTGGCAACACTTAAGAACAAAGGTTACAGATTGTTTTTAGCTACTGCAAAGCCTGAGGTGTATGCCCAGAAAATTCTTGAACATTTCAATCTCACACCGTATTTTGATTATGCCTATGGCAGTGAGTTAAATGGTGACCGCACCAATAAAGCTGAACTTATTGCATATATTTTAGAGCGAGAAAAAATTAAGCCAGAAACCTGTTTAATGGTAGGGGACCGAGAGCATGACATTATCGGTGCTCGAAAAAATGGGATTGAAACGATTGCGGTGGAATACGGTTATGGCAGTGATGCAGAGTTAGCCGCTGCTGCACCCAAAGCCAGAATTCAAGCTTTCCATCAAATTTTAAATTACGTTGATTAATCTAAGCCGAAATTTGGGCTCAAGAGCAACTCTCAAGAGATTGCTCTTCGTAGCTTAGCTTAGATCCAAGTACAAGGACTCTTTGACCTCTTCCATCACGATGTAACTATGGGAGGATGCAGAGGAGGGAAGCATTTTAAGCAGGTCACCCAGTAGTTGGCGATAAGCACTCATTTCTTTTAGTCTCGCTTTCACCAAGTAATCGAATTCACCTGAAATTAAATGACACTCTAATACCTCAGGTATCTCAACTAAATTCTTGGCGACTTGATCAAAAACATCTCCAGATTTCGCCGATAACTTAATTTCTAGAAAGACGAGTAAATTACGCTCCAATAACTCCGGATTTAATCGGGCGTAATAGCCCATAATAATTCCATCTCGTTCTAGTCTTTTCACTCTTTCCGAGCATGGGGTTGTAGAAAGATTTACTTTTGCAGCCAGTTCACTAATGGCAATACGACCGTCCTTTTGCAGAATATCTAAAATCATACGATCAGTGCGATCTAATTTCCGCATGAATAATTTCCTTATTTTTTAATTTTTTCAGGATAAAACCCTTAAATTACCTAAATTATAACGATTAAAAGAGTGAAAAAAACTATTAAAGCAAAAATATACTAGTGAAATAAACTACACAGTGCTGAGGGATAGTTCATGCGCGTTATTGTATTAGGTAGTGGTGTCATTGGTGTTGCAAGTGCGTATTACCTAGCGCAACAAGGAGCAAGCGTCACTGTATTAGATCGTCAATCAGGTCCTGCCGAAGAAACGAGTTTTGGCAATGCAGGACAGATTTCTCCTGGGTATTCTACACCATGGGCCGCACCAGGAATTCCATTTAAAGCGGTTAAATGGATGTTTCAACATCATGCACCATTAGCAATTAATGTAGATGGAAGCTTGTGGCAGCTGAAATGGATGGCTCAAATGTTGAAGAACTGCAATGCGGCACATTACGCCATCAATAAAGAGCGTATGGTACGTGTTGCTGAATACAGTCGAGATTGTTTAAGAGAATTACGCGAAAATATTGGCATATCTTATGAGAATCGTTCAAAAGGAACATTACAAATTTTTCGTAAGGATGCGCAATTAGACGCAGTTCAACGAGACATTGAAGTTTTAAAAGAAACAGGTGTCGAATTTGAGTTATTAGATCGTGAAGGTCTAGGTCGAGTTGAACCTGCATTAGCGGAAGTTAAAGACAAATTAGTCGGTGGCTTACATCTTCCAAATGATGAGACTGGTGATTGCTATATCTTTACCAACGCGCTTGCTGAATATGCAAAAGGTATTGGTGTTGAGTTTAAATTTAATCAAAATGTTGAAAAACTCGTAGTTGAGGGCGACGAAATTAAAGGCGTTATTGTAGACGGTCAGGTACTCACGGCAGATCGTTATGTACTTGCCTTCGGTAGCTATTCACGAGATTTTATTAAACCATTAGGTCTAGATTTGCCCATTTATCCTGTAAAGGGATATTCATTAACTATACCTATCGTGGATGCGCAATATGCCCCTCAATCAACTGTCTTAGATGAAACTTACAAGATTGCAATAACTCGTTTTGATCAACGAATTCGTGTTGGTGGGATGGCTGAGTTAAGTGGTTTTAATAAAGAGTTAAATGAGGATCGCCGTGGCACCTTAGAGATGGTAACACGTGATTTGTTCCCAGGTGGAGATATGGCACAAGCCAGTTTCTGGACGGGACTACGACCGATGACACCAGACAGTACGCCTATTATCGGTGCGACGAAATATAAGAATCTATTTTTAAATACTGGACATGGCACGCTCGGCTGGACCATGGCATGTGGTTCTGGAAAGCTGATTAGTGATTTAGTGCTGAATCGGACTCCAGAGATTAGTACCGATGGACTTTCAATTCAACGTTATAACCACGCAGCTTAAAGGCTGCGTGGTTTGCTATTAAAAAATATAATAGGACAAGGAATATGTCTCGCCCGATACAGGCTGTCATTCATTTAAACGCAATCAAACATAATTTGAAAGTTGCTAAGCAACATGTGCCAAATGCCCAAATTTTTGCTGTTGTAAAAGCTAATGCTTATGGCCATGGGATCGAGCGCATTTATTCAGCCTTAAAGGATGCTGATGGGATTGCACTTCTAGAGCTGAGTGAAGCACAACGAGTTCGAGATTTAGGTTGGAAAGGCCCAATTTTGCTTTTGGAAGGTATCTTTCAAGAAGCGGATTTACAGTTGTGTCATGATTTGGAACTTCAATTTACCGTTCATAATGAGATTCAAGTCGAATGGATTAAGCGGTTTAGTCTTGATGCTCATTTTAATATTTTTTTGAAAATGAACAGTGGCATGAACCGTTTAGGATTCCAACCTCAACGTTACCCTGAAATTTGGAGTCTGTTAACTGAATTGCCGCAAGTGGCATCAATCACTCACATGACACATTTTTCTGATGCTGATGGCGAGCGCTTGAATCAGGTTGGGGTTGACTATCAAATTTCAGTATTCAATCAAATCGTCAGCGTTTTAGGTGGTCCTTGTTCACTAAGTAATAGCGCAGCCATTCTTAGACATGCCAATCATGTCCACTCTAACATTGTACGTAGTGGCATTATGTTGTATGGGAGTTCACCGGATTATCCAACCCATACTATTCAAGATTGGGACTTAAAACCAACAATGTCTTTAAGAAGTGAATTGATTGCAATTCAAGAAATTAATCCTCAGCAAAGTATTGGCTATGGATCGACATTTTTTGCAGAACAAGCTATGAAAATTGGCATTGTCGCTTGTGGATATGCAGATGGATATCAACGGATTACTCAATCTGGCACAACAGTGCTTGTGAATGGAAAAAAAACTTCTTTGATTGGTCGTGTAAGTATGGACATGCTAGCTGTTGATATCACGCATATTGAAGATGCAAAAATTGGCAGTGAAGTCGTACTGTGGGGCGTCTCAAAGTACGGAAGTTTGTTACCGATTGATGAGGTCGCTGCAGGAGCGAGTACTGTGGGATATGAGTTAATGTGTGGCGTAACGACGCGGGTTCCATTTGTTCTAGAAATTTAATGTTAAAAATTCAACGATCAACACTAGGATCGATACTGAGTAATCAAGGAATTAATATGCAAAATCAGGATATTCAAAAATTCAATAGTAATGGCGTGATGAGTGCAGTTACAGTCTTTAATCAAGTGGCTTATCTTTCTGGTCAAGTACCTAAGATTACGACGCCTGATATCGCCTTACAAACGAAAGATGTGCTGAATACGATCGACGCTCTTTTGGCTCAAGTAGGCACAGATAAATCTCGTTTATTGTCAGCACAAGTTTTCGTGAAGAATTTGGAAGATTTTCAAATCTTCAATCAAATTTGGATTGAATGGATGGAGGATTCAATACCACCATCACGAGCAACCATTCAGGCTGACCTCGTTAATCCAGAATGGTTAATTGAAATCGCAGTGATTGCTGCATTGAAATAACTGAATATAAGTAAGACTTCACGAGGAAGAGTCATTTATGGCTCCTCTCATAATAACAAAATCTCTCGAATCTCAGTTTGAAGCGGAATTTAGGCTGATCGATTAGATTAGATGGTGTAAAAGGATGTTGAATAATGACAACCACAAATATTGATGAACAATCATCTCCCAATGAATTACAGCGTAAGCTTTCAAATCGACATTTACAACTCATCGCCATCGGTGGAGCGATTGGTACAGGGTTGTTTATGGGCTCAGGAAAAACGATTTCACTTGCAGGACCTTCAATCATCATCATTTATATGATTATTGGTGCTATGTTTTTTTTCTTGATGCGTGCCCTTGGTGAAATCCTTTTATCTAATCTGCACTACAAATCATTTATTGATATGGCACATGATCTCATTGGACCAGGTGCAGGGTATTATATTGGTTGGTCCTATTGGCTGGGATGGATTTTGGTCGGTATTGCTGATTTAGCAGCAATTATCAATTATCTCAGTTTTTGGTTACCTCCAGATCAAATGTTTACCCCAATGGGGCAAGCAGCGATTAGTGCAGGATGTGTCTTATTCATACTCGCAATTAACTTAGTCACTGTAAAACTTTTTGGTGAAATTGAGTTTTGGTTTGCATTAATCAAAATTCTAGCCATTATTGGATTGATCTTGGTGGGTGCCTTCATGGTGTTTACGAGTTTTCAGTCACCAAGTGGTGCTGTTGCAAGCTTCAGTAACATTTGGTCTCATGGTGGAATGTTCCCGAAAGGATCCATGGGCTTTTTGGCAGGCTTTCAAATCGCAATGTTTGCCTTTGTTGGTGTAGAGTTACTCGGGACGATGGCTGCGGAAACCAAAGATCCTGAAAAAAATTTACCAAAAGCGGTTAATGCTATTCCGACACGTATTATTATTTTCTATGTGCTTTCGTTGATCATGATTATGTCTGTGACACCTTGGATCAATATCCCAGCAGATCAAAGTCCATTTGTCACATTATTCTTATTTGCGGGTATTGGTTCAGCTGCTGTGATTATGAACCTAGTGGTTTTGTCTTCTGTGATGTCTTCCATGAACAGTGGTGTCTTTTCTACCAGTCGAATGTTATTTGGATTGGCCCGTGACGGCCAAGCCCCTCAAAAGCTAGCAGAACTTTCAAGTCGTGCCGTACCTGCTAAGGGATTAATCTTTTCATGTACATTTATTATGGCCGGTGCAGCATTTCAGTATTTTGTGCCAAATACGATGGAAGCTTTTACATTAGCAAGTTCGCTGTGTGTGATTCTTTTCATTAGTATTTGGGCGATTATCATGGTGTGCTATATACGCTACCGTAAATTGCGACCTGAGCTACATGAAAAGTCGAATTTTAAAATGCCGGGTGGAGTGGCAATGTCATACGTTGTATTGGCATTTTTGCTATTTGCATTAATCATTTTAAGTTTAGAGCCAGACACGCTGAAAGCTTTGATGATTAGCCCAATCTGGTTAATTCTGTTGGCTGTAACATACCGTGTTCTTTATAAACCACGTATGCGTAAGCGTAACCATAATTAATTTTTAGAGAAAGAAAAAACCTCCACGAATGGAGGTTTTTTTATATTCTTTAGTTAGAATGAAGGTTTGACCACAACTAAAATTACAACTGCGAATAAGATCAATGTGGGCATTTCGTTGAAATAGCGCCAGAACTTATGACTTTTATAGTGTGCATTATCAATGAGTTTTTTACGGTAATATCCACACACTAGGTGGTATATGACCAGTAATCCGACTAAACCAACTTTTAAATAAAACCATAAAGCTTCATGATAATGTCGAGTTGCATCACCCCAGTCCACTAAAAAATGTGCAGTGATCAATGTTGCGATCATCGCAGGCCACATAATGCCACGATAAAGCTTACGTTCCATGACTTCAAAGCGTTGATGACTTATGGCATCGTCACTCATCGCATGATAAACATAAAGCCGTGGTAGATAGAACAAAGCAGCGAACCAACATACCACAGCAATAATATGTAATGCTTTTACCCATAGGAAAGCATCTGAAGGAGCATCCATCTAATCACCCATTATGGGCGGAATTAAATTAGCCTTCCCATTTCTTGAAAATGAGGCAGGCATTTACGCCGCCGAAACCAAAACTGTTACTCATTACAGTATTCAGTTTTGTATCGCGCTTTTCAAGTACGATATCAAATGGTTTTGCACCTTCATCAAGCTCAGTAACGTTGATATTTGGTGCAATAAAGTCATTCTGCATCATGAGAATAGAGTAAATCGCTTCTTGTACACCTGCAGCGCCTAAGCTATGACCTGTCATAGATTTTGTTGAACTTAAAGGTGGTACTTGACCTTCACCGAATGCGCGTTCCATTGCTTTCAATTCAGTCACATCACCAGCTGGTGTAGATGTGCCGTGTGTATTTACATAATCAATTTTTTCAACACCATGCTGTTTTGCTTCATCAAGTGCCATCAAGATGCAACGTGTTGCACCTTCACCTGATGGTGCGACCATATCAGCACCATCAGAGTTGGCTGCATATGCAACGACTTCAGCAAGAATATTTGCACCGCGCGCTTGAGCATGCTCAAGAGATTCAAGTACCACGAAACCACCGCCGCCAGCAATGACAAAACCATCACGATCAGCAGAGTAAGGGCGAGAAGCGGTTTCTGGTGAGTCATTATATTTTGAGCATAAAGCACCCATTGCATCAAATAATAGACTTTGTGACCAATGGTCTTCTTCACCACCACCAGCGAGCATTAGATCCTGTTTGCCAAGTTGAATCAGGTTGTATGCGTAACCAATGGCATCAGCTGAGGTTGCACAAGCACTTGTAATAGAGTGAGCGATACCTTGTAATTTGAATGCCACACCAACGTTAGCTGTAATAGTATTTGACATATTGCGTGGAACAAAGAAAGGGCCAATTTTACGTGCGCCTTTCTCTTCAAGAAGTTCAATCATTTCAGCGACAGAAGCTGTAGAGTTGCCGCCTGAACCACCCGCAATACCATAACGAGGATTGCCCGCAAGATCTTCAGCGGTTAGACCCGCATTTTCAACCGCAGCGACTGCAGCGTTATAGGCATACATCGCACATACACCCATAAAGCGTTTCAGTTTACGGTCAATACCGTCAAAATTTTGTTCTGCTGCAGCACTAACATGACTTTTAAAATTAAGTTCAGCATAAGTTGGGTTAAAACGTGTGCCTGAAATACCATTTTGTAAGGCATGATTTACATCTTCTAATGTATTACCAATGCATGAGTTAATGCCCATACCAGTGATTACAACACGTTTCATTTACAATTCCCTATTATGGTGAAGTCATTTTATGGAAAAATTCACATCGATGATTTGATTGGATGTAAAAGTCCATAAGATCTTGTCAAAAATTCGTATCATGATATCAGAATCTATTTTAAATTCTTATGGCAAATCAATATCGCAGCGTTAAAACGCTTATTGGCAGATATGTTCACTATATTGCAACCGAATAAAACACGATAAAGTTGAGATAACTCTTGACTGCGCATAGAATTTTAAACATAAGTGATAAATGCGAAGGAGGGTTGTAAATGGCAAATTCTAATAATAAGCAATCTAGCGGACTGGTATTAAAAGCATTTGGAGTGGCTAAAAAGCTCAATGCTACTGGATTTGAACTGGCACAACATGTTGCACCAGGATCAATTGCGAAATTGACGCAACAACCTGATCCACAAAAAATTATTGACATAACTTTAGATGAGAGAAAAATGACTGAACAAAAAAAGTACGAAACCCCTCAACAATTATTTCGTGATCATGTCCCTCAAGTTTCTCAAAAAATTTTTGGTCGTCATTACAGTAAATTAAATAATGTTGCTTCTTTTATCTCTCCGGACTTAAACAACAAAGTTGCAGATTATTTTTTTGATAAATTGAATGATTTTGTTTCTGAGTTAAGTTCAGTTGAGCATGTATTAAAGGAAGTTGGTGCAAAAAGCTTGGATGAACTTAAATCAAGCCCTGATCGTGCGAATCGTATCGGTGAAGCATTAGCCAATCAAAATAAGTTGATTGCAGCGGTTCAGGGGGCAGTGTCTGGTGCGACAGGCGTAGTTGGTACGGCCATCGATATTCCTTTCTCGTTGGCATTTACGTTGCGTAGTATTTACCAAGAAGGGCGCGCGCACGGTTTTGAACTTAATCATCGTCAAGAGCAAGAGATCGTTGAGTATGTATTCAAACAAGTCGATTTAGGTGTTATTGCGGAAAAGCAAACACTTTTAGTGGCATTAAGAACAGTCGCAAATTTATTGGAAACACAAGATACTCATCAGCTACAAACCCTATTGGGCTCTAGTAACGACTTCACGGCTTTAAAAAATTGGCTGAGTAATCCTGAAGGTGGTTATAAATGGAATTGGTTGAATCAGATTCCTCAAATTTCAATTTTATCTAAATTAGCACCTGTGGCTGGTGCTGGAATTGGTGCAGTATATAGCTGGCGTTTGGTGGAAGAGGCTCATACTAAAGCTAGAGCTGTTTTTTCAGGAGCACAGAAGTACATTCTCCAACATCCAGATGAGCAGGTATCTGTTCAGGAGGCCTTTGAGCGCGGTACAGAATTATTAAAGCAATCTTCACTCGCATTGAATTCCGCAGTGTCAATCAATAATGAGTTAGTGGTTGAGGTTGAAGAGTTTGCAAAAAAACTTGAAGGAGAAGAGTCTATTCAAGTTGATGAGTCTGCAGTTCATAATGATTCAATTTCAGCAATTAAAATTGAAGCAAAATCTACCGAGTCTGAAAAAGAAGAAGTGGTCAGTGTTGAGGATGGTCTTAAGGCCTTAGCTGAAAAACATGTGGAATCGGCTTCTAATGAAAGTGTTCAAGACGCTGATAAAGACCAGCCTCAAGGCGAACCTATTGTGCAGGTAAAAGTGCCCCCTAAGCGTCGTAATTCAAAAAAGAAAGACGAAGCAGCAAACTCACTACCTACTTCACAGAAAAAACAATAAATTTAGTTATGAATGGTTGATCAAATCATTCTGAAAATTTCGTTGTAAGCACACAATGGTCAATATTTGATGTCATGTTGAATGTTGACCATTTTTACTTCTTGGCTTACAATTGCATGCCCTCAAAAAGTAGTATTTTTTGGGGCTTTTTATTAACGGGAGAATTGCCACATGGCAACAACAAATCAGTTGATCCGTAAGGGTCGTACGACTTTGATTGAAAAATCAAAAGTTCCTGCGTTGAAGGCTTGTCCACAACGTCGTGGTGTTTGTACACGTGTTTACACAACTACACCTAAAAAACCTAACTCAGCAATGCGTAAAGTTTGCCGTGTTCGCTTAACTTCAGGTTTTGAAGTATCTAGCTATATCGGTGGTGAAGGCCATAACCTACAAGAGCACAGTGTTGTTCTTATCCGTGGTGGTCGTGTTAAAGACTTACCAGGTGTACGTTACCATACCGTTCGTGGTTCTTTAGACTGTGCTGGTGTTAAAGATCGTAACCAGTCTCGTTCTAAATACGGTACTAAGCGTCCTAAGAAATAATCTAACTAGATCATTTTCTTAAACGTATAGAACTGCAATCCTTTATCGTCTCGCTTGTCTGATTTCTGCATTTAATTTTGTGAAATTCAAGCGACGTGTAGTAAGGCCAGCGAATAGTACATGACACTTTGTACTGCTGCTGGATAAACCTGAAGTGTCATATTTATAGGTAGTATTAAAATGCCAAGACGTCGCGTAGTCGCTGCTCGTGAAATCCTTCCGGATCCTAAGTTCGGCAGCCAAACAATCGCTAAGTTCATGAACCACGTAATGCAAGATGGTAAAAAATCTATTGCTGAAAGTATCGTTTACGGTGCTTTAGACCGCGTTCAAGAAAAATCTAAAGTAGACCCAGTTGAATTTTTCGAGACTACTCTTGAAAAAGTTCGTCCTATGGTCGAAGTAAAAGCACGCCGTGTTGGTGGTGCTACATACCAAGTTCCTATGGAAGTACGCCCATCCCGTCGTACTGCTTTAGCGATGCGTTGGTTAGTAGATGCTGCTGCTAAGCGTTCTGAAAAAACTATGGCGTTACGCCTTGCTGGTGAGTTGCTTGACGCAGCTGAAGGTAAAGGTTCAGCGATCAAGAAACGTGAAGATGTGCATCGTATGGCTGAAGCCAACAAAGCCTTCTCTCACTACCGTTTCTAAGCGGATAAAACAGCCCCTATTCAGGAGGGTGGTAAGTCGGGTTTCACTGATTTGTCATCGAATCGCTTTAAGCTGCTCAGCAGCTTAAAGCGTCCTGTTTTAAACAACAAAATTTAGGAATGCAAGAAATCATGGCTCGTCAAACCCCAATTTCTCGTTACCGTAACATTGGTATCTCAGCACACATTGATGCTGGTAAAACAACGACTTCTGAACGTATTTTGTTCTACACAGGTGAGAGCCACAAACTAGGTGAAACTCACGAAGGTTCAGCAACAACTGACTGGATGGAACAAGAGCAAGAACGTGGTATTACTATTACTTCAGCAGCAGTAACTTGCTTCTGGAAAGGTATGGGTAACCAGTTCGAACAACACCGTATTAACGTAATTGACACACCGGGACACGTTGACTTCACGATCGAAGTTGAGCGTTCTATGCGTGTTCTTGACGGCGCGTGCATGGTTTACTGTGCTGTAGGTGGTGTACAACCTCAGTCAGAAACTGTATGGCGTCAAGCAAATAAATATAAAGTACCTCGTATTGCGTTCGTTAACAAAATGGACCGTACTGGTGCAAACTTCTTCCGTGCTGTTGAACAAGTAAAAACACGTCTTGGTGGTAATCCAGTGCCAATCGTGATTCCTGTTGGCGCAGAAGAAAACTTCCAAGGTGTAGTAGACCTTATCGAAATGAAAGCGATTATCTGGGATGAAGCATCTCAAGGTATGAAGTTTGAATACGGTGAAATTCCTGCTGACCTTGTTGAGCTTGCTCAAGAATGGCGTACGAACATGGTTGAAGCTGCTGCAGAAGCATCAGAAGAACTCATGGATAAGTACCTAGAAGAAGGTGATTTGACTAAAGAAGAAATCATCGGTGGTCTTCGTGCACGTACATTATTGAATGAAATTCAACCAATGCTTTGTGGTTCAGCGTTCAAAAACAAAGGTGTTCAACGTATGTTGGATGCTGTTATTGAATTCTTACCAGCACCTACTGACGTTGAAGCAATTAAAGGTATCTTAGACGACAAAGATGAGACAGAAGGTTCTCGTGAAGCGTCTGATGAAGCACCGTTTGCTGCGCTTGCGTTCAAAATTATGAACGACAAATTCGTTGGTAACTTGACATTCGTTCGTGTTTACTCAGGTGTTCTAAAAGCTGGTAGTGCAGTTTATAACCCTGTTAAATCTAAACGTGAACGTGTTGGCCGTATTGTACAGATGCACGCTAATGACCGTCATGACATCGAAGAAATTCGTGCGGGCGATATCGCGGCATGTGTAGGTCTTAAAGATACGACTACAGGTGATACACTTTGTGATGAAAACAACGTGATCACATTGGAGCGTATGGAATTCCCAGAGCCAGTAATTGCACTTGCAGTTGAACCTAAAACTAAAGCTGACCAAGAAAAAATGTCAGTTGCTTTGGGCCGCTTGGCGAAAGAAGATCCATCATTCCGCGTTCGTACTGATGAAGAATCTGGTCAGACTATTATTGCTGGTATGGGTGAGCTTCACCTTGACATCATCGTTGACCGTATGAAGCGTGAATTCGGTGTTGAAGCGAACATTGGTAAACCAATGGTTGCTTACCGCGAAACGATTAAAAAATCTGTTGAGCAAGAAGGTAAGTTTGTTCGTCAAACTGGTGGTAAAGGTAAATTCGGTCACGTATATGTACGTTTAGAGCCAATGGATCCTGAAGCTGGTAAAGACTACGAGTTCGCTGAAGAAGTTGTTGGTGGTGTTGTACCTAAAGAATTCTTTGGTGCTGTAGACAAAGGTATTCAAGAACGTATGAAGAATGGTGTCCTAGCTGGTTACCCAGTTGTTGGCATCAAAGCGACATTGTTCGATGGTTCTTACCATGATGTCGACTCTGACGAATTATCGTTCAAAATGGCGGGTTCTTACGCATTCCGTGATGGTTTCATGAAAGCAGATCCTGTTCTTCTTGAACCTATCATGAAAGTTGAAGTAGAAACTCCAGAAGACTACATGGGCGATATCATGGGTGACTTAAACCGTCGTCGTGGTATGGTTCAAGGTATGGACGATTTACCTGGCGGTACTAAAGCAATCCGTGCTGAAGTTCCACTTTCTGAGATGTTCGGTTACGCAACACACATGCGTTCTATGTCTCAAGGTCGTGCGACTTACTCTATGGAATTTGCTAAATATGCTGAAACTCCACGTAACGTGGCTGAAGGCATCATTGCTAAGTTCCAAGCTGGTGGTAAAAAAGGTGACGACGAGTAATCTTTCGATTACTATAAGCCCAACTAATTCATAGTTTAAAACCAAGTGCTCATGGAGTGATCCTCCATGAGTAGTTTAAAAAGGAAGATCTCATGGCTAAGGCTAAGTTTGAACGTAATAAGCCACACGTTAACGTGGGCACAATCGGTCACGTTGACCATGGTAAAACAAC
>NZ_JBWYIU010000016.1:0-56308 GCF_056783995.1 Acinetobacter sp. ANC_7588 | reverse complement strand
TAAACCCTTGTTTTTCAACAAGTTTTAATCAACATCACCGCCGATGGATGTGCATTCTACAGTATTTCATATCCAATGCAACCTCTTTTTTCAATATTTTAGTATTTTTTTAAATTATGAGTGTTGAGTGGGCATTTAATAGTCAAATTCACACCATTCACTATGATATTGATAAAAAATCGAACACTTTAACTTTATTAAAATTAGATTAGAATAGTCACTATTATTTAACTGACTAGAACTAT
This sequence comes from Acinetobacter sp. ANC_7588, assembly GCF_056783995.1. Lineage (NCBI taxonomy): Bacteria > Pseudomonadati > Pseudomonadota > Gammaproteobacteria > Moraxellales > Moraxellaceae > Acinetobacter > Acinetobacter sp. ANC_7588. Next base: position 56,063 of record NZ_JBWYIU010000016.1, on the reverse strand, counting down.
GTTACTAAATGGCTATATTTAAAATCAAAAAAGCCGTATTGATCTCCCTACTGCTTTTGATGTGCAGCTTTAGCCATGCCAATTCCAACCAGAACATTTATCAAATGACTCTATCTATTTTGAGCTATGCCAAAATTTCATCTCCACAACCAGATTTATGTCTAATTGATAACACTGTGGCATTAGCAGAGTTTAATCAAACTATTCAAAAGCAAAATTCAAATATCAAAGCACAAAATATTCATGATTATGAATTAAACAAGACCAATTGTGATGTTATATTTTTCTCTAAATCTTCTCCAACAGTCGAACAAAAACTCATCCGAGAATCACTAAATAAGTCAATTCTCTCATTTTCAACAAATAATGAAGATTGCGAGGTTGGAAGTGTTTTCTGTCTCTATAGCAATAAAGCAGGTATTACAAAATTTAAAGTCAATTTAGACAGTCTTGCAAAAACCAAAATCCACGTTGATCCTCGTGTATTACTTCTTGCACAGAAATGGAGTAATTCAGATGATTGATAAATTTTTTGGATTAACTTCACTCCAATCACTATTTAGAAGATCACAATTTTTAATTTTTGCGATTACTTTTTTGATCTGCACTTTAATTTTTGCAACGATTTCAATTTTTACGGTGAAATCATACGCCAATCAAAACTTAACCTTAGTGAGTCGCACAATTGCGGAACGCATTCAACCTGCTCTTGTTTTCCAAGATAAATACACTTTAGACAATATTTTACACGAGTACACACAACAACATTCAATTCGCCTTATCCAAGTATTGGATAGCAGTAAAGTTAAAATAACTGAAAGCAGTAAACTGATAGATCGCCATTCAGAACTTCAAACTTGGTTTGATGGATTATTTTTTTCTAAGCCGATTCAAATTGAAGTTACTCACAATGGACAATTGGTCGGTGAGCTTCATCTATTCGGCAGTTCTCAAGATATCATTTTATTCATTATCAAGATTTGCTTAGCCTTGATTTTAGGTATGCTTTTTATGATTTTCGCCTTATGGTGGTCGGTTAATGCAACCTATCGTCATATTATGAATTCTATATCACCAATTATTCATACAGCACAATTAGTGAGTCAACAAAAAGCATATAATCTCCGCTTTCCAAAAAATGATATTCAAGAATTTCATCATCTAAACTCAGTATTTAATCAACTATTAGAAGAAATTCAATCTTGGCACAATCAGTTACAGTCTGAAAATACTCAGCTTAATTATCAAGTACAACATGATGAATTAACACAATTACCAAACCGACATTACTTTTATAAAGTTTTGTGTAGCCTTTTCGATCAGCCTGATAAACTTGAAAATACTGTTTTGATTTTTATAGATAACAATAAATTTAAGTCTATTAACGATCAATATGGTCATTTAGTAGGGGATGAAGTGTTGAAAGAAATGGCTAAACGATTAAAACAAAACACTCGTCAAAATGATTTTGTCGCAAGATTAAGCGGTGATGAATTTGCAATTATCCTAAGTCCTGTCAGTCAGGTGGATCACTTAATTTCGATCGCCGAAAATCTTATAAAATGTTCTGATGAGCCCTTAAAATATAACGGACAATCAATTCATTTTAGTTTTAGTCTTGGTATTGCTTTGGCTAAAGAAGCTCATAACCCAGAGGACTTAATTTCTCAAGCAGACCAAGCGATGTACAAAGCGAAGAATCTAAAACATCATTGGCACATATTTCAACAATAGAGTTTTTACTGAGGATTAATACCTATGCTCAATCGTAGTTTCAAACTTTTTATCATGAGCATTCTTTGTATAGGATTAAGCGCATGCTTGGGTATGGGATCTTTAAGCTATAAACAAGTAAAAATGTTAAAACAACAAGGTTTCGTACTCACAGAGGAAGGTTGGAGTTTGGGACTACCCGAACGACTTCTTTTCGATTTCGATCAGGCTGAAATCTCTAAAAAAAATCGTGAACAGATTCAACATCTCGCAGCACAACTACAAAAATACAATTTAAAGAAAGTCCGTATCGTCGGTCATACCGATCTTATTGGCAATCCAGATTATAATTTTAAACTTTCTGAAAGCCGTGCCCGAAGCGTAAGCACTATTTTTATCGAAGAGGGTTTTAACCCTGCTCATATCCAAACTATTGGTCGCGGTTCAACCCAACCTATTAATACTGCAAATACTGACGCTGCCCATGCAGAAAATAGACGCGTTGCTGTTATTATCGTGCCTTAAACATTCAACAAAAAAGATCCTGATAGGATCTTTTTTTAACAGTAAAAATCAGACATAAAAAAACCGCTTAACGCGGTATATTTTATCTGACCATTTATAATGAAATAAATGGTCGGAGCAGTAGGATTCGAACCTACGACCCCCTGGTCCCAAACCAGGTGCACTACCAGGCTGTGCTATACTCCGATTACATCGGTTTGTGTTGGGGTGAATGACGGGATTCGAACCCGCGACAACCGGAATCACAATCCGGGGCTCTACCAACTGAGCTACATCCACCATCACAAAATTTGGTTCTATAAAATCAAGCGACCAATGGCGCGCCTGACAGGATTCGAACCTGTGACCATCCGCTTAGAAGGCGGATGCTCTATCCAACTGAGCTACAGGCGCATTACCCATGATTGCGAGATCATTGGAAAACCTTTGCCTTGAAGAATTGGTCGGAGCAGTAGGATTCGAACCTACGACCCCCTGGTCCCAAACCAGGTGCACTACCAGGCTGTGCTATACTCCGATTCATCTCAGCTTTTGTACCGTTCAACTTATCGTTTGATGTATCGTTCGGTACGGTGTGCATTCTAGGCGTGACGCTGGATAACGTCAACACCTATCTTCAAAAAAAATCAAAAAAACACTTCAAATGTATATTTATCAAGCATTTTGACTAATATTAACGCTTTAATGACGCACTAAAGTTTAACATTCGATCTAATGGTAATTTAGCGCGCTCTGCTAAAGCGGGATCAACATGCACTTCCTGATCACCATGTCGTAAAACATGCAAAATGCCATCCAATTCATTCATTGCCATCCATGGACAGTGTGCACAAGAACGACAAGTCGCCCCCTCACCTGCCGTAGGAGCCTCAATCAAAGTCTTATTCGGCACCATTTGTTGCATCTTATAAAAAATACCGCGATCGGTCGCAACAATCATTGTTTCATGCGGTAGTTCTTTTGCAGCTTTAATCAATTGTGAGGTACTTCCTACTGCGTCAGCAACATCAATTACCGATTCTGGTGATTCAGGATGTACTAAAACTGCAGCATCAGGATAGATGGCTTTCATCTGAGCGATGCCACGTGCTCTAAATTCTTCATGTACGATACAAGAACCATCCCAGAGCAACATATCCGCTCCAGTTTTCTTTTGAATGTAACGTCCTAAATGCTGATCAGGTGCCCAAATAATTTTTTCACCTAAACTATCTAAATGCTCAACAATTTCGACAGCACAACTTGATGTTACCACCCAATCTGCACGTGCTTTTACCGCAGCTGAGGTATTTGCATAAACCACAACAGTATGATCAGGATGAGCATCACAGAACTTGGTAAACTCATCTACAGGACAACCTAGATCGAGTGAACAAGTTGCCTCTAAAGTAGGCATTAAAATGGTTTTGTTAGGTGATAAAATTTTAGAAGTTTCACCCATAAACTTCACACCAGCCACAACGAGTGTTGTCGCATCATGATCACGTCCAAAACGTGCCATTTCAAGTGAATCTGAAACACAACCACCAGTAAGCTCCGCAAGCTCCTGTACGACCGGATCACAATAATAATGAGCAACCAATACCGCATTACGCTTTTCCAATTCAGCCTGGATCTCAGCAAATTTTTGCTGCTTTAACTCTGGTGTTAAATCTTGATTGTTAGATTCACCAATCAGGTCTAAATGAGCTTGAACAATTGCTTTCGCATCATTTGCAATTAAATTGGTTGCATCATTCATTATTTGCATCTCTATCCATAGCGCTTATCAATATAAGCAATTACACACCGATTGGATTTGACCAATCATTAAAATTTGATAAATAAAAAGCCTCAACAGGGAGGCTTAATTTATTTAAGAACGATAATCTGCGTTGATCTTGACATAATCATATGACAAATCACAGGTGTAAACCGTATCTTTGGCAGAACCACGGCCCAAATCAACGCGGATAGTAATTTCTGATTGATTCATTACTTTAGCACCAGCCTCTTCTGTGTAATCTGCCGCTGCACCACCATCTTTACAGATCTGGACATCATCTAACCATACTTGGATTTTGTCGACATTTAAATCTGGGACACCAGCATAACCGATTGCAGCCAAGATACGCCCCCAGTTAGGGTCAGAAGCAAAGAACGCTGTTTTTACCAAAGGTGAATGTGCAATGCTGTAAGCGATGTCACAACACTCTTGCGTATTTGCACCACCTTCAACTGAAACAGTTATAAATTTGGTTGCACCTTCACCATCTCGAACGATCAACTGAGCCAAGCGCTTCATGACACGTGTAAGTACATCTAAAACAACAGAGTAACCAGCATCTTCTTTAGATGTAATTTCAGCACCACCTGCTTGACCAGTTGCTGCAAAAATACAAGAGTCGTTAGTAGATGTATCACCATCAATCGTGATGCGATTAAATGATTGTTCAACCGTGGTTTTTAATAGTTTTTGAACCAATTCACGAGCAATAGGCGCGTCTGTCGCTACGAAAGACAACATTGTTGCCATATTAGGACGGATCATTCCTGCACCTTTTGAAATCCCCGTCATTGTATAAACAACCCCGTCAATTTCAAATTGTTCAGAAGCCCCCTTAGGTAAAGTATCCGTCGTCATAATACCTGATGCTGCCTGAGGCCATACATCATCTTCAAGACTCTCAAATGCTGGTTTTAACCCAGCAATCAAACGCTCCATTGGTAATTGTTCACCAATTACGCCTGTTGAGAATGGCAAAACCTCGTTCTCATTTACACCAGCAATTTTGGCAAATTCAGCACAAGTGTCCTTTGCATTTTTCATACCTGTAGGACCAGTACCTGCATTCGCATTGCCTGTATTAATTACAAGGTAACGTGGATTTGTTTGAGACAAATGCAGTTTTGAAATATGTACTGGCGCTGCGCAAAAAGCATTTTGGGTAAATACACCTGCAACTTGAGTGCCTTGTGCAAATTCAAATACAACCAAGTCACGTCGATTTGGGTAACGTACATACGCTTCTGCTGAGCCAATTCTTACACCCTTTACCACATGCATTTGTGGCATTGATACGTCACCCACCGCCATTTTTGATTGTCCGAATTAAAAAAAATGATGGCTAAGCTTATTAGAAATTAGAAAAAAAATCGAGTGAATAAGGCATTAGGGTTGATTGAAATGAATGATTTGAAATAAATCTCGATCCCTAAAAACAATAAAGCCAGTCAAAGACTGGCTTTTGTACGAAATTCTAAAATTAATTAGATACAGTTTGTTCCAATAAGGCTTGTTTTGCTTTTTCTTGACTTGAACTTGAAAGAGCTGGATTTGATGCAACAATACGATTTGCTGTAGCTGGAGTTGCTGGTGCTATTGCAGCTGTTTGAAGAATGATTGGTCGACCAGCTGTATTACCAAGTGTGTAACGAATACCAGTGCGAGGACTTATCACCGTTGTGGAGTCATTTTTAACTTCAGTTTGTGCTTGAGTAACACCCGCAGCTGCTTGAACTTTCGCTAGAGGTACAGTTTTTGTATCAGTATTGGCAAATGCAAAAGCTGGTAAAGCAAAAACTGCAAATAGAGCCGGTTTTAGTATTTTTTTCATTGTCGCTTCCATATATTCAATCATGCAAAATTAAATAGCATTAACTGAGAAAATTGGCAATGCTTATTCACATGAACTGACCAAGCACTATAATAAAATAAAAAAAGCAGAACCTAAGTTCTGCTTCATGAAATTTAGATTTTACCGTGACACTGCTTGTATTTTAAACCAGAACCACATGGACAAGGTGCATTACGGCTTTGAGGTGGCGTAATCTCAACTTCATTCTGATCCAATTCTTGAGTATTAACTGTTTGCTCACCTGTTAAACCATCAACTTCAGCATGAGAAAGTGAAAGTTGCATCGCTTCAGCTTGAGCTTGCTGCTGTGCTTCCATTTCTGCCAGCTCTTCAGGCGTTGGTAAACGTACTAATGAAAGATCTGTCACAACATCAGACTTAATGACAGCTAACATATTTACAAACAGATTGAATGCTTCTTTCTTATATTCCTGCTCAGGATTCTTTTGCGCATAACCGCGTAAATGAATACCTTGACGTAAATAATCCATCGCTGCTAAATGATCTTTCCAGTGGCGATCTAAAGAACTTAACATAAAGTTTCGTTCTAACACTGCTGCAGATTCAGCACCCATTTGTTCACGACGCGCACGATAGCGTTGTAAAACCTCATCAGTAATACGACGTGCTAATGCTTCTTCATCTAATCGACGATCTTGATCCAACCATTGCTGCACAGGAAGATCAATATTAAAGTCTGAGCGTAATGCAGATTCAAGACCTGGGACATCCCACTGATCATGAATTGATTCAGGTGGGATATACGTTTCAATCACCCCTTTCATCACTTCTTCATGCATTGACTCGATGTATTCTTGCAAAGTACTTTCTGCCAGAATTTCATCACGCTGTGAGTAAATAATTTTACGTTGTTCGTTATTTACATCATCATACTTCAACAGGTTCTTACGAATATCGAAGTTACGCGCTTCAACTTTACGTTGGGCGTTTTCAATCGAACGAGACACCATTTTATGTTCAATGGCTTCATTTTCTTGCAGACCCATTGCACGCATCATTGCGACGACACGATCACCCGCAAAGATACGCATCAAATCATCTTCTAACGATAAGAAGAAACGCGAAACACCTGGATCACCTTGACGACCTGAACGACCACGTAATTGGTTATCAATACGACGAGATTCATGACGTTCAGAACCAATAATGTGTAAACCACCAGAATTCAGCACCAGTTGGTTATTTTGTTCCCATTCTGCTTTTAAACGTGCTTCATCTTCAGGAGTTGGATTTTCAATTTTCGCCAGTTTCGCTTTCCAGTTACCACCGAGCAAGATATCCGTACCACGCCCTGCCATGTTGGTCGCAATAGTCACGGCACGTGGAGAGCCAGCTTGTGCAATAATATCCGCTTCACGCTCATGCTGTTTGGCATTCAGTACTTCGTGTGCGATACCCGCTTCTTTCAGTTTATCCGATAAGATTTCAGAAGCTTCAATTGTTGCCGTACCAATCAAAATCGGTGCAACACCAGCTTCATGAATTTTCTTAATTTCTTCAATAATCGCATTGTATTTACCATTACGATTCAAATAAATTAAGTCATTCAGATCTTTACGAATCATTGGACGATGGGTTGGAATCAACACCACATCTAAGCCATAAATTTCTTTCATTTCAGCAGCTTCAGTATCTGCTGTACCTGTCATACCTGAAAGTTTACGGTATAAACGGAAATAGTTTTGGAATGTGGTCGTTGCAAGCGTTTGGTTTTCAGGTTGAATCTCTAAACCTTCTTTTGCTTCTACCGCTTGATGCAAACCTTCAGACCAACGACGACCAGGCATCGTACGACCTGTATTTTCATCGACAATAATCACTTCACCGTCATGGACGATATAATGCACGTTACGATGATACAAGTAATGTGCACGAATAGAAGCTGTGACATGATGAACAAGATTTAAGTTGGCTGCAGAATATAGACTTTCACCCTCTGCCAATAAACCCATCGCAATAAGTTCACTTTCAATGGCTTCAAAACCAGCTTCTGTAATTTCGACTGAACGTTGCTTTTCATCGATCCAGAAGTGCCCACCATCTGCAACTTTTTCTTCTTTTTGAGCATGTAACTTTGGCGGAATCGCATTCATTGCCGCGTAAAGTTGTGAGGAATCTTCGCTTTGACCCGAAATAATAAGTGGAGTACGTGCTTCGTCAATTAAGATTGAGTCAACCTCATCGATAATCGCATAGGCAAGACCACGTTGTTTTTTCTCGGCTAACGAGAACACCATATTGTCGCGAAGATAGTCGAAACCAAATTCGTTGTTTGTACCGTAGGTAATGTCTGCTCGATAAGCTTCTGCTTTTTCGACAGGATTCTGCATGGAGTAGATCACCCCAACAGATAATCCCAAAAATTCATAAAGTGGACGGTTTAACTCAGCATCACGTTGCGCCAGATAATCATTGACAGTAATAACGTGAACACCTTGTTCACTAATTGCATTTAAATATACAGCCAAAGTACCCATTAGGGTTTTACCTTCACCTGTACGCATTTCTGCAATTTTACCTTCATGTAGGGTAATACCACCAATCAACTGTACGTCATAATGACGCATACCCATAATACGCTTACCAGCTTCACGACATACTGCGAAAGCTTCTGGTAACAAGCGATCAAGACTTTCGCCGTTTTTATAACGTTGTTTGAATTCTTCTGTTTTTGCAGATAAGTCTGCATCACTTAACACAGATATCGTCGGCTCGAGCGCATTGATCTTCTCGACAATTTTACGCATACGCTTCAATTCGCGCTCGTTTTTAGTACCGAAGATTCCTCCGATCAGACTTGCCAACATATAGACTCTCTAAAACTTACTTATCAAAATGATTTTTCTCAAACGTTATTATGGTGCTAGAAATTTGAAGTACAAGGGTTTTAAACAAATGCAATCAAAAAATTTCTGGATTATTTTCCATGACGCATGAGCAACGGCGAGTTAATGTAGCAAATTTGATCAGAAATATATATCGTTCAAATTCAAATTTATGAACGTTTATTTGCCTTCAGACATTCAAATAAATCTGTTTTTTTCATAACTAAATAAAAAAACACTATTTTTAATTATAAAGAGTTTCCGCCATATTAATTTCAGCACATTAAGGTTTTGATAAAAATAGAGGTTTATATGGCATTACGTTTAGGTGACACCGCTCCAGACTTTGAACAGCAATCAAGTGAAGGAGTAATTAATTTTTATGATTTTCTAGGAGATCATTGGGGAGTTTTATTTTCACACCCTGCCGACTACACTCCCGTATGTACGACGGAATTAGGTTTTACAGCAAAGCTAAAAAACGAGTTTGAAAAACGTAATGTTAAAGCGATTGCTCTCTCTGTAGATGATGTTGAATCACATCATGGTTGGATTAAAGATATCAATGAAACTCAGTCTACCACGGTAAATTTCCCAATCATTGCTGATCAGGATCGTAAAGTTTCGACTTTATATGATTTCATCCATCCCAATGCCAGCGAGACCCTAACCGTCCGATCTCTTGTTATCATTGATCCAAATAAAAAAGTACGCTTGATTATTACTTATCCAGCGTCAACTGGTCGCAACTTCCATGAAATTTTACGTGTTATAGATTCATTACAGTTAACAGATAACTATAAAGTGGCAACCCCTGCAAACTGGCAGCATGGTGAAGATGTTGTGATTGTTCCCTCTATTAAAGACGAAAATGAAATTCAACAACGCTTCCCTAAAGGGTACAAGGCAGTGACACCTTATCTACGTTTAACACCTCAACCTGATCTTGATTAATTTTGACGAGCCATCAAGTTTCAGCGTTCAGCCTATCCTCAGATAGGCTTTTTTTTGATTATGGCTTATATTCTTTAACCTATTAATTTAAAAAAGGATTCAAATTATAGTTTGAATCCTTTTTTCTAAAACAAAGCAAGAAACTACTGACGCTTATCCAGTGGTACCCAATCAATCACCCATGCTGATTTCATATTTAAACTTGCATCACTGTTAATTTTCTTACGTAACGCATCTGCCGAATCACGATCTTTAGATGGACCAACCATAATTCGAATACCTTTCGACGTTGGACTCTTCGTTACCTTATATCCTTTGGCACGAAGCTTAGCCGCAAGCGCATCTGCATTCGCCTCATTCGCAGCCAATGCCACTTGAACCATCCATTGACGATCTCCATTTTCCAGCAGATCACGAGCTTTTTCTGCCTCAGCTTTTTTCTTCGCTTCTTCAGCAGCTTTGCGTTTTTTCTCTTCTGCAGCTTTTTTATCAGCTTCAGCTTTCTTCTTCGCTTCTTCTGCTTTACGTTTTTCCTCAGCAGCTTTTTGCTCTGCTGCTTTCTTTTCAGCTGCACGTTTTTCTGCTTCGGCTTTACGCTTTTGTTCTTCTGAGGATTTCGCCTGTTGTTCTTTTTGCTCAGCTAAACGCTTCTGTTCAGCTATGCGATTTTCTTCAGCCAAACGCTTTTTCTTTTCAGCTTCATCCTCAACCAATTCAGGAGGAATATTGTCTGAACTTTGCTGAGCAGCGTTTCGACGAGCATTCATTGCAGCATATTCTTCAGCAGCGCGACGTGCGGCTTCAGCTTCGGCCTCTTGTTGCATTCTTAAATATTCAGCAGCACGCGCCTCTTGCTCTGCCACAGCTTTCTCACGAGCACGTCGTTGCTCTTCAAGTAAACGCTTTTCAGTTTCCACATCAACTGTGAGAGGTTGAAGTTGTACTGCTTCAGGTTCATTCTTTTTTTGTTGAACAGCTTCAACCGGTTGTTCAACATTATTTTGGTGGATCTCTTCTTTGCCTTTTAGAAGTAATGCTGCCAATAAAACACCACCACCCAATAAAACAACACCACCCATCCAGCGTTGTTTGTTATTCATTGACATTCTCTAAATACTCCCAGACCGCTTCTAAGGTATGAAACGAACCACACACCAAAATCAGCTGATTATTTTTTGTTTCTTCAAGTGCTGATTTAAATGCGACCTGTACATTTGAATACTGTTGTACTGTCTCACCTTGAAGCGCTGACTTTAATTGTTTTAATGGTGCTGCACGAGGCACATCCATCGGCGCAATTTTCCACATAAATACCGTGTTTTTCAATAAATTAACGACTGAATCTATATCTTTATCCGCTAACATCGAAAACACAGCGATAACTTCTGTGTACTGTTTATTGTATTCTAAATAATTTCGCAATTGCTTTAACAAAAATTCTACACCATGCGGATTATGTCCCGCATCGAAAATCACTGTTTTTCCTGCGATTTCCCTTATTTCAAATCGACCTGGTAAATGTGCTTGAATAATGCCCTGCTCTAGTGCAGTTTGAGAAATTTTCAATCCACTGACCAATAATGCAGCCACGGCAGTAGAAACATTATCTAGGGCCAACTGACCACATGGTAATTTTAAGGTCAGTGCTGAACTTGAAAATGTCCAAGTTTTACCATCACCATTTGCTTGATAAAAATAATCCTGATTTAGACATGACAGCGTCGCATTACATGCAATGACTTTATCCTGAATTGATGTTGGAAGTATTTGTTGCCCACCAAAAATGACTGGAATATCTGGACGAATAATACCCGCTTTCTCAAAAGCAATTTTTTCAATGGTGTCACCCAGCCAATCTGTGTGATCCAATCCAATATTGGTAATGACCGCAACATTTGGATTAACGACATTCACAACATCCAAACGTCCCCCAAGTCCAACTTCCAATACCCAAACATCACATTTCTGTTGTTTGAAGATGACAAAAGCTGCAAGGGTTGTTGCTTCAAAAAAAGATAAACTTAAATCACATTCACGTCGTGCTTGATCAACTTGAACAAATGCTTCGATCAGAAGCTCATCTGAAACTTCCTGACCTGCGAGTTTTACACGCTCATTGAAACGATAGATATGCGGAGATTGATACAAACCGACTTGATATCCTTGAGCATTCAGAATAGAAGCTAAGGTTGTGGTTGTTGAACCCTTACCATTCGTACCAGCGACAGTAATGACTTTCGCTTGCGGGTGTGTAACGCCCAATTTTTCAGCCACAGGAATGACGCGTTCAAGCCCTAAATCAATTCCTGTAACGTGAACATGGCTCCAATAATCGAGCCATGTTTGTAAATTATCTGTACTGAGTGGAGCAGTGAGGTTCAAGGCAAATTCATCAATTTCGCTACGATACGATAAACTGTATCACGTAATGCGTGACGATGAACAATTTGATCGACTACACCATGATCAAGCAAGAATTCAGCACGTTGAAACGGCTCTTCTAACTTTTCGCGTACAGTCTGTTCAATGACACGTTTACCAGCGAAACCAATCATTGCTTTAGGCTCAGCGATATGCACATCACCCAACATGGCTAAAGATGCGGTCACACCACCATATACTGGATGAGTTAGTACAACAATGTACGGAATACGAGCATCTTTCATTTTTTGAATCGCAGCTGATGTACGTGCCATTTGCATTAAAGAAAGCATTCCTTCTTGCATACGAGCACCACCAGAGGCAGCAAAACAAATCATTGGCTGTTTGGTTTCAATCGCACGCTCTGCTGCTTGTACAAATCGATCACCAACTACCGTACCCATTGAACCGCCCATGAAATCAAATTCAAATGCACAAGCGATTAATGATAAACCTTTGATTTGCCCTTCCATCACCACGAGTGCTTCAGTTTCGCCAGTTTTCTCTTGTGCTTCTTTCATACGCACAGGATAAGCTTTGCTATCGACAAACTTGAGTGGGTCTTTTGCAACAAACTCTTGACCTAATTCTTTTGCGGTTTGATCAAAGAACCAATTTAAGCGGTCACGTGCTTTCATTTTTAAATGCTCATCACATTGAGGACAAACATAAGCATTGAAAGACATCGCCGTACGAGTCACCAGAGCATGACATTCTGGACATTCAATCGTAGGCTCAGTAAACGTCGCTTTTAACGATTGCTGTTGATCAGGGATTTGAATACCTGGTACTGAACGATCTGTCCAAGGTGTTGCAGGTGCTAAAGTTTTCCCTGATTTAACTTCTTGATTCATACTAACTCATCGAGCGCTGCTCGAAGCTCCTTGACTTTATTGACCGCCTGTTCAACTGCTTGATCAGGAGTTGTCTGTGCAAATGGTTTAACAAAAGCACTACCAACAATGACCGCATCCGCTGCGCTTCCGATTGCTTTTGCAGAGGCTGCATCACTAATACCAAAACCTACACCAACAGGTACATCCGTCATCGACTTGATTTTTTCGATGCGTTGAGCAGCTTCATTCACATCTAAAGTCGCTGCACCTGTTACACCCTTCAAAGACACGTAATAAATAAAACCACTCGCTTGATTAGCGACATGTTGAATACGTTGATCTGTAGATGTTGGCGCCAACAAGAAGATCTGATCCATATCAAACTTTTTCAAGACAACATCGAGCGCTTGTGCTTCTTCAGGTGGTAAGTCCACCAACAGAATACCGTCCACACCACAGTCATGAGCAGTTGATACAAATTTTTCATATCCAATGACTTCTACAGGATTCAAATAACCCATCAACACCACTGGTGTATCTGTGTCTTTTTCACGGAATTGCTTGACCATTTCCAATGCATCCAATGTATTTGTACCGGCTGCCAATGCACGCTCAGCCGCAAGTGCAATCACTGGACCATCGGCCATTGGATCTGAAAATGGTAAGCCAAGTTCAATTACATCCACACCTGCTTCCACCATTTGATGTAACAAAGGAACCGTTACGTGTGGATGAGGGTCACCTGCCATGACATAAGAAACTAGAGCCTTACGCTGTTGAGATTTAAGCTGTGCAAATCGTGTGGCTAAACGTGACATAGGGATGTACTTTCCTTGAATTGTATAGAATTGAGGAGTTGGTTTTGTAAAATACAAGACGGCCCATTGTAACGCTATTTTTTACTCATTGAACAGAGTGTGATGAAAAGCACCAAACACTCTTTTCAGTTAAGTATTCCAAGTGCATATTTATCAATGTTTTGATTTTTTTAACAATGATCAAAAAGCTCGATTTTTTCTGTTTTTTCTAAATCATGAATATTTATATGAACTTATGTTTATTGATTAAAAATGTTTAAAAACAAATAGCTTAGCACTTACATTTTAACTTTTCTGAATTAGCCAAAGCTGTTCTATACTATACATGCTTACTCTTTTATTTCTTATGTTATGACCACAATCTCCCCAGGCAAAGCTTCTTCGCGAGCGCTTGCCCTTCTACCGCTTATTGTGTTTTTAGCCATTTTTTTGGGCAGCGGTATTTATCACACTCTGATTGGCACTGAGTTTGCCTTCTACCAAATTAAAGCACCCATTGCTGCTATCCCTGCCCTCATTCTTGCGGTATTACTTTATCGTGGCAAATTAAATACAGGTATAGATGAGTTTCTCCGTGGGGCAAGCCATCCTAATCTTATTTTAATGTTTATGGTCTTTATGCTGGCAGGTGCTTTTGCCAGTATTAGTAGTGCCATTGGTAGTGTTGATGCAACAGTACAATTAGGTTTATCTCTCATTCCTTCGGCTTTTGTCCTGCCAATGCTCTTTGTTATTTCAGCGTTTATTGCTACTGCGATGGGCACCTCGATGGGTACTATCGCTGCTTGTGCGCCGATCGCATTTGGCTTCACTCAAGTCACCGATATAAATCCTGTTGTTGCGATTGGTGCTGTGGTTGGAGGAGCCATGTTTGGTGATAACTTGTCAATGATTTCAGATACCACTATCGCCGCAACTCGTAGTCAACGTGTAGAACTAAAAGATAAATTTAAAGTCAATGTATGGATTGCAGTACCAGCAGCACTTTTCACGATTTTGATTTATTTTGTGATGAGTCGTGATACGCAACAAGTTTCTTTCAATGACTATAATTTTTGGCTGATTTTGCCTTATTTAGCTGTATTTGCTTTGGCTTTTACCCGATTACATGTGTTGGCTGTACTTATGCTGGGCATTGTTATGTCTGGACTCGTCGGTCTGATTCAAGCCCCCGACTTTAACCTACTTAAATTAAATATTGCGATTTACGATGGCTTTTTGGGCATGTTTGAAGTCGCATTGCTTTCAATGTTACTCGGTGGTATTTCTGCCCTTATGCGAAAAGAAGGTGGCTTAGAGTGGCTAATACAACGCATTTATCAACTTACGCGTTTATTCAAAGTGGGAACGCAAAGAGCTGGTGAAATCGGAATCTGCCTTCTGGTAATCTTGTCTAATTTCTTTGTGGCAAATAATACGGTTGCCATTATTCTATCTGGCGATATGGCACGTGAAGTTGCTAAAGAATATGGTGTTGACCCAAAACGCTCGGCTGCTTTGTTGGATATTTTTTCTTGTGTTGTTCAAGGCTTAATTCCGTTTGGCGCACAATTATTATTGGCATGTTCAATTGCAAAATTATCGCCAATGGAAATGATCCAAAACGTTTATTACTGCTGGATCTTAGCGGTGATTGCTATACTCTCCATTGCTTTTAGATATCCCAAAATACAGATGAATCAATTTTAGACTGGCATAAAAGTGAAGTCTTTAAAGGTAAGCTACATGCTTACCTTTTTTATTTCCATAATCTAACTTAGATTATGGTGGTGAGTTGGTCGTTGTTTAAGTTGTTTTTTAAACTGCAACAGCGTTATTCCATTATACATTTTAAATGCTCTAGCAAGCGCAGACTGATCTGAGTAACCGAGTTGCACTGCGATATCCGTTAACTCTAGCCCCTGATTTAATAGGCGCTCACATTGTGACATCCGCTCTTGCTCAAGTATGCGTTTAAATGATGTTCCGCGATCTTTTAATTGTCGTTGCAAAGTCCTCACCGACAAACATAATTCTGTCGCAATATCTTCAATCTTTGGCGCTTCGTGACGAATACGCAAATACTCAGCAATAATTAAGTGGAGTTGCCGATCAAGACTCGATTGCACGGGTTTTGATGCAATCGCCTCTTCCGCTTGTTGAACCAACAATTGCATAAGTGAAGGATCTGCTTGTTGGGGTTTTAGCTGCAACCCCTGAGTGCGAATTTGAAACTGATATTCAACTTGGCTGAACTCTACCTGACAACCATAGAACTTTTGATATTCATACAATGGTGCGATAGCTTCATGCGCCATGATCACTTTATACAGTGGAAAGGTATCATGCACTAATATTTGCTTTGCCAATGAAACCATCATGGCATTCGTCAGCTCATTGATAAAATTATAGTCATCACAAATAAACGGCCAGCTTAAAATCAGTATTTCACCGTTCTGGTGAATCTGCATGGGTGTAATCTCTTCACCATCAATCACCAAGCGGCTAAATCTTAAAATATAGTTCAGTGCTTCCGCCACCGTCTCACTTCGTGTCGCCATATATCCAAGCACACCAAAATGCTCAGGTTTCACATATTGAGCCATTTCAAAAATATAATTGGCGCGATTCAAATAAACCTGCGTGAGAGAGTTAAGTTTTAAGAAAAAAGAATATGATGATTGCATGGCAATCGGTGCTGCCAAAATTTTATTCAGCGTATCAACATCCTGATTTAACGCAGTCTTTATCTCTTTATCGAGCTGTTTCACTTGAATAAATGTTTGCCATAAATGGAAATATCCATTGGGTATTTGAATATCTTTCACGATGCACTATTCCTTTAGGCAAAATTGACTTTATTCATTTTCATTTGTCGTAAAATGTATAAAAAATGGCAAGTACTGTCAAAACAATCAGACCAATGCCATACATACTTAAACGATCTAAAGCGGATGAATGAAAATAAGATGAACGCATTGGTAAAATATCAGGTTGATCCTGTCGTACGCACGAATCTCAATTTCAAGCTCTCAGAAATTCCTCGTTTTTGGTTTGGTGGAGATCCATTCAAAACCCGTATGTTTGATGCATTGAGTCTAACTTTCCCAGACGGAGAGCGCTACTTCATTGAATCAGTTCGATTATTTAGAGATAAAATCAAAGACCCTGAATTACAAAAACGCGTCGCAGATTTTATTCGACAAGAAGCACAGCATGGAATTGCGCATGACAAGATGAATCAGGTCATGAAAGATCAAGGTATGCCTGTCGATCAATTTATTAAGGTTCTTAACAAAATTTTTAAATTCGAACTGACACGTCGTTCACCTCAATATAATATTGCCATGACTGCTGCAGCCGAACACTTAACTGCATTAATGGCTGATACTTTTTATAGTCAAAAAGCAACCCTTGAAGATGCTCACCCCTATGTGCGCGCGCTTTTAGCATGGCATGCTATCGAAGAGATGGAGCATCGTGATGTGGCTTTTGATGTCATGAAACAAGTCGGTGATGTTCCAGAACTTACTCGACAATTTGCTTTGGCATTTACAACTTTCATGATGCTTGGATTTACAACTTATCGTGCCAATATCATGTTGAAGTATGACGGATTTAGTCGTTTAGACCGTTTCAAAATGACCGTCAAAGGACTTCCATGGTTTATCGGTCGAAATGGCATGTTAACGAGAATGAAAGGTCCATACCTAGATTGGTTTAAAAAAGACTTCCATCCAAGCCAACATCCTGTGATTGCCCAATATGATGTATGGGTAAAAACATTAGCCGAGACCAATGATCCAATTCAAGCTGGTGAAGCATTCTGGCAAGCAGCTCGATAGTATTTCTATTACTGGCTAAATCATTTTTATTCGGATGATTTAGCCAACATTACTTACAGTTTTAATCTCCTTCTCTCTTCTTTTGTCCTGTAGAGATAATGACCTTAATGTGATTTTTTTTACATACTTGTTCTTTCTGCATAAGTGATAAAAATAAAATGAATGCAATTACCACATACCATCCAGTGATTCGTAAGCACCTTGATTTCCGACTCAACGAAGTACCACGATTTTGGTTTAACAACGATCCTTTTAAAACACGTGTATTTGATGCTTTGAGTTTGACATTTCCAGATGGAGAACGATATTTCATACAGTGTGTCCGACTATTTCAACCGCATATTAAAGATCCTGTCTTAGCCAAACGTGTGAAAGACTTTATTCAACAAGAAGCGCAACACGGTATTGCCCATGACAAAATGAATAAAATTTTAATTGAGCAAGGTATGCCGATTGAAAAATATATTCATCAAGTCAATCAACGTTTCAAACATGCGTTAAAAAGGTATCCTGATCGTTTTAATATTGCGATCACCGCTTCATGCGAACACTTAACCGCTTTAATGGCAACGACATTTTTCAGTCATAAAAGTACGATGGCCCATGCACATCCTTTTGTCCGGGGTTTATTTGCATGGCATAGTATTGAAGAAATGGAACATCGCGATGTTGCTTATGATGTTATGATCGAGGTAGCGCAGACTTCAAACCTTACACGTTATACCGCCTTGGTTTTAGTTACGCTTATGATGTTTGGATTTACCATGCAAAGAACACATGGACTTCTCAAACAAGATGGTTTTACTCGAATTGAAAGGTTAAAAATGTTTGCTCAAGGCTTGAAATGGTTGCTTGGAAAAGATGGCATTTTAACGGCAAAAAAACGAGAATATTTAGACTGGTTTAAAGCTGATTTTCACCCAAATCAACACCCTATTATTCATCAATACCAAGTTTGGGTTGATACGCTCGCTGAAACTCAAGATCCATTTCAAGCAGGTGAAGCTTTTTGGGAAGCTGCGATATAAAAAAGAATGTAAAAAAAGTCCGATCAATCGGACTTTTTTGTTGTTATGACGCCGTTACCATTTAGCGTAATGTTGCTCTAATAGTCCATACTCTTGATTAAGCTCAATATGCTGACCATCATCTGAAATAATAAAACCCGTAATTTTAGATTGCCACTGACTGAACTGGCTGCCTACCATTCTAAGATTAAGATTTTCATAACGGCGCCAGCCTGTTTCAATGGTCAATTGTAATTTGTCATCCATAGATCGTATGGTCCACATCTGATCATTTTGCATTTCAAAAAGAACATCCGTCAACGCATAAAGGCGTCCATTAATCCACAAACAGTTTTCATTGCCAAAGCTTTCATTCACGCCAGAGGCAAGATTCAAACCCACACGGTTTCCTTGCGCATCCCAAAAATTAGAAGATAGCCAAAACCAAGCCGTTTCAGGTCTTAGAAAACCGCAAGTATCATCAAGCGAAGCAAAAGTTCGTGAGTTAAATTCAATTTTTTCTTTTTGTTTATTAATGAAATACCCTTCAACGGCCAATGTAGTTAGTTTCTGAGTATAGGTCCAACCATTTATACCAGTAGGACTGCACATCGACAAAGGATCTGTTCCAGCACAAAAGATTCGTGCAGACAGTTTTTCTTCACCATGTTTGATCACTTTGATATAACGAACACCATTGGCATGTTGGATATCGAGTTGGATTTTTCCATGTTGAAAATGGCTATGATTAAATAGTGGCTGTTCATCTAGAACCGTACTGTGTGCCAATACATTAATCGCATTCCACTCGACGACTTGTCCGGTGTTATGGTCATAAATATAGATGAAACCATGTCCCGCCCAAGCGATATCGACGATAGCCATCCCAATGCTGTAATGCTCATGTTGGATACTACAAAACTTAAATTTCTTATATTTAAGTTTTTTTCTCCATCCTTTGAGCACTTTGCCATATGGCGTTTTATAAATATATTTTGAGATAGAAATTGCACTTGGCAATTCTGTAAAACGCCCATAGCGCGGTTGACCATTTACTTGAATTAAATCCATTGGGACTCAGCCTAATTTCATTCCATGACAATTATAGACTTTAGTCTAAAGTATTTCATTTACTGTATGAAAACATAGATTAAAGAACCGATACAGATCGGTTCTTTTTTTTCATATATTCAATACTTTGACTACCAGTTCCCTTCACCCAGGGTTTGGCCGATATAATGATACTGTGCCTTGGATCTTGAAAATTTAATTGGGCAAGCCAACTGTTTTTCTACCTCATTTGCATCTTTCCTTAGAGGTACATCTACTGTCCAAGCACGTTGTTGAGCCAAATCTGACGTCAGAGCTTCGTCTAGATTTAACACAGGTTCTACACATACGTCTAATTCAGAAAATGTTTTACGCCATACATCAAAACTTTTTTCCTTGATTTTATCAGCGATGGCAGTCTTGACTGCTTTTCGATCTTCAACATCAAATGAAGTTCCTTTTTCCAATAAGATAGGCAGTTCTAATACAGTTGCCAGACCTGTCATAAATTGAGGTTCTAAACTTCCAATTGAGATATAGCGCCCGTCTTGCGTTTGATAATAGTCATAAAATGTTCCCCCGTTCAGATGTTCATTTTCAGGGTACTGATTCTGCCCACCTGCAAGTACAGCTGCCGCGGCCATATTGTTTAAAGTCACCGCACAATCCGTCATAGAGATATCAATATATTGACCTAAACCACTTCGTTGCCTTTCGATCACGGCTGTTAAAATGCCGATCACTGCGTGTAAAGAACCGCCTGCGACATCTGCAATTTGAATCCCCATTGGTGGTGGTCCATTTTCCTGTCGACCTGAATGTCCAGCAATCCCTGAAAGTGAAACATAATTAATGTCATGTCCCGCTTTATCTTTATAAGAACCTGTTTGCCCATATCCTGTTATTGAACAATAAATCAGACGTGGGTTTATTTCAGATAAAGTTTGATAGTCGAGTCCTAAACGTCGCATCACTTCAGGACGGAACTGCTCAATGACGATATCGTATTCTGAAATTTTTGATTTAATGAGTTCAATACTCTGACTATCTTTTAAATCTAGGGCAATCGACTGCTTGTTACGATTCAAATAACTGTGCGCCGTGGCTTGACCATTTGCATAAGGTGGCAACATTCTGACAAGGTCTGGTCGATTTGGTGACTCTATATGGACCACCTCTGCCCCTAGATCTGCTAAGTACAAGGTCGCAAAGGGTCCGGGTAATAATGTGGAAAAATCTAAAACTTTCAATCCCTTTAATGCAGCTGTCATTGTTATTTTCACCAAGAATATGTTGATTTTTCACCCATAATAGAAATATAAAACAAGATTAACAATGTCATGTTCAGCCATTTACCTTGATCATTTCGGCAATTTATGATGTAAAAGAGCAATTACTCTAGTGATAATTGCCAATTAAATTATTTTTTGTGTCATTTAGGTCAAGTAGCAGTGAACATCAAAGAGACTGAAGGATTTAACATGAGTCGCGATACGATAAGTATCCATTTTGTGAATGCAGCCCTGACTGGGGTAAAACGTCTAGGGATGGATGTTGACACTTTACTTTCACATGTCGGCATTGAAGCTGAACTACTCCGCCAACCTAAAGCACGTATTTCTCCTGAGCAGTACACACGCTTTGTTAAAATGCTGTGGATGGTCACCCAAGATGAACACGTTGGTTTTGATATCCAGCCACGTCGCTTAGGGACCTTTGCGATCATGTGTCAATTGATCATACATGCCAAAACTTTAGGTGATGCGCTTGAGTTATCATCACAGTTCTACAAGTTATTTGGTGATGAGTGGTCTGTGACTTTAGAGCGCGATAAGCATGAAGCACGCTTAGTTCCACTCATTCCAAAAACAATGGATCCTGACCATTTCATTACTGAAAGTATGCTCATGATCTGGCATGGTTTGGCATCGTGGCTCATTGAGCGTCGTATCCCGTTAGAGCGTGTACATTTTTCATATCCACGCCCACAACATGCAGATGAATATGATGCGTTATTTTTTGCGCCAGTAATCCAATTTGATTCAGCTCGTACTGAAATCACATTTGCTGCAGACTACTTAGATCTTCCAATTCGCCAAGATGAAAACACCTTGGAAGAGTTTCTAAAAGGTGCTCCAGCGAAACTGTTGGTGAAATTCAAAAATACCAATTCGCTCACATCACGTATTCGTGAAGTATTGAAGAGCCAAATTGGTGAAGAAATGCCAACATTAAATGATGTTGCAGCCATGCTTTATTTATCACCACAGACGCTTCGCCGTCGCTTAGCTGCTGAAGGTAAGAGCTATCAAGGTGTAAAAGATGCCTTACGTCGAGACGCTGCAATTCACTTACTGTTAAACCCATCTTTAACTTTAGAAGATGTGGCACAACAAGTCGGCTTTAGTGAAACCAGTACTTTCCACCGAGCATTTAAAAAGTGGACAGGGGTAACACCAGGACTGTATCGTCAATTACATGGTTATCATTAATTTATTCAAACATAAAAAAGTCTGACATTGTTCAGGCTTTTTTTTACATATGGATTTAAGTGCTTATTTAACAAAAATATTCAAGTTGAAATTAAAATATTCGTAATATTTAAAGGAATAATAAGATGACACTTACTGCAATCTTAATCTCAATTTTGATTGGAATAGCAATTTATTTTTACAGTGTAAAATCGCACAGCTCTCGACCTCAAGCTGATATACAGTACACTTATAATATTGTCGGAGAAAATGCATATCAAAAAAATTTACTTAAAATAGCTGGTCAAAAAAAAGCTGTATCTAAATTTCATGAATGTACTGCTCATGTTCTGTCAGAACCATTTAACCAATACGATCCAAATGCAATCAAAGTTGAAATCAACGGATTAACAGTTGGCTATTTAAGTAAATTAGAAGCTGAAAAGCTGAAAGGGCAGATTATCAATAAAAAAGTGCCCGCTGTAATTAACGGTGGTTGGTATGTTGATAAAGATGATGAAGGTTCTTATGGTGTAAAGCTTGCCATATCAAGCGCCAAAGATTTGATATAGCAAAATTATAATCAAAGCATTCGCAATACAAATTTTTTTTAATTCGTCAAAAACTTTCATTTCACAATTTAAAACACTTAATTTTTCAGTGACCAAAAATATCAAACGACTCATCCGTTCTCGTCATTGCACAATCACATAGATCATCTACACTCAAAACACCATAACAATTTCAACCTATAAAAAAGGAACTATTATGAGCGAGGCTTACATCATTGATGCCATTCGCACACCACGCGGAAAAGGAAAAAAAGATGGTTCTTTACATGAAGTAAAACCAATCACATTACTCACAACGCTGTTAAATGAACTTCAAACTCGCCATCAACTCGATACTTCTAAAGTCGATGACATCGTGCTGGGTTGTGTAACTCCAATTGGTGATCAAGGCGGTGATATCGCTAAAACTGCTGCAATTGCTGCAGGCTGGAATGATGATGTAGCAGGCGTTCAAATCAACCGTTTTTGTGCTTCAGGACTAGAAGCTGTCAATCTTGCTGCACAGAAAGTTCGTTCAGGCTGGGAAGATGTTGTCGTTGCAGGTGGTGTAGAGTCAATGTCGCGTATTCCAATGGGCTCCGATGGCGGGCCATGGGCACTCGATCCAGAAACAAACCTGAAATCTACCTTTGTTCCACAAGGGATTGGTGCTGATTTAATCGCAACTTTAGATGGATACTCTCGTGCTGATGTAGATGCTTTTGCTGCAGATTCCCAAAAGAAAGCAGCAGCGGCTCAAGTGAATGGTTACTTCAATAAATCAGTTGTACCAGTAAAAGATAAAGCTGGCGTTGTCGTTTTAGATAAAGACGAGTTCATCAAACCAACGACTACCGTTGAAGGCTTAGCCAAATTAAATCCAAGCTTTGAAATGATGGGTGGTATGGGATTTGATGCAGTCGCATTACAAAAATATCCAGAAGCTCAGAAGATTAATCACGTTCACCATGCAGGAAACTCTTCAGGCATTGTAGACGGCGCTGCTGTTGTTCTACTTGCATCTGAAAAAGCGGTTCAAGAACAAGGCTTAAAACCACGTGCCAAAGTATTAGCAACTGCGCTTGTCGGAACTGATCCAACAATCATGTTAACTGGTCCAGCACCTGCGGCACGCAAAGCTTTGGAAAAAGCTGGCTTAACCATTGATGATATCGATTTATTTGAAGTGAACGAGGCGTTTGCGGCTGTAGTAATGCGCTTTATTAATGAACTCAATGTCGATCCTGCAAAAGTCAATGTAAATGGTGGTGCAATTGCAATGGGTCATCCACTCGGTGCGACAGGTGCTATGATTTTAGGTACGTTGCTCGATGAACTTGAACGTCAAGGTAAAAAACGTGGCTTGGCTACACTGTGTGTAGGTGGTGGTATGGGTATCGCAACGATCATTGAATTGGTATAAGGAGAAGAATAATGAGTGCAATTCAATTTGAAAAAAATGCTGATGGCATTGTTATTCTCACCTTAGACTCACCTAATCAGTCTGCCAATACCATGAATGCAGATTTCCGAGTTGCTTTGGAAGAGACGGTAACAAAACTGAAAGCCGAATCTGGCATTACAGGTATCATTTTTAAATCTGCAAAGAAAACCTTTTTTGCAGGCGGTGATTTGGATGAGTTGATTCAAGCTCAACCAGAACACGCCTCTGAATTCTTTGGCATGATCCAAAAAATGAAAGCGGAATTCCGATATATTGAAACCTTGGGTGTACCTGTTGTTGCTGCATTAAATGGAACAGCTCTCGGTGGTGGGTGGGAAATCGCACTAGGCTGTCATGCTCGTATTGCATTAAATGATCCTAAAGCGAAATTTGGTCTACCTGAAGTTACCTTAGGATTGTTACCAGGTGGCGGTGGTATCGTGCGTATGGTACGACTGCTCGGCTTGCAGAATGCTTTTCCTTTCTTAATGGAAGGTAAACAATTTGGTGTAGAAAAAGCAAAATCTCTAGGCTTAATTCAAGATACGGCTGATTCTGAACAAGAGCTCATGGATAAAGCGATTGCTTGGGTTAAAGCAAATCCAAAATCTCAACAACCATTCGATGTTAAAGGATACAAAATTCCAGGTGGTACGCCATCATCACCTCAAGTGGCTCAAGTCCTTGCGATTGCACCAGCAATGTTGCGTGACAAAACAAAAGGTTGCTATCCAGCCCCTGAAGCCATTATGTCTGCTGCCGTTGAAGGTGCTCAGGTAGATGTTGATACTGCATTAACTATTGAGTCTCGCTATTTTACGTATCTGGCAACTGGTCAAGTTGCGAAAAACATGATTGGTACTTTCTGGCATGGACTGAATGCAATCAAATCAGGTGAAAGCCGCCCTAAAGAGCCTGCAAAATGGCAAGCGACCAAAGTAGGTGTTTTAGGCGCTGGAATGATGGGGGCTGGCATTGCCTACTCGACAGCGATTAAGGGGATTCAAGTCGTCCTTAAAGATGTATCGATTGAAAATGCAGAAAAAGGTAAGGCGTATAGTCAAAAACTGTTAGATAAACGTGTTTCACAAGGTCGAATGACTGCTGAAAAACGCGAACAAATTTTATCTCTCATTACCCCTACAGCGAATGCATCTGATCTACAAGGCTGTGATTTAATCATTGAAGCTGTATTCGAAAATCAAGAACTCAAAGCCAAAGTAACTCAAGAAGCTGAGCAATATTTAGTTGACGGCGGTGTGATGGCTTCTAATACATCCACCTTACCGATCACAGGTCTTGCAACAGCAAGTAAAGATGCGAAAAACTTTATTGGACTGCATTTCTTTAGCCCTGTTGATAAAATGCAGTTGGTTGAAATTATTAAAGGTAAAGAGACTTCAGCTGAGACACTAGCTAAAGCCTATGATTATGTTCAACAAATTGGAAAAACACCTATCGTTGTGAATGATAGTCGTGGTTTCTTCACCAGCCGCGTATTTGGTACTTTTGTCAACGAAGGTTTGCGTTTACTGGCTGAGGGAGTACATCCAGCCAAAATTGAAATGGCTGCTTTAAAAGCAGGTATGCCAGTCGGTCCATTAGCAATCCAAGATGAAGTCGCATTAACCTTGTCTGAGCATGTGACCAACGAAACGCGTAAAGCGCTTCAGGCTGAAGGCAAAGATTTACCATACTCCCCTGCTGAAGATGTTTTAAAGCAAATGATCCATGAGTTTGGGCGTAAAGGGAAAGCTGCTGGTGCTGGTTTTTATGAATATCCTGAAAGTGGTAAAAAATACCTTTGGGATGGTTTAAACCATTGGACGAAAGAGACTGATATTTCTGAGCAAGAAATGATTGATCGCTTCTTGTTTGTGCAATCTTTAGATACCTTACGTTGTCTTGAAGAGGGTGTTTTAGAGTCTGTCATTGATGGAAATATCGGTTCTATTTTTGGCATAGGATTCGCCCCTTGGACTGGCGGCGCTTTACAGTTCCTCAATCAATATGGACTCGCACAAGCGCTTGACCGCGCGAATCAGCTTGAAGCGAAGTATGGTGAGCGTTTTAAAGCACCTCAACTCCTCAAGGACAAAGTTCAGTCTGGTCAGTCGATTTGATTGATATAAACTAAAAACCTCTCTTCGGAGAGGTTTTTCAATCTAAAGTAACTGGAAATCCCTTAAAAGTCTTAATCTCTTTGAGCGTAAACATGCTCTGCATTTCCTTGATACCAGGGAGTCTTCTAATTGTTTTCATAGCAAAATCTGCATAAGTATCGAGATCTCGAGACACAACTTGAAGCAAAAAATCTGCATCTCCGCCAATACTATAACAAGCGACTACGTTATCTAACTCTAGAACCTTTTCTTCAAATTTTTTGGCTTCAACTTCACTATGTCTATCAATTGACACTCGTATAAAGACCATTACACCCAAATTAATTTTTCTTCTATCAAGGTTAACACCATATCCTTTGATAATTTTTTTGTCTTCTAATCGTTTAACACGACGCCAACATGGTGATGGAGAAATACCGACTTGTTCCGCCAGTATTTGATTGGTCACTCGTGAATCTTGTTGAAGTAGTCTTAAAATTTTTTTGTCAAATCTATCAAAGTTCATAATGAAAATTCTAACCTTTTTTATTTTATTTATAGAAAGGATATACCTCAATCAATAGAAAAGGCAAACGAAAACGATCACTTTGTGCTTTGTATTTGATTGAAAATGTTCTTACCTTCACAAAAAACAAGATATCCATGTTTGTAGAACAAAACTTTTGCACTTATCTTTTAGCTCTGACTATTGCTGCCGCTGTACCCGGGCCAGGTATGATCACAATTCTAATTAATACAATTAAAAATACCAAAATGCATGGCTGGTTTACTCTATTTGGATTAATCACAGGTGATTTCTTATATTTAACCTTATCTCTTATCTTTATTAAATTTCTTCACCAATTTATAAATCCTAAAATTATTCAGATCATTATCATCATTGGTGCATTTTATTTACTATACATAGCAATACAAATTTGGGCATCCAATGTCCGTGAAATGAAACAAAATCATTTCAACTTTTCACCGACAAATAAAAAAATTTACAAAACCTCCTATGGACAAGGCCTACTTGTCACAATGAGCAATCCTA
The DNA here is from genome assembly GCF_056783995.1 of Acinetobacter sp. ANC_7588. NCBI lineage: Bacteria > Pseudomonadati > Pseudomonadota > Gammaproteobacteria > Moraxellales > Moraxellaceae > Acinetobacter > Acinetobacter sp. ANC_7588. The sequence goes on along the minus strand of NZ_JBWYIU010000016.1, from coordinate 28,830 downwards.
AAACGATGACGTTTTACATTGCACTATTACCCCCATTTCTTTCCTCCAATACCATGTTCAGTTTAGAGCAGATCTTTAGTGTATATGTCGCGACAATGTTCGTCTTAGTTTTGATTGGAGGACTGTATATTTCTTTGGCTATCATCATTATGAAATATTTATGTTCTCAAAGAAAAATGGATATCATTATGAAATTATTAGCATCAATTATGGCATTTATATCACTAAGCCTGATCTATTCGAACATTTCAGCTTTTACATAGTGATCATTAAAATATGCTTATAAATACAACAATATTTTGTTGTGAACATTTCTATACTTCTATTCTGTGTTATAAAGTAACATATTCTCAGATTCATTTTACCCAACTTGGTATAGCATTATGACTGATCATTCTTCACCAGAAAAATCTCCTTGGGGTTGGAAAGCGCTAATTATCGCGATCATTTTAAGTATTATATTTATGGTGATTTTCTATGTAGCCATTGAAAATGAACCTGACTATATGCCAAGTAAACAACGAACAGAAACCAGTGAACATCATGCATTCAAAGCATCACCTGTGATGTCTGAAGAAGCAGCAGCAAAAATCGAAGCCAACAAAGCTGCTCAAGCTAGTGCAACTGAACACAATATGACTGAAGAAGAACACGCAGCAATGGGCGAACACAGTCATAAACATGATGGTGAATCAGGTTCACATAGTCATTGATATTTGTTATGAAAAAACGGAGCATTGGCTCCGTTTTTTTATTCAAGCTGCATCGTCATATAAACATGAGGAATACCACAATCTAAGTATTCCTTACCTTGGGGCTCAAACCCTAAACGTTGATAAAATGGTAATGCATGAACTTGAGCAGAAAGATTCAAGGTTGGTCGCTTTTCCCTTTGAGCGGACTCAATTATAAATTTCATGAGCTCAAACCCAACACCTTTTCCTCGATAAGCCTTTATGACTGCTACCCTTCCAATACTATGATTTTGAAGTAGTCGAGCCGTGGCGATTGCCTCATCTTCATGGAAAACAACAAAGTGAATCGATGTCTCATCTTCCATATCCCATTCGTCTTCAGGTGAAATTTGTTGTTCCAGAATAAATACTTGCTCTCGTATCTGCATCGCGTAGAGCTTTAATTGCGACCATGAACCTACTTGAACATCGAAGACATTACTCATATGTTAATTCCCAAAGGTGTGTTAGCACTTTTCACCAATATTTTGTTGCTCCCACTCACCTTTTAGAAGCAACTCTAATGAGTGCTTTTGAATACCATACATATTTTTTAATGCAATGATTTGATCCAACACTTGCTGATCTGGTGCGTTAAAATCTTTTCGCTTGGTGGCTAAAATCATTTTATTTTTGCTGGTATGTTCCAAAGCCACAAATTCAAAAACTTTTGTCTCGTAACCATAGGCTTTTAACAATAGCGCTCGAATTGTATCTGTCAACATTTCAGCTTGTTGCCCCTCATGAATACCAAACTGCAACATTGGTTTTAATACAGAGGGACTTTGCATTTGAGGTCTCAATTCTTTGTGGCAGCACGGCGCGCACATAATCATTTGCGCATTCAATCGAATACCGGTATGAATCGCAAAATCAGTTGCTACATCACAGGCATGCAACGCAATCATGACATCGAGTTTTTCAGGCGAGTAAGTTCGTACATCTCCTTGGAAAAAATCTAAATGCTTAAAATCTGATTTACGGGCAACATCTTGACAGAATTGAACCATTTTCTCGTTCAGTTCCACACCTGTAACATAAGGATTGTAATCATTTTTTTGTAAGTAGTCATACAGTGCAAAGGTGAGATAACCTTTACCTGAGCCAAAATCGACAACGTTGAGCTGCTGATCAACTTGAATTTGGTTTAATGCACCGGAGCAGATCTCAACAAATTTATTAATCTGTTTCCACTTACGCGCCATGCTGGGAATAATTTGTTCTTTTTGATCCGTAATACCCAACGGTTGAAGAAAATAACTTTCTTGCTCAACAAAACGGTGTTTTTGACGGTCGTGTGATTTTTCAATGATCTTGGAGACTGAAGCCTTTTTACTTTGAGTTAAGATCGCTTTTTTCTTATTTTTCTTGAGCTGCAACTCGCTGTCCAATGTAAAAAGATTGGCTTGTTTGCATTCACTGACTAAGTTACTTACCAACGGATCAGCTTCATCAATTGGAAAATTTTTGGTCACATCTTGAGTTTTAAAGCGATACAGAACATTCAGCATCCATTCATCTTGTAATCGAATCATGCGTATAGTCATCTTCTCTAAAGCCTCTATCTCGCCCTGATATTGGCTCAGAATCATACGATCAAAACGCTGAGATGCTAAAGCTTGATGAAATGCTTCAAGAAATTGTTGCTCTTGTGGGGTAGAAGATGCCGAAACGGTCATAAACAGTGCCAAAAAAAGAAATGCTATTAAATTTTAATGCGTCTTACGCGAAAAGCAAAATTCAATTACGATACAGGTGTATAATTAAATGTGTAAGTGAACAATGAAAGCATCTCATGCTTCGTATGATCCATTAGAAGAAAAAATTAATTTCATCAGTCATGCCATTGGTGCTGTCTTGGCCGTCATCGGTGCCATTTTATTGATTATAAAAGGTGCTGCTTATCCTTTGGCGCAATGGATCGGGCTTTGGGTTTATGGACTTAGTTTAGTTCTACTCTTTACGGCGTCTAGTCTTTATCATTTTGCGGAAACACCTGAGCGTCGGGGTTGGTTTAAAAAATTGGACCACACGGCTATTTATTATCTCATCGCAGGAACATACACGCCTTTTCTATCTATAGCTTTACCAACGCAAAAAGCTCACTATTTATTAATTGCACTTTGGGTAATTGCGGCGATTGGCACTTTATTTAAATTGGTATTTATTCACCATTTTCAAAAAATATCGCTTTTTGCCTATCTCGCAATGGGATGGTTAGCATTACTTGTGATCGATGATATGCGCACATATTTATCTGATCAAAGTTTAACCTTCCTTATTGTTGGTGGTCTTGCTTACACCATAGGCGCATTGTTTTATGCCTTAAAAAAGGTAAGATACACTCACGCTATCTGGCATATTTTTGTATTGATAGGTGCAGGATCACATTTCCTGTCTATTTATCTTTACGTGCTATAACCACTTTAACTACATCGTCTAGCAACCCTAACACCGTAGAGCAAGCTGGTATTTCGTATTTTTTTAAGAAATTACGCCTTTTTTAAAAAGATTACGCTATTAAATCTAAGTTTTTTATTTTTAGTAAGTGTAAGGTCTCTCATGGCGTCTAATACAGCATCACAACAAGCTCAGCCCGCAAACTCTAAAACTCGGGTATTAACTGCAAGCCTCGTTGGTACAACCATCGAGTTCTTCGATTTTTATATTTACGCAACAGCTGCGGTCATAATTTTCCCCTACTTGTTCTTTCCAACAAGCACAGATCCTATGACAGCAACGATTCAATCATTAGCAACTTTTGCAATCGCATTCATCGCACGTCCTATCGGCGCCGCACTATTCGGTCATTTGGGAGATCGAATCGGTCGTAAAGCAACCTTAGTGGCAGCCTTGCTAACCATGGGGCTTTCTACCGTTGCGATTGGTTTACTTCCAACCTATGCGCAAATTGGCATTGTGGCACCCTTACTTTTAGCTTTGTGCCGATTAGGTCAGGGCTTAGGTTTAGGTGGCGAATGGTCAGGTGCAGTTCTACTCGCAACTGAAAATGCGCCAGAAGGCAAACGTGCTTGGTACGGTATGTTCCCTCAACTTGGTGCACCTATCGGCTTCATCCTTGCCACAGGCTCTTTCCTTACGCTTGGGGCATTCATGAGTGAAGAAGCATTCATGTCATGGGGATGGCGTATTCCATTTATTTCAAGTGCCTTATTGGTGATTGTAGGCTTGTGGATTCGCTTAAAGTTGCATGAAACGCCAGCATTCCAAAACGTGCTTGATAAACAAAAAGAAGTGAATGTTCCTTTTGTACAAGTTTTTAAAAAGCATTCAAAAATGCTTGTACTCGGAACGATTGCAGCCATTTGTACTTTCGTAGTTTTTTACTTAACCACTGTATTTGCTTTGCAATGGGGTACAAAACAATTAGGTTACTCTCGTGAAGAGTTCCTACAACTTCAGTTGGTTGCAACGCTTTGTTTTGCAGCATTTATTCCCCTTTCTGCAATTTTTGCGGAAAAGTTCGGTCGTAAAACCACTTCGATCGCGGTGTGTGTAATTTCTGCTATTTTTGGTATTTTCTTTGCGGACATGTTGGAGTCAGGAAGCACACTGATTGTGTTCTTATTCTTATGTATTGGTCTTGCGATTATGGGCTTAACCTATGGTCCAATCGGTACAGTACTTTCAGAAATCTTCCCGACATCGGTGCGTTATACTGGTTCGGCGTTAACATTTAACCTTGCTGGTATTTTTGGTGCATCTTTCGCACCTTTGATTGCAACGAAATTGGCAACTGAATATGGTTTGTCTGCAGTAGGCTATTATTTGACGGCTGCATCAATCCTTTCGCTGATTGCTTTCCTCATGATTCGCGAAACGAAACATGATGATGTGAATAATCAAATTTGATGCTTTCAGCTAATAAAAAAACCGGCTTAAGCCGGTTTTTTTATTAGCTGAGCTCAATGATATCAATCATCGGTGGTACTCTGAATCTGAATGGGACACCTACCATGCCAGTACCTACGGACACATAAACATTGGCATGTTCATGCTTATATAAACCACGTTTATGACCCAAGATAGACACTTTTTTCATGATGTAATCTGTCAACCACGGAAGCTCCACTTGTCCCCCATGAGTATGCCCTGACAACATCAACGGATGAGTTGGCAATTTTGGCACCATATCCACCGTATCCGGATTATGTGACAGAATTAACCACGGCTTATCTTGTGGTAAATCAGGCATATCCCGCATGTCAGCCTTACCTGCCCACAAATCCCCCACACCAATCAATCTAAACTCATCAAACTCAACAATCTTACCTTCAATATCCATCACCTGATTTGAAGCTAGCGCATCTTTTAATAATGCCTGAATCGGTGGACCTGGATATTGCTCATCATGATTACCATTCACAGAATAGACAGGCGCTTGAATTTCTCTTAATACTCGGAGCTCTTCTGCCAGCTTATTTTCTGGTTCATAGGTCCAATCACCTGCCACAACCACTAAATCTGGTTGAGCTTGATTAATCTTATTCACGATAATTTTCAGTTGTCTTTCATGCCCAGAAAACAATCCAATATGTAAGTCTGCAATTAATGCCACTTTAATCGGATGTTTAAAGGGTTGCGCCGAACTTAACTTGTAACTCAGGTTATTCACTACTACACGATGTGGCTCAATGAAACGTGCATAAATCAATACACTGCTCAACAAGAAAATAAACACACCTTCATGCAATGAAAATATACCTTGCCAAGTAGCAAAAATACTAAAAAACCACAACGGAACAAGTAAATAAGAAAGATAAAATGCCAAGAGATGAACAAAGGCTTTAAATGGATGTATGGTTTCAGTTCGAGATTGGCTCATCCATGCTTGCGTGACTCCCCAAATAGCGAAGAGCGAGAAAATAATATAGAACGCAGCAAGGATGTTATTTGTTGTCCACATATTCAATCTCTTTCATTAAATCAGACGAATAATCTGAGTGGTTCATTTATCTTTTAAATGGTGCTCTTTATACTTTAGCACATTGAGTTCAAAGAATAGATTATGCAAGCAAATCACATGGAAAAGAATCAATCTCAACAATTGAATCGCCAAAAGAAAACATCTTTTAAAATGCGCTTCATTATGAGTTCATGTTTGATTCTTGCTTTACCCGCATGCTCAACTTTACCCACTCAACAAGCTGTTGCACCTCAATATGCGTATGACATCGACACTCATGACACTTCATTGGCGCAAATTGTCGAACCTTTGAAAATTAAGAATCCTGAATTAACAGGTTTTCATGTTTTATATGATCCAATCGAAGCGATAGCTGCACGTTTTCAATTAATTGAGAAAGCCGAAAAAACACTCGACCTTCAATATTACATTTGGGATAACGACCGTGTAGGTGCATTGGCTCTTTATAAAATCATTCAAGCTGCTGATCGTGGTGTAAAAGTCAGATTGTTAATGGATGACAATAACGCTAAGACGATGGAAAGTATTTATCTCGCGCTGGATCAACATCAAAACATTGACGTAAAGTTATTCAATCCTTATAAATTCCGACGCCTTAGACCCGTTGATATGATTTTGGATCTGAAACGTATCAATCGACGGATGCACAACAAAACGTTTACAGCTGACAATCAAATTACCCTGATTGGCGGCCGAAATATGAGTAATCAATACTACAATGTCAGTGACCGATATCAATTTTCAGATGTTGATGTCATGCTTGTCGGTCATGCAGTAAGTGATATTACACACTCATTTGATGAGTACTGGAATCATGAATATGCCTATCCAGTTAAAAATATTGTCAATCATCAACAATATACATTGCGCTATGAAGGTTTAAAACAGCAACTGCAAGAGCACTTTGATGATGGTGCTGTACGTAGTTATGTTGAAATTACTCGTGAATCTCATGATTTTGATCGTTGGCTCAATCAAGAAATTAAGCTGGATTGGGTGAAAGCAGAAGTCATCAAAGATTCTCCTGAAAAAATCAAAGCGAAAGCTAAGAAAGAAGAACATCTCAACTTTCAACTGGTTGAACGCTTAGAGAAACCAGAAAAAAGTGTCGATATCATTTCCGCTTACTTCGTTCCTGAGCGCAAGGGTGAGCAACGTTTAAGTGCAATCGCACAAGATGGCGTTAAAGTTCGTGTACTGACCAACTCTTTTAAAGCCAATGATGTTGCACTTGTACATGCGTTTTATGCGAAATACCGTCAAGATTTACTGCAAAACGGCGTAGAGTTATATGAGTTCCTCCCTGCTTTGCCAGAAGAATTCCAAAATAAAAATAATATTGAAATTTCTAAGCAGTCCAAAGTGAGCCTTAAAGGGCTGAGTCGCTCAAGCCTACATGCAAAAATGATGGCTTTGGATGATAAGCAAGTATTTATCGGATCATTTAATTTTGATCCACGTTCAGCCAATTTAAATACTGAAATAGGCGTCATTTTAAACAGCCAGCCCCTAGCGCAAGCTGTGCATAAAACCATGGATCAGAACCTAAAAAAATATGCCTATAAATTAGTTCTAGATTCACAAAATAATATTAATTGGAAACAAGCGACACCTGAAGGTATTAAAATCTATACCAAAGAACCAAAAATGAAATGGTGGCAAAAAGCAAGCTTGAAAGTTATCTCCTGGTTGCCAATCGAAGGATTCATGTAAAAGCAGGGATCATCATGATCCCTGCTTTTACTGATTAAGCTTTGAGTACTTTTTGATGTAATACTTCCAATCCTTCCTGCATTCTGAGTTGCACTTCTCTCGTTAAGCTTTCAACTGTATGTCCAGTAACATCAATCGTGGGCAAAGCTGTTAAATGTGCAACGACTTGAGGCATTTCCAATACTGCTTTGAGATGCGCTGTAAATCCAATATTTCCAATAAAGGGAGCAACCTGATCTAACTCCCCCTCTTGATTGACATAACAGATTAAACAAACTTGCACTGGTTTTTGAGCCTCGATAGCTGCAGCTAAAAGTCTTCCATGCACTTTTTTGACTTTAGTTCCATCAGTCGTGGTTGCTTCTGGAAAAAATAAGACAGGAATATTTTGCTTCAAAAATTCTGTGATTTGCTCTTTAATACGGACCGAATCTCCTGAACCTCGTTTAATGAACAGTGTTCCACCACCCTTGGCAAGTTTCCCAAAAATCGGCCAATTTTCAATTTCTGCTTTTGCTAAGAAAAATACACGCGCACTCGAACCTAATACAGGAATATCTAACCAAGAGATATGATTGCTCACCCATAATGCGGGTTCACGAGGAATGTTGCCATGTACTTGTAAATCGATATTAAAAACTTTGCATAAGCGACGGCAAAAATGTTGTACATAGCGAGTATTGTTTGGATTATTCGGATTTTTATACATTTGATGCCTAAAAATTAAATAAAACCCTTCAGTGACAGCAGCAGTACCTGAGATGATTTTTTGGCTATATAGCGCTGTTTTTGAAAATAAATTGAGTTTTTTAGGCGTTAATGTTGTCATAAATTATTTCACTGAATAATAACAGGCGTTATCCACTATAGCTCCATTCTATACTGAGCTCACCAGAGATGCATTGATTATAAAAACCGTATACATAGATTTGAAAATTCAATTTCAATTCAAATACCCAATAAAATATAATTTTTAAATCGAATTTATAGATTTAAAAATTATGCAAACTACAACTCAATCACCATCAAATCAAGTCATTCCCATCTGGTCGGCACTCTTCTCATTGGCATCAATTGTCGGTGGCGTCTTTTTATTTATGCTGGCGTTTATACTTATGTTCAAAACTGCTTTAGGTTAATTTAAATCTATTTCCCTCAATTGTTCAATTTCCTCTACACTAGAGTTTTGATGTGGAGTATTAGCTGAGTGGAAGTTACTGGACAAAATCAAGCAAATGAACGTGCGGTCTTGGTGAGTGTTAATGTCCAAATATTAGAAGATCTTGATCAAGAAGAATTTCGTTTATTGGCCAAATCTGCTGGTGCAGAGATTCTTGAACATATACAAGCTCAACGTATTAAACCTGACCCTAAATTTTTTATTGGTTCGGGTAAAGCTGAAGAAATCGCCGAATTTGTTGCAGCGGTAGAAGCTGATATTGTCATTTTCGATCATTCCCTCACACCATCTCAAGAACGTAATCTCGAGCGTGTTATTCAATGTCGGGTCATCGATCGTACTCGCCTTATCTTAGATATTTTTGCACAACGCGCACGAACACATGAAGGTAAACTACAAGTTGAATTGGCTCAGTTAGACCATCTCGCTTCACGTTTAGTGGGTGGTCGCATGGGCTTAGATGGCCAAAAAGGGGGTATTGGTTTACGTGGTCCAGGTGAAACACAATTAGAAACAGACCGTCGTTTACTCCGCCTCCGCATAAACCAGCTTAAAGACAAACTTGAAAAAGTCCGCCAGACACGAATCCAAGGTCGTGCAGCGCGTCAAAAAGCGTCTATTCCAACAGTGTCTCTAGTCGGTTATACCAACGCAGGAAAATCCACCCTATTTAATATTCTTGCTGAAAGTGATGTGTATGCAGCAGATCAATTGTTCGCAACTCTTGACCCAACTTTAAGAAGATTAAATTGGGATGGCATTGGAACATTGGTCTTGGCTGACACAGTGGGATTCGTTCGCAATCTTGCACACTCCTTAGTAGAGTCATTCAAAGCAACCCTTGAAGAAACACTTGAGGCGACTTTGCTTTTGCATGTTATCGATTCAAATAGTCCAGACAAGCTTGAGCAAATTGATGCTGTTGAAAAAGTCCTGAAAGAAATTGGGGCTCAGGTGCCAATATTACGCGTATACAATAAAATTGATCAAACGGGTGAAGAGCCTAAAATCATTTATGCTTCTCCCAATTTGCCTGATCGAGTCTATGTTTCAGCACACTCAAGTCAAGGTTTAGATTTACTGCGACAAGCCGTTCAAGAGTGTTTAATGGGGCAAATACAACAATTTGAACTCACACTCAGACCTGAATATGGCAAATTACGCAATCAACTGTATGAATTAAATGTGATTCAGTCTGAACATTATGATGATCTAGGTCATTTGATTTTAAATATTCAAATTGCGCCACATAAATTAGAGCAACTTATAAAACAAGCACATTTACCAATTGATCAAATTCTTGGTGATAAGGCGCAACAATTTAAAAGACCTTTAGAAGAGTTTGAAATCAAATCATAAATCAGTTAAAACGTGATAAATAATGTTAAAAGTATAATCATGATGCAGTGGATGAAAACGATAGATTGGCCAGCATGGATTGGCACCATAGTGCTTATTATTGGCTTCCGAGAAGGTTCAGTTTGGCTTATGACTCAATTGAATCATCCCGAACTGGGCAATCTTGTCGGGTTGCTTTCCTTACTACTTGTACTGTTTGCTTGGCGTAGATTTGGCACTCTTCCAACCAGAGTTGTCGATGTAAATAATAAAATCATGAAAGAAAGTGCTTTCGCATTTTTACCAATTAGTGCTGGGGCATTGGTTATGTTGGTTCATATGGGTAAAGAAATTCCTCTTTTTTTACTCGTACTCACGTTAAGTACACTTATTCCACTTTGGGTTTACGCCAAAATGGCAAAACGCTGGTTATAGGAGAGAAATATGCTCGCAATTTTAATCGGCTTTGCTATTACGTTATTCGCCTATTTAATTTCAAAACCCTGTAACCGTGTCGTACCACAGATTCCTGTAATTGTATTCGGGATGTTCTTTGTGATCGTCATCTTACTGATTATTGGTATTCCTTATGATCACTACATGAAAGATGTCAATCCGATTTTTGATCATTTATTAGGATACGTCACAGTGGCTCTCGCGATCCCACTTGCAGCAATGCGTTATGACGATTTACCACTAAAAGGCATTTTAGGAATATTAGTGTTTGCTAGTGTCAGTGCTGTCGCATTGCCTATGGGCTTAGCGTATCTACTGCATATGGCAGATTCGACCATTATGGCTTTCGCTACACGTGCAGTGACAACACCAATCGCAATTAATATTGCGACCTTACTCCATGCACCAATTAGCTTAGCCATTTTAATCGTTATTTTATCTGGTGTGATTGGCGCAGCTTTTTCACCACTCATACTACGTCATATTAATGATGAGCGTGCCTCAGGCTTAGCACTCGGTTTAGCAGCCCATGCGATTGGGACAGCTCAAGCTTGGCAACGAGGCAGTGTAGCTGGTCGTTATGCTGCATTTGGTATGGCGGTAAATGCAACGTTTACAGCCGTTTGGCTCCCTACTTTTATTCACTTTTTAAAAGCGACCTCTTGATTTACCCACGATTGAAAATAAAAAAGCCACTGATGAGTGGCTTTTTTATTAGACGAAAACGACCTAAAGTAGATGATTCTATGCAAACATAGGATTATCTACAGCAAACATTTGCTGATCTTCAAGACGATACGCCATTAATTGATTGCCCCAGACACAACCACCGTCAACATTCTGAATATGCGCAGATATTGTTCTGCCCTGTAAGGCAGCCCAATGTCCAAAAATGACTTGATGAGTTTGAGCAGCTTTTGACTCATATTCAAACCATGGCTGATAGCCAGCTGGCATCGGCTCATCTAAAGCGTCTTTAAAACTAAATTCAAGTCGACCCTCTGGATCAGTCAAACGCATACGGGTTAGATAATTCACGATACATCGTAAGCGCTCATGTCCTGTTAAATCATCTGACCATAATGTAGGTTCTTTACCATACATTTCTTTCAAAAATGCATCCAGAACATCAAAATCATCATGCGCAATAACCGTTTCAACCTCTTGAGCAAACTGTTTCACTTGCTCTACTGTCCAAATATGTGGAATACCCGCATGTGTAATGACAATATTTTCATTTGGACATAAACATAAGGGTTGTTTGCGTAACCAGTCGATTAAATCATCACTGTCAATCGCATCAATCACATCACGAGTATTGTCTTTCTCTTTAATCTCTTTAATGCCCCTTGCGCACGCTAACAAGGTCAAATCATGATTACCCAAGACTGTCGCAGCAACGCCTCGATCGACCAGTTTCTTGATAAAACGTAAAGCGCCAATCGAGTTTTCACCACGTGCGACTAAATCACCCGCAAACCATAAAAAATCCTGATCAGGATCAAATTTGATTTCCTTGAGTAACATTTTCAAAGCTTCAAAACAGCCCTGAACATCACCAATCACGTAATTATATCGAATGTTTTCACCAGCCATTTATGCATCTACCATTTGATCTGCAAGTGCAACAAATTGAGCAAGTGTTAATGTTTCTGGACGCGCCATTGGATCAACACCAGCTTTTTCAAATCCTTCCTCTTGCAACATGCCTTTTAAACTGTTGCGAAGTGTCTTACGGCGTTGTGTAAATACATGGGAGACTAAACGTGCCAAGGCTTTTTCATTCTTCGCCACTATTGGTTTTACATCATACGGCTCTAAGCGAAATACCGCAGAAGTTACTTTGGGTGGTGGGTTGAACGAACCAGGTGGCACTTCAAACAAGAATGTCGGTTTACAGTAGTACTGAATCATGACTGATAAACGACCATATTCTTTGGTATTTGGTGATGCCGTAATACGATCGACCACTTCTTTTTGCAACATGAAGTGCATGTCTTTGACCTTGTCACCAAACTCTAAGAGATGAAATAACAAAGGCGTAGAAATGTTATAAGGTAAGTTACCGACAACACGCAACGGACGACCATCAAACAATTCAGTGAAGTCGTAGCGTAAAGCATCAGTTTCCACAATAGTTAAACGTTCAGGATGCGGTACACGACCGGGTAATCCAGCTGCTAAATCACGGTCTAATTCAATGACAGTCAAAGCATCACATTCACCAATTAAAGGCGATGTTAAAGCAGCAAGACCTGGACCAATTTCAACAATATTGTCACCAGTACGCGGGTTCACCGAACGCACAATTTTGGCAATGACACGTTGGTCATGTAAGAAGTTTTGACCAAAACGCTTACGCGTGTGATGCCCTTCATCTTTCGGGTTTAAGGCATTAATCTGATACATAAAGATTTCCAACGTGTAATTAAGACAAGATCACTGACGCGCTAAATCGAGCGCTAAGTCCACAGCCACATGTAAGCTCGAGCTTTTCGCAAGTCCAGTACCTGCGAGGGAGAGTGCTGTGCCATGATCGACAGAGGTGCGAATAAACGGCAAGCCCAAAGTAATATTAATGGCTTCACCAAATCCTTGCGATTTTAACACAGGTAATCCCTGATCGTGATACATGGCTAAAACTGCATCGGCATCTTTTAAATTTTCTGGTGTAAATAAGGTATCTGCAGGCAGACATAAACTCATGTCTATCCCTTGCGCACGATAGCGTTCAAGTACAGGATTAATCACTTCGATCTCCTCCACTCCTAAATAACCATCTTCACCTGCATGAGGATTTAAACCGCACACCAAAATTTTGGGAGATTCGATTTTAAATTTTGATCTTAAATCATGAATTAGAATGTCGATGACCTGATGCAAGCGCTCAGCTGTAATCGCATCCGCAACCGCACGAAGGGGTAAGTGCGTGGTTGCAAGTGCAACACGTAAGGTTTTGGTTGCCAGCATCATGACCACGCGTAATACACCAGCAAACTCTTGGTAAAACTCAGTGTGACCACTGAAATGAATACCTGCCTCATTGATCACTGACTTTTGTACAGGTGCTGTCGCCACGCCAACGCTTTTACCTGACATCGCATAGTCTGCAGAACGGCGGAGTTGTTCTAAGACATAACTCGCATTTTGAACATTTAACTCACCCAGTACTACACTTTCATTTAAAGGAATATGTTCCACAAAAAGCTGACCCACTTTTGACGATGTTTGTTGCCCTTGATACTCAATCACTTCAACTTCAAGATGAAGTTTTTCTGCACGTTGCTTGAGCATTTGTATATCAGCAAGCACGACGAGTGGACGCTCATCCAAACGTTGCGCAAGGCTTAAACAGATATCAGGACCAATTCCAGCAGGCTCACCGCTGGTGACATACAAAGGAAGCATAACGATCATCATTCAAGGATTTTTATTATTTTAATACAGATCGAATGTACGATGTTCAACAATACCAAAATGGTAAAATCTTAGCCCTCTGATTTTTTTAATCGTTCTTTTGAGTCTTTTAGCGCCAATCCATACGAAATCTTGCATCTAATAGACCCAAAGCATGAGCGACTTCGGATACACATACAATCACGATGACGAAGAACAAACCCAACAAAAGAATGCGTCTAATCGTTGAACGCGCTGAATAAAATGCTGAATCTTTAATGCACAAGAAACCAAAGCCACTGATTAAATAGATGATCCAAGGGAAAATCATAAAATGTGCATACATTGAATATATAAGAATGACACTTAAAACATCGATTCCATAAATAGCGCCAAACACCATGCTAACACTAAATATATTCCGAGAAAAATGAATAAAAATCCGGTCAAAAATTTCGTCACCTTGCTCACTTTGATTTGATCATGGCGTGAAGATAAATCTGAATGACGAACAGGAGGAGAGAAACGATCATTATTATTTTGTGAACTCATCAAAACTCCGAGCTATTATTATGATTATTTCCTCATTACAAACGAAATTGATTAAATAAACCGCTATACTTTTCAATCTAAATTAAATAGAATATGCCCCTCGAAATCTTAATATTTTGATTGTGGTTCTAGTGTTTTTCCGCTAGAATTCGCTCTCCTTTTTGTTTGGACAGATTCCACCGTCCAAACCAACTATAATAGGTAGTGGTTAATGAAAACTCTCAGCGCTAAGCCAGCTGAAGTTCAACACGACTGGTACGTTGTTGATGCTTCTGGCAAAACTTTAGGTCGTCTTGCGACTGAAATCGCACGTCGTTTACGCGGTAAGCACAAAACTTCTTATACTCCTCACGTTGACACTGGTGATTACATCGTAATTATCAATGCTGAGCAAGTTCAAGTAACTGGTAATAAGTCACTTGATAAGAAATACTATCGCCACACTGGTTTCCCTGGTGGTATCCGTGAAACTAACTTTGAAAAATTAGTTGCTCACAAGCCAGAAGAAATCTTCCAACGCGCTGTAAAAGGCATGTTGCCAAAAGGTCCTCTTGGTTATGCTATGATCAAGAAAATGAAAGTGTATGCTGGTGCTGAGCATCCTCACACAGCTCAACAGCCACAAGTTTTGGACATCTAAGGGATACAGCACATGGCTACTAACTATGGTACAGGTCGCCGTAAGACCGCAACTGCACGTGTTTTCCTATCTGCTGGTACTGGTAAACTCGTTATTAACAACCGTTCTTTAGAACAATACTTCGGTCGTGAAACTGCTCGTATGGTTGTACGTCAACCACTAGAGCTTTTAGATGCTACTGAGAAATATGACCTTTACATCACTGTTGCTGGTGGTGGTATCGGTGGTCAAGCTGGCGCAATCCGTCACGGTATTACTCGTGCATTGATCGCTGCTGATGAAACTTTAAAACCTGCTCTTCGTCAAGCTGGTTTCGTTACTCGTGATGCTCGTGAAGTTGAACGTAAGAAACTTGGTTTACGTAAAGCTCGTAAACGTCCACAATTCTCTAAACGTTAATTCGTTTTCCGAATTCGGACAAAAAAACCTTGGCTTATGCCAAGGTTTTTTTTTCATCTTTATATTTTCCCTTACTCATGAAAATCAGTCGTACACGATACTTTAAAATGAATATTAAACGCTGATATCAATAAAAAGACGCTAGTTTTTATTGCTCTATTTTGACTGACTTAAACAAATATATGCTTAATCATCTCCAATTTGAGGATTGTTAACTTTTTACAACTTTATTAAAAAATACTTTCATGCAGTTTTTTAAATTAAAGGGATAAAAATGTTAAATAGGGAAATATGTTTATCATTCGCCGTAGCCGCTACAATATTAGGTACATCCAATATTGCACAAGCAAATAACTCACAATCGATAGATGCTTTAGCCGTGTGTTGGCAATCCAATACGGGTAAGCATGTTTGTGATGGACCCATACAAAGATTAATGTCTTCATATGAAAACATAAATAAAGCATTAGAGTTAGTTGGATGCTCAGATGGATATCCTGTACAAAATAACAGTCTGGTACATCGATCTTTAGGTCAAAAATTCTCAATGGTTTACAAGTGTGGCTATAAACTTAGACCTGGCGACACAAGTGCATTAACTAACAATCGCGACGTCCGTCAATGGTGGAGTGGAATCATACATTAGTGCACAAGGCCGATTTAAAGATCGGCTTTTTATATCGCTTTGGATAAAAAGCTAAAGATTAAATTTCAACAATACAAGGATAAAAATTAAAAAAAACGTTCCAGACATAAATACGACTCAATATAAAATTCAAGTGTTTTAATATGCATCGCTCATTAAACGATGATTTTAGCGTGCATTTTTAGTATCCTTATCTATTCATTAATACTTTGATTGGAATATGTCAGTCGAAACCACCCCATTACAAGGCATCACCATTTATAGTCATGCAGATGACTTTCGATCGCATTGGATTCGCTTCTTACTGGCAGAAAAACAAATTAAACATAATTTATTTATTGTCGACGAAGACAACGAGGATCTTGCGAGTTTAAATCCATACAATCGACTCCCGATGATGATTGAAAATGAGTTAAAACTTTTCAATACATCCATCATTTCTGAATATTTAGATGATCGCTATCGTCAGAATAAGTTATATGCAGATGCTCCTGCTCCACGTGCAGAACAACGCCAATATATATGGCGTTTTGAAAATGACTGGTTAAAACTTGCAGATGATATGTTGCGCCACCCAGACACACTTGATGTTGACGCACAAAAGGCAGCCCAAAAAAAGTTAAAAGATACGCTTATCTCGCTGACACCTTTGTTTCAGCACTATCCTTATTTCATGTCTGAACAATTTACAATTTTAGATTGCATGTTGGCACCGATTTTTATACGGTTAAGAACGATGGGTATTGAGCTTCCAAAGCAACAATGCCGCCCGTTTTATTTATATTGCCAGCGTGTTTTCAGTCGTCCAGCCTTCATTAAGTCCATGACGGTTCAGGAAAAAAATCGTTATAGTCCTGAATTAAAATCCGCTTAAAAAAGCAAAAGAGTGAGTCACATGTCTGATCAAGAAATCAAATTAAGTCCAACTCGCCCGTATTTAGCACGTGCGATTTATGAATGGATTTGCGATAACAATCTCACCCCATATCTACTGGTAGATGCCACACAGCCTTATACCGATGTACCTACACAGTTCGTTCAAGACGGTCAGATTGTTTTAAATATCGTGCCACATGCTGTGCATCAACTACACATGAGCAATGAAGCGATTACCTTTTCTGCACGTTTTGGTGGTGTTTCCAAAGATATTTATGTGCCAATCAATGCTGTACTCGGGTTATATGCAAAAGAAAATGGTCAAGGATTATTCTTTGATCCTGATGAATATGCCAATGCACAAACGGATGAAAATCCGATAGAATCTAAACAGCAACAAAATCAAGAAAATGAAGCACCAAAGAAAAAACCGAGTTTAAGAATTTTGGATTGAAAAAACTTACAGGAGAGTTGAATGGCTTTTGATTTAGTACAATATTTTGCTGAGCAGACCAAAATTCAAAAGCCTCAGCTGTTGAAACAGTATCCAGCTGAACAACGGCATGAATATCTCAATGAATTAAATATCTTAGCTTTAGGTAAACTCATCAGCCTATGGCGTAAAGACGAAAAAAAAATATACCAAGAAATTCATGCCGCTGACCAACTTTATATTCAAGAAGTCGCACGGCATTTGACGACATCTCAACATAATCAGTCTACGCTGTCTCATCAAGAACTTGAAACTGCGACATCAGAGATTTTGACCTTACAGCTTAATGAACTTAAACAACTTGATGTAACAGGTCATTATCAACTACAAGGCATGAATGAATTACTTCAGGGTCAAGTTGAACATCTCTCTGGTAAAGCAAAAGATTGGGTTTGGCTAACAAATAACCTAAATGAGTTGATTGGTTCTCAACCTGTCATTCAAGAAGAGATATCATTAGACCAAACGATGAAGGAGTTTCATGACATGGTCAATCAAGTTCAACATGATCACCACGATGTTGCTGAGCCAGAAGTAGTGGCTACACCAACTTGGGCAAAAGTTTTAGAACCTGTAGTTGCGATTGCAATTCTTTGGGTGCTTTACTGTGCCGTACAAACAGTATTTGCATAAATCCGGTCATAAAAAAAGCCATCGTTAGATGGCTTTTTTTATTGCTTATTCAGCATCAACCTCAATATTCATCAAGATTTGACGTTTTTTCACTTGCTGACCAACTTGTCCTACGATTTCACCCACAACACCGTCGACATCTGACTTAATTTGCTGTTGGATTTTCATCGCTTCAAGAATCAATAATGTTTGCCCTTTAGTTACACGCTCTCCAGGTTGAGCAATGACATTTATAATTGCACCATCCATTGGGGCACGAATTTTACCATCCCCTGCCACATCGGCAGTCTCAGGTGGTAAATAGGTAATATTTTCCACCATGACGTTGCCATTCGCGCGATCTAAATAAACAAAATTACCATCAAGAACATAGTCGATTCGACGTCGAATTCCATTAATGCTATAAATCAATTGCTGTGTATTTTGCGCTACAACCTCAATCGACTGGCTTTCACCACAGGTTTCAACACTCACTGAACGACCATCACGATGCACAATGAGATCTAACTTTTGATCATCATATCGAAGTTTCAGTGGTAATGCTGAAGAAACTCCTGTGTTCCAATCTGTTTGCGCAGATGCATTTATCAACAACGCTGCAATCAATGCTAAGCTTTCTAAATTTAGACTCTGTTTATTCAAACTCACATCACTTTGGAAATGCTGTTGAATAAAACCAGTGTTCACATCACCCTCCACCACAAGTGGATGACGTAATAAGTTAACTAAAAACTCCTTATTACTGTTTACACCTAACAGTACAGAATCATTTACAGCACGTGCAAGTAAACGAATCGCATCGGTACGTGTTTTGCCATGTACGATGATTTTAGCCACCATTGGATCGTAGAATGGGCTAACTTCATCAGTTGGCATCATACCGTGATCGATACGTACGCCTTCTAAATCCGAAGGTTGCCAACGTAATACTTTGCCTGTTTGTGGTAAGAAGTCTTGGCGTGGGTCTTCTGCATATAAACGCACTTCAATGGCATGACCATTCATAGTCAATTCTTCTTGCTTGAGCGGTAATGTTTCACCGTTTGCCACACGAAGCTGCCATTCTACAAGATCAAGACCTGTGATCATTTCTGTTACAGGATGCTCTACTTGCAAACGTGTGTTCATTTCTAAGAAATAAAACTCGCCTGATTGATCTAGCAAGAATTCAACCGTACCTGCACCCACATAGTTACAAGCTTTGGCTGCTGCAACTGCTGCATCACCCATCGCTTGACGTGTTTCTTCTGTAAGAACTGGACATGGTGCTTCTTCAACCACTTTTTGGTGACGACGTTGAATCGAGCAATCACGTTCAAATAAATACACGTAGTTACCATGCGTATCACCAAACACTTGGATTTCCACGTGGCGAGGTGCAATCACTGCTTTCTCGATAATCAACTCACCCGAACCGAAGGCATTTTCTGCTTCAGAACGTGCCGTTTTTAAAGCTTCAAGCAAGTCCACTTCTTGGTGAACAAGACGCATACCACGTCCACCACCACCTGCTGATGCTTTTACCATCAGTGGGAAGCCTACTTTCTTCGCTTGATCTGCTAAAAAGTCGATATCTTGTTGGTCGCCTTCATAACCCGGTACACATGGTACGCCTGCTTCGATCATGGCGATTTTAGACAAACGCTTGCTACCCATGAGCTCAATCGCACCTGCAGGTGGACCGATAAAGATAATGCCATTTTCTGCACATGCTGCAGCAAAATCAGTATTTTCTGATAAGAAACCATAACCCGGATGCACCGCATCTGCGCCAGTTTTCTTACATGCTTCGATAATATTTGGAATCGATAAATAAGATTCTGATACTTTTGAAGGACCGATATAAACCGCTTCATCTGCGACTTGTACGTGACGCGCATTTTTGTCGGCATCTGAGTACACAGCAACGGTTTCGTAACCTAAGGCTTTTGCTGTACGCATCACACGAGCAGCAATTTCACCACGGTTTGCAACTAATACTTTTGTAAACGCCATAGTTCCACCAATTTTTTAGGCTCCTCTGATCTTGAGGAGCGTATCCTTTTTAATTCACATTCATACAGGCGTTGGAATGTGGTTTATTCTGCCCAGCTTGGTTGGCGTTTTTGAATAAACGCCATTGTGCCTTCCATTCCTTCTGCGCTTGCCACGGCATCTGCAAATTGACGTGCTGCATCATCAAGTAACGGCCCCAATTCTTCTTTGGTGGTACGATGTAATAATGCTTTGGTTGCACGCGATGCCAATGGCGCACAGCGTTTAATTTGGGTAATGGTTTCTTCAAGTGCTGATGCAAGTTCAACTTCATCTGCAACCACTTGATGCACAATCCCCACCTCTAAAGCGGTTTGACCCTTAAAGCGCATACCTAATAAGGCTAAACGACGTGCTTGAGTTAAGCCAACACGTGTCACCACAAACGGTGCTATTTGTGCAGGTAAAATCCCTAAGCCAGTTTCAGGTAAGCCAAATTGTGCTTCTGCATGCGCAATTGCAACATCAGAGACACATGCCAAACCGAAACCACCACCGAGTACAGCACCTTCAAGTACAGCCACAACCGTTTGTGGTGCTTGATCGACTTGCTCAATCAGCGCACCAAACGTACGGTTAAATTCGGTATAAGGTGTGTTGTTGCCCACTTCCATTGCTTTAGCACGGATCGCTGCCATATCTTTAATGTTACCACCTGCACAGAAGTGACCGCCTTTACCACGCAAAATCACTGCACGTACAGACACATCATCTTTAATTGCTGTAAATACAGCCTGAATGGATTCCACCATTTTTAGGCTCATGGCATTACGGCTTTCAGGATGGTTTAACCATAAGGTTAAAATGCCACCGTCTTGCTCTAGGATGATGCTGCCATCAACCTCTAAATTGGCAATTGAACTTGATAATGTCATATCAGATCTCCTGCTTATTTTTTCTTACCAGGAAGGATGTCCATCATCTTACAGATAATGCCAAGCATGATTTCGTCCGCACCACCGCCAATAGATACTAAACGACCATCACGGTAGAACTGAGCAGCTGGGTTATCAGCCATAAAGCCATTACCACCCCAGAACTGTAAGCAGCTATCTGCAACTTCACGCGTTAAACGACCCGCTTTTAGTTTTGCCATAGATGCCATTTGCGTTACGTTTTCGCCTTCGATATGCAATTGGCAAGCACGATAGGTTAATGCTTTCAGTGCTTCGATCTCCGTCATTAACTCAGCAAAACGGAAATGGATATATTGGTTATCAATTAATGGCTGACCGAAAGTTGTACGCTCTTTAGTGTACTGAATTGTTTTTTCGATACATTGCAACATACCGCCCATTGCATTAGCTGCACCCCACATACGCTCTTCTTGGAACTGAAGCATTTGCATCATAAAGCCCATGCCTTCTTGACCCACCAAATTACGTTGTGGCACACGTACGTTGTCAAAGAACACTTGTGCAGTGGTACTAGAACGCATACCTAACTTTTCTAATGGCTCAGAGAATGTAATACCCGGTGTATTTGCAGGAACAACAATCATTGACTTGTTAAAGTGTGGTTTACCATCAGATGTATTCGCTAACAAACAGAAAAAGTCTGCTTGTAGAGAGTTTGTGATCCACATTTTATGACCATTGATAATGTAGTCATCGCCATCTTTAGTTGCTGTGGTTTTCAGTGCTGCAACGTCAGAACCTGCTTGAACTTCAGATACTGCAATAGCTGCAACTTTTTCACCTGCAACTGCTGGCGTTAAAAACTCATCACGTAATTCTTTGCTACCAAAACGTGCAATTGCAGGAGTAGCCATGTCAGTCTGTACACCCATCGCAAGTGCAACACCACCCACGTTGATACGACCTAATTCTTCTGCAACAACAAGGTTATAAGAATAATCGAGTGCCAAACCACCGTTTTCTTCAGGTTTACAAATACCTAATAAACCCAAATCACCCATTTTTTTGAATACTTCGTGGATTGGGAATTGACCCGCTTTTTCCCATTCTGCTGTATATGGGTTGATTTCGTTTTCTACAAATTGACGTGTTGTACGGCGTAGCGCTTCATGTTCTTCAGTAAATTTCATTTTTTGTCTTCCTTAAAATTTCAATATTTGTTTTTTAATCTTTAATATACCTTGCGAATCCATGCTTCTCACCTCTTTAAAAAGAGGGGGTATTCCTCACTTTTTAAAGGGATGAGGAATATATTCCGCAAGAGGGATTGATTAGAATCTTGGCACACCAAAACGTGTTGGATTCAACTCACGTGCTTGTGATTCATTAATGGTTTGCAATAAGAAAATCAGCAATTTACGTGTATCACGTGGGTCGATAATGCCATCATCATGCAACATCGCTGTGTTGAATAATGCAGTCGATTGCGACTCTAATTTCATTGCTGTCGATTGTTCTAAGAAGTCCAACATTTGCTCATTTGGCTCCATGCCAGATTCACGTTGTTTCGCTTCCGCAACAATACGAAGTACCTTACCTGCTTGCGCACCGCCCATTACCGCAACACGAGAGTTCGGCCATGAGAAGATAAATTGTGGGCCAAGTGGACGACCACACATCGCATAGTTACCTGCACCGTATGAACCATGAGCAATGATCGAAATCTTCGGCACTGTACAGTTGGCAACCGCTTGGATCAGCTTAGAACCATGTTTGATGATGCCGTTTTGTTCTGCATCTGTACCCACCATAAAGCCTGTGGTGTTGTGCAAGAATAAAATCGGGCGACGTGTTTGTTCACATAACTGAATAAACTGCGCTGCTTTTGCTGCACCTTGTGGGGTAATTGGACCATTATTAGTGATAATGCCTAAATGCATACCACCAATTTGCGACCAACCACATACCGTATGTGAGTCATACTCATTTTTAAATTCGAAGAAATCAGAATCATCAACAATACGTGCAATGATTTCTTTCATATCCAAAGGTTGTTTTGGATCTGATGGAATGATGCCAAGTAATTCTTCTGCTGAATAACGTGGCTCTTTATATTCTGGTGTTTCAAGCTTAACTTGCTCTTTCCAGTTTAAATGCTTAAAGATTTCACGTGCGATTCGGATACCATCGGCATCATTTTCTGCCAAGTATTCTGCTGTACCTGCCACTTGAGCATGCATTTCCGCACCGCCCAATTCTTCAGCAGTTGCGACTTCACCTGTTGCAGCCAATAACAATGGCGGACCTGCGAGCAACATTTCAGTTTGCTTACGTACAGTAATCACATAATCAGAAAGACCCGGTTGGTATGCACCACCTGCTGTTGCGTTACCATGGACTACAGAAACTTGTGGAATCCCTTTTGCAGATAAACGTGCTTGGTTGGCAAATGTTGTACCACCAGCAGTAAATACTTCTGCTGCGTAGTTTAAGTTTGCACCACCACTTTCTGCTAAAGTAATGATTGGTAATTTTTGCTCTAACGCAATTTGGTGTAAACGAAGGCTTTTGTGTACACCCATTGGAGCAATCGTACCGCCTTTGATCGCACTGTTATTGGCAGCCACCATACAACGTGTACCATTTACAAAACCAATCCCTGCAATGATCCCGCCACCTGCTTCTGAACCATCTTTATCATCATGCATCTTGTAACCCACAAGACCACACAACTCTACAAATGGAGAATCTGCATCGAGCAACATACGTACACGCTCATGCGGTAAAATCTTTCCTTTTTTATCAAACTTAGGCTTAGCTTTATAAGAACGATCTAGCGCACTTTTTTGAATCGCTCGAATCTCTTCGATTTGCTCGAGCAATTTCGCTTTATTCTGTTCAAATACTTCGCTTCCTACTGCAACTTCGGACTGAATCACTGCCATTCCGTTTCCTCCTTGTTCCTTATAATCTCGATTAATTCTTTTCGTCTTTTTTCTTTAGTACATCTGGAATAAATGCACGGTGGAAGCCGTTATAAGACTCACTATTTTCTGCAGATGATAATGGGAATACGCGTGTACCTTGTGAAGCCGCACCATCGATACGTACTGTCATCCCTGAAACAAAGTTGGCAGCGTCAGATAATAGATAAACAATCGCCGAAGATACTTCCGACTCTGTTCCCATACGTTGTAAAGGCACATTGCTAGAAAGGTTAGGGATAATGAATTCTGCGACAGGGCCTGAATAGGTATCCATCCCTGATGAGATAATCCAACCAGGTGCCACACAGTTTACCCGCACACCTGATTTACCCCATTCCACCGCAGCCGTTTTGGTCAGGTTATCAACACCTGAACGTGCTGCACCTGAGTGCCCCATACCCGGCATACCGCCCCACATATCTGCTGCCATATTGACGATGGCACCACCATTTTTTGCCATCCACTGGTTATAGGCTTCACGCATAAGATAAAAGGTCGAATGTAAGTTATTACGGATGACAGCATCAAAACCATTGGCAGAAATACTTTCTAATGTTGATGGGAACTGACCGCCTGCGTTATTCACTAAACCATCAATACGACCGAATTTTTCGATCACTTCCGCAATCATTTTTTTAACTTGTTCTTCTTCGCGGTTATCACACACGATGCCATGTGCACGACCACCATCTTCAGTGATTTCAGCAATCACATTT
The DNA here is from genome assembly GCF_056783995.1 of Acinetobacter sp. ANC_7588. Classification (NCBI taxonomy): domain Bacteria; kingdom Pseudomonadati; phylum Pseudomonadota; class Gammaproteobacteria; order Moraxellales; family Moraxellaceae; genus Acinetobacter; species Acinetobacter sp. ANC_7588. The sequence continues at coordinate 4,232 of NZ_JBWYIU010000016.1, read as the reverse complement.
TCAAGTTTTTCGATCTTACGACCTGTAATCACCACTTGCGCACCAAGTGATGCAAGCTCATGCGCCGTACAACGACCAATGCCCGAGCCACCACCTGTGACAATCACGACTTTGCCAGCAAATGCATCATTTCTAAATATCGACTGATAACCCATTACTTACACTTCCATATATGAATCAATTGTTTTTTTTATTTTGCTTGGGCATCAGATGATGCCCGTACGCTGGCTTACAATAAATTTGCAGGAACTTTTACCGGTATATCTAATAATTGTTGTGCAAATGCTTTGCCTTGTGGATCAATACGTAAGCTCGCAACACCACCACCACCAAGCGCATCAATTAACAAGAAGTTAAGTGCATTTAAGCCCGGCAATTCATAGCGACGTACTTCGCCACCATTACCACCTTCAAACACATGCTTCATATATTCCGCAACATTGGCTTCAGTTAAAGATGCACGAATCCAAGGTAAAAATTCTGGTTTACGTGCAAGTACACCGATGTTGCTGTAGTTACCTTTATCACCACTACGTGCATGTGCAACTTGAACTAAAGGCACTTCAATTTCGTTACCAGTTAAAGTTGCCACTTCCCCTGCTGGGATGGTTGGAATTTCAGCAAGTAGCTCACCATGTGGTACAGAAACTTTATGACGCTCACCATTGATATCCACTTCAACATTTAGTTGAGATTTCTCTACCAAGAACGAGAATAATTTAATCACTGGAGATGGTTTTGGACGACCACCGACAATACCTGTTAATGCAGGTGCCATACCTGTAGAAGCTTGTGCAATCTCAGAAGCAAAGAACATACATGCTTCTTTAAACATATGTTTAACGGCAATTTTCACTACAACTTCACGTGGTTTTTCTACACGGCGGTTTGCACCATAGGTTGTTTCTGTACCTAAAATCTCAATTGATTTTTCAGTAAATGGTGGAATCGAACGAAGCGCCATTACACGCTCAACTTTATTTAAAATTGCGTTTGATACTGCATACGCTTTTTCTTCTGCATCCTGCCCTGCAAGTAAGAAGCTGACTAATACACGGTTACCATCAGGATAGGTCGTGCTTACTTTGTAGTGTTGTGTTGGCGCTGTACCTTTTGCACCTGTCACAAGTACACGATGCACACCCACTTGCTCAAGTTTGACTTGGCTAAAATCAGCCGTTACATCAGGCAATAGATAAGCTTGTGGATGACCAATCTCATATACAATTTGTTCGCCTACCGTACCCGGAGATACTAAACCACCTGTACCATTTGGCTTAGTCACCACAAATGATGAATCTGCTTTCACTTCAACAATTGGGAAGCCCATATTGTCAAAGCCTTCAACCAAACGCCAATCTGTGAAGTTACCGCCAGTACATTGTGCACCACACTCAATCACATGACCTGCAAGTGCCGCCTGTGCCAATTTATCGTAATCCGCTAAATCCCATTTGTATTCATGCAATAAAGGCCCAATCACCACAGCCGAATCCACGACACGACCTGTGATCACAATGTCTGCACCTAAATCCAGAGCGTCACGAATCCCTACAGCACCCAAATAAGCATTACTACTTGCGACATGTGGAGGAAGATCCTCACCATTAAACATTTCTTTTATATTTTGTTTTTGAAGTTCAACGTGCTGATCCATTAAATCATCACCAAGTACCACCGCAACTTTCAAATCTAAACCAGCATTTTTGATCACTTCTTGAAGTGCATCACGGCATGCCAATGGATTTACACCGCCAGCATTACTTACAACTTTGATTTTCTTGTCCGCAATTTTGTTGATGAGCGGTGTCATAACACGACTAACAAAGTCCAATGCATATCCATGAGAAGGATCTTTCATTTTGGCCTTTGCCATGATAGACATGGTGATTTCTGAAAGATAATCAAATACTAAATAGTTAATATCCGACATGTGTACCAATTGAAATGCAGCTGTGTTGGTATCTCCCCAGAAACCTGAAGCACAGCCAATTTTTACAATTTTTTGTTCGTCCTGAATATTTGTCATAACCATCTCATTATTCTGTTTAGAATTTGAGCTTAATCTACCAAGCAAGCGCTTGGTTTGTAAAGTGCAAAATGTTATTATTATTTGCAAATCTGCTTATTGCGCTAAAATTTGCATGGAAGCAACGCGTTTAGAAAACAAAATAGGATAAAATAACAAGATGATCGCGACCTCTATTGACCAAATTCAACCAATAGCCTGCTTTGACGATACACCACGTGGTCGTTTACTTTTGGGGGCAGCTTATTTATTCCATAAACAAGGTTATGCCAAAACCACTGTTCGTGAACTCGCACAGTTTATTGGTATCCAATCTGGAAGTTTATTTCATCATTTCAAAACCAAAGACGATATTTTGGCGCATGTGATGGAACAAACCATCATTTACAATCACGCTTGCCTTGAAAGTGCCATATCCACTTCAGACCATCCAGAGCAACAACTCAAGGCTCTGATTAAAGCTGAACTCGATGCGATCTCTGGGGATACAGGTTCCGCTATGGCTGTATTGGTCTATGAATGGTTTTCACTTTCTGAGGAAAATCAGAAGAAACTATTAAAATTAAGAAATGATTATGAAGGGATATGGCTGAGTGTCATCAAGGTATTACATGACAAAGGCAAAATTAAGCACGATCCTTTTATCTGGCGAAGACTGATTGGTGGTTCAATCGCTTGGACCGTAACTTGGTACAATCCAGAAGGGAAAATGTCACTTGATGAGTTAACCAATATCGTCTGGGATATGGCAATGAATGCTTAACTTTATATCTGATCAATTAAAAAAGGTGGCTTAATCCACCTTTTTATTTCTTTTAGAAGCCCAGCTGTCGGCTTGCCAAATCTTTCATAATTTCCTCAGCTCCACCGCCTATCATATTCACTTTAACTTCGCGATATATACGTTCAGATTTCATGCCACGCATAAAGCCCATGCCACCTAGTGTTTGAACGGCTGCATCAGCACAGAATTGCATAGTTTGCGTTGCTACGTTTTTGAGCATACAAATTTGTGCAATCATTTCATTCCCTTGAAGTTCAGGACGACCCATTTTATATGCCGTATCTTCAAGTAAAGCGCGAGTCGTTTGTAAACGTGTTGCCATATCTACCAATTTATGACGAACAACTTGATGATCTACCAAGCGTTTACCAAAAGTACGTCGCTGTTGAGCCCAATCTAGAGCTTCTTCATAACAAACTTTTGCATAACCATAACTACTCGCAGCCAAGAAAAAACGTTCCATATTGAAGTTATTCATAATCACAAAGAAGCCCATATTCTCAGGACCAATCAAATTTTTTGCAGGCACTTTAACTTGATCGAAGTGCAAATGAGCGGTATCAGACGCCCACCATCCCATTTTATCTAACTTCGTTTTTGTAATACCTGGCGTATGGGCATCAATCAGTAGCATTGAGATACCATTGGGTCCCTTTCCTTCAGGATCAGTTCGAACGGCAACAGTATAGTAATCAGCACGAATACCAGAAGTAATAAATGTTTTTTCACCACTGACTATATAGTAATCACCTTCTTTTACTGCTTTTGTTTTAAGTGCTGCAACATCAGAACCTCCGCCTGGTTCTGTAATTGCTAAAGCAGAAATCTTCTCACCTGATAAGATTTGTGGCAAAACCTCTGCTTTCACCTCTTCACTTGCAAAGCTATTAATTGGTGGCGCACCGATCATATGTGAAAGTAATGAAGCGATTAACCCACCTGATGCCGCCTTTGCCAACTCCACACATCCCAATAAAGTATAGAATGCATCTGTATCTGGGATACCACCGTATTTTTCATCAAAACCTGATGCCATCAATCCAACTTCTGCAGCTTTTTTGTAGAGTTCTCGTGGAAAAGTTTCAGCTTCGTCCCACTCATTTACATAGGGAATAATTTCTTTTTCTACAAATTTTTTTACTGCATCTGCAAATGCAAAGTGTTCATCTGTGTAATAGATCGGATTGTATTGCATCAACTATGTCCCTGAAATTATTTAAATCCTCATAGGCATACTGACATTTATTGTTGTTTTTTTAATTGCAAGAATCATCAATCTTTTGGCATAAATTAACTGATTGGAGCTTCTTATTCAGTTACAAGGGTTTAATTATTTTAAATTCGATTTTTATATATAAAAAAACACCCCCTTCTATTGAAGGGGGTGTTTAGAATAATGAGCTGGCGATGACTTACTCT
>NZ_JBWYIU010000015.1:0-61612 GCF_056783995.1 Acinetobacter sp. ANC_7588 | reverse complement strand
AAAACGTGGCTGAACAGTTCAATATTAGCCGTGCTGATCAAGACCAATTTGCTTTAACCAGCCAACAACGTACGGCTGCAGCGCAAGCACGCGGTTTCTTTGATCAAGAAATCGTGCCTGTGACTATTCCACAGCGTAAAGGTGATGCGGTTGTGGTGGCAAAAGATGAACATCCTCGTGCCTCAACCACTTTAGAAGCGTTAACCAAGTTAAAACCTGTTGTAAAAGCAGACGGTACAGTAACCGCAGGTAATGCATCAGGCATTAATGATGGTGCTGCTGCGATTCTGATTGCTTCTGATGCAGCTGTAGAAAAATATGGTTTAAAACCTCGTGCCAAAGTGATTGGTGCAACCACCGTTGGGGTTGAACCTCGCATTATGGGCTTTGGTCCTGCACCTGCGATTAAAAAGTTACTGGCTCAAACAGGGTTAACACTAGAGCAAATGGATGTGATTGAGCTGAACGAAGCGTTTGCAGCACAAGCATTGGCGTGTACACGTGACCTAGGTTTAGCCGACGATGATGCACGTGTAAACCCAAATGGTGGTGCAATTGCATTAGGTCATCCATTGGGTGCATCAGGTGCGCGTTTGGTGACGACTGCACTGAATCAACTAGAAGCAACTGGTGGCAAATATGCATTGTGCTCTATGTGTATCGGTGTGGGTCAAGGCATCGCTTTAATTATCGAACGTGTTTAACTATTAAAAACCCCCTCCCTTTTCTCAAGGGAGGTCGGGAGGGATTCTATGCCTACTTTTTCTTCAAATGATGCGCAAATCAATTATCAAACTTTTGGTGATTCAAGCAAGCCTGCTCTTGTTTTCTCTAACTCTTTAGGGACAAATTTCAGCATGTGGCAATCACAAATTGAGTTTTTTAAAGCTTCTCATTACGTGATTTGTTATGACACACGTGGTCATGGTGCATCGGACGCGCCTCAAGGTCCATATACCATTGATCAACTTGGTCAAGATGTGGTGAATTTACTCGACCATTTAAATGTTGAAAAAGCTGCATTCTGTGGTATTTCGATGGGTGGTTTGACAGGTCAATGGTTAGCAATCAATCATCCTCAACGCTTTAGTCATGTGATTGTGTGTAATACCGCCGCTAAAATTGGCAATGAAAATGCTTGGAATGATCGTGCCGTATTGGTTCGTGAACAAGGTTTAGCACCGATTGCATCAACGGCTGCAGGTCGTTGGTTTACAGATCCCTTTATCCAAAGCAACCCAGCAGTGATTGAAAAACTTTCAAACGACTTAGGAGCTGGCAGCCCTGAAGGTTATGCAAGCTGCTGTGAAGCTTTGGCTAAGGCGGATGTGCGTGAACAACTCAAACAGATTTCGATTCGTGTATTGATTATTGCAGGTCAACAAGACCCTGTGACCACTGTGGCAGATGGTCAGTTTATGCAAGCCGCGATTGCGGGTAGTCAACTTGTTGAGATTAATGCTTCGCACATTTCTAATGTTGAACAACCACAGGCGTTTAACCGAGCTGTGGCTGAATTTATTCAGGCTTAAGTTCGGAACAACTCAAACCTGAACTCAGGAAACATCACTTGTCACGGGTGACTCATCTAGACGCTTTGCCAGATTGCTCCACCAGTCTGGCTTTTTTTATGTCCTAGACTTCAATCATTTATTCAGTAAATTTTAAGAAATAAAACCTAATCTCAGCGTAGTTAAATATTAGAACTCATCGTATGCGCTACACATCTATCATTCAGCAATGGAAAAAACCAACGATAAGCCTAGCACTATTCAATTTAGTACTCTCAGTATGGGTTGGCATTGGTTTAAATATTGCGTTCTACAAACAACTTACTTCACTCACACCTTATCAAGGTTACCCAGCAATTCTTTTTTTAATAGGTTCATCTGTCTTAATCACAGCTGCTTATTTTTTTATTTTCAACCTTATTCATTGGAGATTGAACGTAAAGATATTTGCAAGTATCTGGATTGTATTAGGCGGTATGTCTGCATATTTTGTAAGTAGTTTAGGCATTATTATTAATGCTGATCAGATTCAAAATATGATGCAAACCAATACGATGGAAGCATTTGATCTGATAAATATAAGATTATTTATTTGGGTTGTATTTTTTATTTTAGCGCCTCTTTTTTTTATTTATTGGGTGAATATCAAAAAATCAACGTTTTCTCATACCCTTTGCAGGAAAATGTTACACAGTGCAATCAGTTTAATTTTAGTGTTAGGTTGCGCTTATTTATATTATGTTGACTATGCAGCTATTTTTAGAGAAAACAGAGAGTTGAAAGGAATGATCAGCCCTCAAAATGTCGTTGCAGCGTCCTTCAGTTATTATAAACATCTTCAACCTCCCAAAAATACTATAATTCAACCCTACGGACGTGATGCACACCAATTTATTCAAACGGCGACCCATCAAACTCCAAAACTGATGGTTTTAGTGATAGGAGAAACAGCACGTGCAGAAAGTTTTCAGTTGAATGGATATGATCGAGCTACAAATCCAGAATTAAGCAAATTAAATATAATCAATTTTCGTAACGTCAGTTCCTGTGGTACTGCAACGGCGGTATCCGTACCTTGTTTATTTTCTGGTATGACTCGACAAGCATATACAGAAAAAGTCGCAAGACAACGGGAGAACTTACTCGATATTATTCAACGTGCGGGCTACAAAGTAACGTGGATCAATAACAATTCAGGATGCAAAGAGGTTTGTAATCGGGTTGAGCGTTATGAAATTCCCGAATCTATTCATAAGCAATGGTGCGATTCTAAGGGTGAATGTAAAGATGAAATATTGATTGATAGCCTTAATGCCTATATTCAAGCCATTCCCAAAAATGATAAAACGCCAAGACTTATCGTACTCCATCAAATGGGAAGTCACGGCCCAGCTTACTATAAACGGTCCACTCATCAATACACACCCTTTCAGCCGACTTGTAACACCAGCGCAATTCAAGGATGTAGTCAACAAGCTCTGATCAATACTTATGATAATTCAATTGTATATACAGACCATATTCTCGCTTCGTCAATCAATTTATTAAACAAACAAACTCAATTTCAATCCGCTTTATGGTATTTATCAGATCATGGTGAATCCACGGGTGAACATGGAATGTATTTACACGGCGCGCCTTATCAAATTGCACCATCACAACAAACTCATGTGCCGATGATCATGTGGTTTTCAACAGCATGGCGAAAACATGAAGCGTCAACTGTACGATGCATTAAATCTCAGAAGAATGATGCACTTAGCCAAGACAATGTCTTTCACACCATGCTAAGTTTATTGAATATTCATACTACAACATTACAACCCGCATTAGACCTCAGCCAACAATGCAAACCTCAATTATAGAACAGAGCCTAATATGAATAAAATCCTGATGATTGAAGATGACTTTATGATTGCAGAGTCATCTCAAAAGTTGCTCCAATATCAATCATTTGAAGTAGTCTGGGTCAATAATGGCATCGATGGCATAAAACAATTAAATCAACAAGCATTTGATTTAGTGCTGCTCGATCTTGGATTACCTATGATGGATGGCATGCAAGTACTCAAACATCTTCGCTCACTATTTCCTTCAATTCCTGTACTCATTATTTCAGCAAGAGATCAACTTCAGCACCGTATCGATGGATTAAATCAAGGCGCTGATGATTATCTAGTAAAACCATACGAGTTTGAGGAGTTATTAGCGCGTATTCACGCCATACTCAGACGTACATCTCAACAAAATACATCTCAGATAAAACAAATTTTAGAATTTGGCGGACTCAGGTTAGATCTTGAACAACATATCGCGAGTTTTGAAAATCAGACGGTTGAATTTTCAAACCGTGAGTGGGCTTTATTAATTCCACTCTTAACTTATCCAAATAAGATTTTTTCGAAGTCTAATCTTGAAGAAAAACTGTATGATATTGAAAATGAAATCAGCAGTAATACCATTGAAGTCTATATTCATCGCATACGCTCAAAATTAGGTAAAAATTTTATACGTAATGTGCGAGGATTAGGTTATCGGCTAGGTCAGCCTACACCATAAAACAAGAATTGATACATGACGCAACCCTACTCTTTACAAAAGCAACTTGTTGTATTTACCTCAATTTTTAGTGTGGTGATGGGATGTATATTGGTTTTTTCAGCCTATAGAACAGCTTTAGAGGAAACAAATGAAATACTTGATGCTCAGCTGAAAAATCTGGCAGAGCGCGTTGCAAAATTTAATCCAGATCCTGTAAAGAGTAAATTTTCACATTTAAAACAGTACCATGAAGAAGATTTATTTGTAGATGTTTGGGCCTATGACCAACAATCACATTTACATGAAAAGTTTAAACAGTTGGTTGAGCCAGTCGCAAAGTCAGGTTTTTATCATCACACTAATCATTATGGTAAATGGCATACCTATGTGATTCCATTGAAAACTGTTCAAGTTCAAGTGAGCCAACAAGACTCTGTTCGACAAGCTTTAGCCATAGAGCTCGCAATCAACATGTTTTTACCTTATTTAATCATTATGCCCTTCGCGATTTATGGCTTAGGTTTTATGATTAGAAGAAATTTTGCTCCATTTGAGCAATTTAAATCCGAATTAAGTACACGTAAACCAAATGAGCTGACCGTAATCGACCCTCAACAGTACCCTATTGAGCTAGTACCCAGCATTCAAGCGATCAATCAATTATTTCAAAGGATCTCTGATGCCCAACAAGAACAAAAACAATTTATTGCAGACGCCGCTCACGAATTAAGAACACCAATTACAGCATTAAATCTTCAAACTAAAATTTTACTCAAAGAGCTCCCCCATCACGAATCGTTAATCAAAATGAATAATGGTTTACACCGAACTCAGCATTTGGTCGGACAGCTTTTAAATCTCGCTCAACAAGATTCATTGAATGCCAGTAACGAGAAAAAAATGAGTATTCGGTTAGATGAACGTGCTTATCAATCTATTGAACAATTGATTCATTTAGCTTTAGCCAAAGAAATCGATTTAGGTATGGAACGTTATGAACACGTTCAAATTATAAATTACTCATCTGCTATAGATTCAATATTAACCAACTTAATAGAGAATGCGATTAAATACACGCCTCCCAATGGCATCATTAATGTTTCGACATTTCAAGAGAATGATATAGCTATCATTCAAGTCGAAGATAGTGGCCCAGGAATTTCAGCAGATCTCTATGAACGTATTAAAAAAAGATTTTATCGAGTCGAGCAACATCAAGAAATTGGTAGTGGCTTAGGTTTATCAATTGTTGAAAAAGCTGTAGAACGTATGGGGGGCAATCTTATCTTTGATCGCAGCCCTCAATTAGGTGGTTTATTGGTGAGAGTGGAAATTAAACTACATTAATTGCTTAGGCTAATTTAGCCTTATCTTTTAGACTAAATATTACGACATTGAACATCCAAATCAACCAACCTGTCCAAAGATTATGACTCAAAAAATGTGCACCTCTAAGCATTTGCGTCCATCCCATAAACATTCCCAAGAGAATTGCACTCAATAAGTAAAATTGAGCTAATTGTGTTTTTTTGTTCCTGAACACAAAATACCCACTCAATAATGCAAAACCTGCAGAAGCATGACCTCCAGGAAAACAATGCCCAACTTTACTACTGAGACTCCAGACAATTGTCATTCCCTGAGGTTGAGCTGCATCCCATGGACACATCAAGTTCGACTGTGATTTGAACAACGCTATTAAAATAATTGAAATTAAAGCAACTGCAAAAATTGTGATGTAATTTTTAGAGGTTTCCAAACGTTGATTTCTCGATTTGGGATGAGCAACCATGACTGCAGATATCAGCATACTGCAGTACATCGCGATTAGCACATATTTAACCCATTCATGCCCGACCACACTTGGCCAAAATGCATCTTTTAAATAGAACACTCCTTTTGAATTTAAGCCTAATTGAATCAATTTCATGTCGACTGCACCATGTACTGGAAATAGATTGACCAAAATGAAATAGCTCAAGATTAAGGCGAAACATTGCTTGCGATAGAAAAAACTCATACGAATACATCGAATAAAAATGTATTTAAATCAATCAGGCTTAAAATTTTCTGAACGATTTGACATCAAATAGACTTTTATACTGCATAACGATATGCTTAAACCAACCTGAGTTGGGTTTTAAAAATAAAAAAGTGTTAAGGATAACCACGATGCAAACTCAAGAATTACTTATTCCGAATGGCAACTATCAAATCCAAGCGGATTTTTATATGCCAGTGCCGATCACAAAAGATTCTAGTATCATCATTATGGCTCATGGCTTAGGTGGAGAAAAAAGCTGTGGCTTAAACTCTTTCGCTGAAACTTATGCAGAATTGGGATATAACGTATGCGTATTTGATCATTCTGGTTTTGGATTAAGCAGTGGTCCTGTTCAGCATCTTGTTGATAAAAATAGTCAACTTCAGGATTGGAAAGTCGTTATCGACTATATTCAAACCCGATTCTACATCCCGAAAAAAAATATCATTTTATGGGGGTATTCGTTCAGTGGTGCGCATGTTCTAACATTAGCAAGTGAACACACCTTTAAAGCAGTGATCTCTAATTTTCCACACGTTGATGGTTTAGCGAGCTTGACACTGTATCCGAAAAAATATTTATTGCCTGCAACCATGATTGCATTACAAGATTTAGCCCTAGCAAAAATAGGTAGACTCAAAACCATGCCTGTAGTTGCAAAAGATCGGTTTGCCATTTTGGCGGGTGAAGATTGCTATGATGCCTATTATCGACTGATTCCAGACGGGATGCATTGGAAAAATGCTGTACCAGCTCGAATCGTTGCAACCATTGGTTTATACCGACCAACAATGATCGTTCATAAAATTCAATGCCCTGTTTTTGTGTCAGGTGCGGAACTAGATTCACTTATTCCTGTCAAAGCAACACGTAAACTCGCACAAAAACTAAAACAAGGTGAATATCGTGAGTTCGTCTGCGGTCACTTCGATCTATTTCATTCGCCCGTTTTTGATCAACTCATCGCAGCGCATCAACATTTTTTGGAAAAACTAAAATAAACTTTTAAAGTTGGTAGTTATATCCCTTACTGCTTAAGTAAAATTCACTGATGAAATGGCATTCTTTTAGAATGTCATCAGTGACTTGTTGATGCTGATAGTAGCTGTGTTTCATTAATGCAAAAACCATTTCAACCAGATACACCGCTTCCTCTTTTCTATTCAATTTCAGCGGATGTACTTTCTGCTCAAATACCGCTTGTAAATCATGAGCAATCTTCTCAATGACGATTTCCTGTAAATTAAAACCATCAACATGTACTGGCCCACCCAAAATCAAAATACTTGCAGCAGGATTTGAATTGTAGAACTCAGCCACCTTAGAAATTAGATCAAAACAAATATCACGTGTTGACCAAGTTTGATAGCACTCATTTTTAAACAAAACATAGGCCTGCAGTTCATCTAAATAACGTTTCACCAATATGCTGAACAAATGATTAACTGTTGGAAAGTATTGATAAATCGTAATCTTAGGAAGATCGGACTGTGCTGCAATTTCGGGAATAGTACAGTGATTGATGCCTTGTTCTTCTAATATTTTCTTTGTTGTTTCTAGTACAAGTTCTAACCTTGCTTTACTTCTTTTTTGTACAGGAAGCTTAATTTCATCAAAAAGCATTTAAACAAATCCCCTGTCTTGCTGTTTAAAAATAAATCGATTATAGTCATAAAACCAACTATAGTTGGCTATGAATAAAAAGAACATCATTCAAGGATATGAATATGAACACAGTCTGTATCATTGGTGCAGGTCCGTCAGGAATTACGGCTGCTAAAAATTGTCAACAAAATGGTATTGCATACGATATCTTCGAGAAGAATGACAAAGTCGGTGGGAATTGGGTGTTTAATTCTAAAACTGGTCATTCTTCAGTCTATGAGAATACACACATTATTAGCTCGCGTACAATGTCTGAATATGAAGATTATCCAATGCCAGACAGTTACCCTGATTATCCACGACATGATCATTTGCAGCAGTATTTTGAAAATTATGCCAAACATTTTGGTGTATATGACAAAATTAAATTTCATCACACTATTAACCATATTCATAAAAATGAAAATAAAAAATGGGTGGTGGATTACACCGATGATCAAGGTAAAGAACAACAGAAAATATATGACTATTTAATGGTTGCCAATGGTCATCACTGGAAACCGAAATACCCTGAGTATGAAGGTGAATTTACTGGCAAGTGGATGCATTCACATGATTTTAAAGGTGTAAATGACGACTGGCGTGGAAAGAAAATTTTAGTCATTGGTGCAGGTAATTCAGGCTGTGATGTTGCCGTAGAATCAGCACGTGTCTCAAAAGATGTGTATATATCGATGCGCAGTCCACAATGGTTTGTTCCAAAATTTATGTTTGGACATCCCGCAGACATACTCGTCAAGTCAATGGAAAAACTTCCGCCCAAAATGCGCCAAAAAATTCTGACCAAATTGGTAAAAGCATTCAGTGGAAATTACGCAGATTTTGGCTTGCCTGTAAATGACAAACCGATGCTGACACAACATCCAACGGCGAACTCTGACTTCATTGACTATGTGCGTCACGGTAAAATCAAACCAAAACCAGCGATCAAGCGTCTCAATGGTAAAATTGTAGAATTCGTCGATGGTACTCAACAAGAGTTTGATATTATTTGTTGTTGTACTGGTTTCTGGACCGTCTTCCCTTTCTTCGATAAAGATTTTATAGATTTACAACATGCTGAAAAATTACCGCTTTACCGTAAAATGATGCATGCAGAACATGACAATCTTTATTTCATTGGTTTATTCCAGCCACTAGGTTGTATTTGGCCAATTTCAGATCATCAAGCCAATTTGGCATGTCAGGAAATCTTAGGAAAATATAAACGTCCTGCTGATATGAAAAAAGCGATTCAGCATGAGTTAGATCATCCACATTACAACTTTGAAGGCGGTCAACGTCATGCAGCAGAGGTTGACTATAATGACTTCCGCGCTGAACTCGTGTCAGACCTTAAAACTGCTGGGGTCATCATTCCAGAGCGTAAACCTTTGGTTTCAATCCGTAAATTAGTTGGTTCTTTACTGACTGCATAATTTAGTGTATTTCTAGGTCATCAGTGAGTGTTACGTTAATCGTGAGCACTCACCTTACATAAGTATAATCAACTCAAAATAACAACTTAAATGATCAATAGAAGGAGCTTTGCATGCACGGACGTATGATGTTTCAACCTTTATTAATCAGCAGTTTACTAGAACATGCTGCTGAATTTCATAAAGACACCCTGATCGTTTCAAAAAACACCGATGGCTCACTTTACGAAACCAATTGGGGCGATGTATCGGATAATGCTAAACGTGGTGCAAAGGCATTAAATGAACTTAAACTCATTCACGGCGATTGTATTGCAACATTAGCTTGGAACAATCATCGTCATTTAGAGGCTTGGTATGCTATTTCTGGTAGTGGTTTAATCTGTCACACCATTAACCCAAGATTATTTCCAGAACAACTGATTTTCATTATTAATGATGCACAAGATAAAGCGATTATTTTTGATAAAACATTCCTACCTTTGATTACAGGAATAAAAGCACATATTCCACTGGTGCAACATTTCATCTGCTTAGATGCACCTGATGAAAAGATTCGTCAATCCTTACCCGAAGTCTTGTTCTACGATGATTTAATTGCGGGTCAAACTGCAGAATATACATGGCCTGAATTTGATGAAACCACTGCAAGTTCACTATGTTATACCTCCGGAACAACAGGCAATCCTAAAGGTGCTCTCTATTCTCATCGCTCAACTGTTCTTCACAGTTTAGCGGCCAGCTTACCTGACTCACTCAATCTATCAGCCAAAGATATTATTTTACCTGTAGTTCCAATGTTTCACGTTCATGCATGGGGAACACCTTATGCCGCAGCGATGGTAGGTGCTTCAATTATATTACCAGGGCCGGGTCTTGATGGTGAGAGTCTAGTTAAACTCATTGATCAATATGAAGTGACTGTTGCACTTGGTGTTCCTACCATTTGGCAAAGCTTGTTGATTGCTGCAAAAGCAATGAACAGTTCACTGACCTCTTTAAAACGTAATGTCATTGGTGGCTCGGCTTGCCCACCAAGCATGTTAGCGACATTCCGTGATGTATATGATTGTGAAACCATTCATGCATGGGGGATGACTGAAGCTAGTCCACTTGGCACTGCCAATCAATTCAAAGCCAAACATAAACAACTTTCTCAGGATCAACAAGCAAATCTACGTCTTTCCCAAGGTCGCCCGCCGTTTGGAGTCAGGATTCGTTTAGTGTCTGAAGAAAGAGGAACCGATCTTGTTCCACATGATGGTAAGACTATTGGTAATTTACAAATCAAAGGACATTGGATTGTTGACAAATACTTTGGTCAGTCCGACTCACCATTGACCAGTGATGGATGGTTTGATACTGGAGATATTGCGTCTATAGATGCTGATGGCTATCTGCATATTAGTGATCGTGCCAAAGACTTGATTAAATCTGGTGGAGAATGGATCTCTTCTGTAGAGCTTGAAAATATCGCAATGGGTCACCCAGAAATTGCGATGGCTGCGGTCATCGCAGCACAACATCCAAAGTGGGATGAAAGACCTGTCTTAATCGCCGTTAAACATCCTAATAGCCAAATCACTGAACAACAACTCATTGATTACTATGCCGATAAAATTGCTAAATGGCAAACTCCAGATAAAGTGATTTTTGTCGATGCCATACCCCTTAGCGGCACTGGAAAAATGCTAAAAAGAAAACTTCGCGAAGAATATGGACATGTATTAATGTGAGTTCAGGTTAATTTCTCAACTCACTCATACTAACTAAATAAAGCTGTAACTGTACATCAGTTACAGCTTTATATTTAAGCCACTACGAATAATTAAATTAGCAGTATCACGACCTGACAGATATGCACCATGCACAGTGCCTGCATAATCGGTATGACAATGTTCACCTGCAAAATATACTTGCGCTGGATGCTCTTTTTTAAAGATCTCTACATCATCTTTAGTATGTTCAACTTTTGGAAAACTAAATGAACCTAAACTAAACGGATCACTTCCCCAGCGGGTAATTATGATGTTCTGAATTTCATTGGAGTGCATGCAAATCTTCAATATTTTCTTGATATATTCATGCACCAGTTGCTCCGTTGCTTGATCAACCCATTCTGACTTTGTACCTCCAACGAGAAGTAGATAAGTCGGTTTATTATATAAACGACTAAAATCTAAAATACTATACAGCTCACGCTCATCCCAAAAAAATGCCGTATTGTGTTTAAGTGCATTCCCATTAAATTCTAGAGCTTTTGAAAATTGTATAAATATTTTATTGAAAGATCCAAAACCCAGCTTTTGAATCGATCGGACTAATCCACTAGGCAAAGGCGGCTCAAACTTAATTTTATCTTGCTTTAAAATACCGAGTGGAACTGTCACCACAACTTGAGAACCTATGTAAAGCTGTCCACATGCTGTTTTTATCTGCACTTGATGAGAGTCATGATCGATTTCAACAATATCTGCATTCGTATGAATCTCTAAATCAGTAGCCAGAACTTTAACAATCTGTTCATAACCTTTTGGAAATATCACTTCATCGCCTGAGAAGTAGCCTTCAAAATCCATAAAATTATGGGCTAATTGCTCTAAATCAGTCGCAAAAGGATCATTGGCAAGCCTTGAGTAATACTGCTTAATTTTTTGTGTGATGACGTCTCGATCAAAATAATGAAGTTGAAAACGTATCTTTCCTAAAACATTCTCAAGTTGCTCAAAAGCGGAGATATCCTGCTCTATTGATGTATTTTGAAAAACCTTCTGAACATCACGAAGGCATTTTTCAAATTCTAAGCTCTCTTGTTCGGTAAATGGCTGACCATTGGCATGAAAATAATCCACTTGATCATAATTAAAAACTTGAGTACTTATCCGATTGGACTCTGCAATTTTCCATATCGGATTATTATCAATACCATGTATCCATGATGCACCAAGGTCAAAACAATGACCATCAATGTTTTGTGTATGTATTCTCCCACCTATACGATCACGTGCTTCTAAAACAACAACATTAAATCCTGCTGATTTTAAATGCTGAGCACAACTTAATCCTGCAACACCAGCGCCGATAATATAAATAGGATGATTAAAGTCGTTCATTCATTTTTTTATTAGAAAAAATTCGCTTAAAGATATCGCGTTCAAAACTGTGAAAATAGTCGTGTGATGTAATAAATTTAAAATGATTGGTAACTTAAGAAGAGTTTAAAATTGTTTGAATCGAATAAATCACAAAAAAACGGCCATGAAGACCGTTTTTTTAGAATGCTTTGACTTTCTCATTAATCTGCTGATATATCTTCGAATAAAACTGAAGATAAATAGCGCTCTCCAGCATCAGGTAAAATCACCACTATGGTTTTACCTGCATTTTCAGGACGTTGAGCAAGTTCATGAGCGGCCGCTAATGCTGCACCACTTGAAATACCCACAAAAATCCCTTCTTTGATTGCAGATTGACGAGCAAAATCAATTGCTGTTTGATTTTCAACCGCGATAACTTCATCCACCAAATCTAAATCTAGGTTCTTAGGAATAAAGTTTGCACCAATGCCTTGGATTTTATGTGGTCCCGGAGTCAGTGTTTCGCCACGCTTCGCTTGTCCAATAATTGGTGAGTCTGCTGGTTCAACTGCAACTGAGTAAAGGGTTTGATTTTTAACTTTCTCAAAATAACGCGAAATACCAGAGATCGTACCTCCCGTACCTACACCAGCCACTAAAATATCAACCTTACCACCCGTTGCTTCAAAAATTTCAGGTCCAGTTGTAGTTTCATGAATGGCAGGATTTGCTGGGTTTTCAAATTGCTGAGGTAAATAATAAAGCTCTGGGTTCTCAGCAACTAAACGTTCTGCTTCTTGTACAGCACCATTCATCCCTTTAGCAGGATCGGTTAATACTAAATGAGCACCCAATGCTTTGAGTACTTTACGGCGCTCGATACTCATACTTGCAGGCATGGTCAGTGTGATGTCATAACCTTTAGCAGCAGCAACAAAAGCTAGCGCAATTCCGGTATTACCACTCGTAGGTTCAACAATATGCATTCCTGCTTTAAGCACACCACGTTGTTCTGCATCTGCAATCAAAGCAGCACCAACACGGCATTTTACTGAAAATGCTGGGTTACGTGCTTCGACTTTGGCAAGAACTGTAGCCCCACCCTGTATTACACGATTAATGCGAATGAGCGGTGTATTACCAATCGCTTCAGCGTTATTACTGTATACCGCGATTCCACGATTAGAAGTTTGTGGAAATTGAGTCTCTGTGGTCATGAACAATCCTTATATTCATAAAACAATACTTTTATCATAATCCTTTTTCATTTTAGATATATAACCATTTGTACGATTTTCATATAAGATAAAATGAATAGGTTATTCTAAATATGAAATTATCACTTTACTGCTTTTAATCCATAAAAATTAGACATTTGACAGAAAGTTCTTAAATTTTGATAACCAGCCTGAAGGTATAGATTCTTCATCTCTTTCACTGTCATTAAATTAAAGTCATCATGTATTCTTTCCAACATGACCTGACTTTGTTTTTCATTTAATCCTATTTTTGTCACCAAATTTTTTAATACTAACTGATCATTTGGTTCTTCGAATTGCATCAGATCGAAACTCAGAACCACGCCATCTTGTTTCAAAGCATGGTAAATATCACCTAAAAAACTCTTTTTGTATGCATGTGAAACAAAATGAAAAACCAAAATACTCAATACTGCATCAAAATTTTCAGGATATTTCTGGAGCACCGTCGTGTCACCTTGCAGAATTATGACTCGGTGCATTTGCTGCTTAAACTGAACGATCTGTTTTGTTTTTTCAAGCATCGCTGACGATGGATCAAACACAACAAACTCCGCCTTAGGAAAATGATCTAATAAATAATTCAGTTCAAACCCTGTTCCGCACCCGACAATGGCAATTTTAGCTTCTTCTTTGAGATGAGTTTCAAGTAGCGCCAGTATATGTAGATGCATCAGTTCATATCCTGGTATCAGCTGTCTGATATGTTCATCATAGTTTTCTACGATTTTTGGGTGATCAAAATTCTTTGCCATATCGCTCTTCTACTATTTTTTAAAATTAAGCCGAACTTAGTGAACTAAGTTCGGCTTTGTTGTTTTTCTAGCTTGAAGTTAAAAATATTACTCAATGACGATTAAGCACTCTCATCAAAAATATTGAGTTGCTCACGCATATATTCTTGGAGTTTAAACTTCTGAGCCTTACCAGAAGCAGTCATTGGGAACTCTTTAAGAAAATGTACATATCGTGGCACTTTATTATGTGAGATATTGGCTTTGCAGTAATCTTTGATCACTTGTTCAGAACATTCATGTCCTTCATGCAAAATAATACAAGCACATAACTCTTCGCCATATTTCGGGTCAGGAAGTCCAATCACTTGGACATCGCTAACTGCAGGATGTTTATATAAGAAGTCTTCAATCTCTTTAGGGAATAAATTCTCACCTCCCCGAATCACAACATCCTTAATGCGACCTTTGATTTTGATAAAGCCTTCATCATCCATTTCAGCGATATCACCGGTATGCATCCATTTTGCGATATCTACGACTTCTCGTGTTTTTTCTTCTTCATCCCAATAGCCCAGCATGACTGAGTATCCTCGTACACACAACTCACCGAGTTTGCCACGAGGCACTACTTTACCGTGTTCATCGACTATTTTAATTTCGATATGTGGATGAACTCGACCAACAGTGCTCACTCGTTGTTCTAGCGAATCTTTGATCGAACTTTGTGCACTTACTGGCGCTGTTTCAGTCATGCCATAACAAATCGTGATATCTCGCATATGCATACGCTCAATGACGCGCTTCATGATTTCTTTTGGACATGGACTGCCAGCCATAATGCCAGTACGCAATGTAGTCAAATCAAATTCGTCAAATTGCTCATGATCAAGCATGGCAATAAACATGGTAGGCACACCATATGCCGCGGTACATTTCTCTTGTTCAATCGCTTTAAGACTATCAAGAGGATTAAATACAGCTGATGGATAGATCATGGTTGATCCATGTGTAATACAGGCGAGATTACCCATCACCATACCAAAGCAATGAAATAACGGTACAGAAATACAAACTCGATCTTGAGAAGTCAGTTTGATTGCCTCTCCCACAAAATACCCGTTATTCAGAATATTATTGTGTGTCAGCATGGTCCCTTTGGGGCTACCTGTCGTTCCGGAGGTAAACTGGATATTGATGGTTTCATCGAATTGAAGACCAGATGCTATCTCATTAAGTTGATCTAACTGCTCTGAAGTCGGTTCAGCCAATAAATCACTAAAGCGATAAAACCCAGTATGTTGTTGATCATCTATTTTGATCAAATACTTTAAATGCGGCAATTTTTCAGCATTTAAAACGCCATTGGTCGTATGCAAAATTTCTGGTGCAATTTGCGTCAAAATTTCTTGATAATTGGTCGTCTTAAAGGTCGATGCAATGATCAATCCTTTGCAAGATACTCGATTGAGTACGTATTCTAGCTCGTAGCTTTTATACGCAGGATTTAAGTTGACCAAAATAATTCCAGCCTTGAAGGCTGCAAATTGTGCGATCGTCCATTCCACACAATTAGGGGACCAAATCGCTAGACGATCTCCCTTTTCTAAACCGATTTTTAATAAACTACATGCAAAAGCATTTACTTTCTCTTGTAACTGCTGATAGGTCAAACGTACATTTTGATGCACACTGACCACAGCATCCTGATCGGCATATTGTAGGCATGCTTGATCAAATTTATGGCCTATGGTCATACCCAATAAGGGTTGCTCACTGGTGCCATAGGCATAACTGAGTCGTAATTGCGTCATTGAATCATACTCCTTGATTCTATTTTCTTATATCAATCCAATATTTCGTTATTAATTACGCGATTACTCGTTTAAACATGACATCCTTTTGTGTGAATTAAATTAATTTTCCTCCTTTGCCTTAACTGCATTGACACAAAAGTCTGCAATTTGCTTAACGAAATAACCTTTATAACCGTCATCAAACATCACATTACGCGATGGATTTAAAGGTTCAATCACAACGAATGTCATCGCACCAACCACGCATAATGCAGCTGTATTTAAATCTTCAAATTCGAACTCACCATTGACCTTTCCTTCGGCAAGAATCTCCTTAATGGATTGTTTTATCAGTTGCTTACTTCTAAAACGTTCATGCTCAATCGTTGGGTCTACGGGCTCAAACATGAGTGAATATGCAAGTTGAGGGCTATTCAGAGCACGTTTTACGAAAGCAGTGACGGCCTTTGTCAACTTCTCAGTCGAAGTCCAATCATTTTTTGCAATCTGATTCAGAATATCGACCTCACCTTTGATGGCCTGTGAAAGCACTTCAATCAAAATCTGATTTTTGTTCTCAAAATAGCGATAGACCAAACCACTCGAGACACCAGATTTATCTGCAATCGCTTGCACTTGTGCATCTTTAAAACCACCACCCGCAATAAGTTCGCGCGCGGATTGCAATATCGATTGACGATTTTGCTCCATACGCTCTTGCATCAAAGTGGATCTTTTATAACTCATAATTGTTCACCCAATCAACTAAAATGAATTATAAATCATTTTCTGAATCTATATTCACTTTTTTAAAAAATAACTGTATTGTATTTCTCAAGCAAGGACAAAATGCTTCACTGGAAATAAAAATTAAATTTTAGGATGAATGAAAATGAATTTACAGAGTATCGACTTTGGACTAGACGAAACACTAATCGCTTTACGTGATTCTGTAGCTGCATTCTGTGCAAAGGAAATCGCACCTATTGCTCAACAAGTTGATCAAGACAACTTATTTCCAGCTCACTTATGGAAAAAATTTGGTGATATGGGGTTACTTGGACTTACCGTGAGTGAAGAATACGGTGGTGTCAATCTGGGTTATTTGGCTCATATCATTGTCATGCAGGAAATTTCACGAGCATCTGCTTCCATTGGACTTTCATACGGGGCACATTCAAATCTTTGTGTGAATCAAATTAACCGTAATGGTAGCGAAGAACAAAAACAAAAATATCTTCCTAAATTAATTTCTGGCGAATATGTCGGTGCTTTGGCAATGTCTGAACCGAATGCGGGTTCAGATGTCGTTAGTATGAAATTACGTGCTGAAGATCATGGTGATCACTTTGTACTTAATGGCTCAAAAATGTGGATTACCAATGGTGGAGATGCTGACGTGCTGGTGGTTTACGCCAAAACTGACATCAATGCTGGTGCCAAAGGCATGACTGCTTTCATTATTGAAAAAGGCATGGAAGGCTTTAGTCATGGGAGTCACTTAGACAAACTCGGAATGCGTGGTTCAAATACTTATCCCCTGTTCTTTGACAATGTCAAAGTGCCTAAAGAAAACGTGATGGGTGGTGTGGGTAACGGTACAAAAGTGCTCATGAGTGGATTGGATTACGAACGTGCAGTTCTCAGTGGTGGACCACTAGGCATTATGGATGCATGTTTAGATGTGGTCATCCCATACATTCATGAACGTAAGCAATTCGGTCAATGTTTAGGTGAATTCCAACTCATGCAAGGCAAAATTGCGGATATGTATTCTACATGGTTGGCAAGCAAGGCTTTGGTTTATGCCGTGGGTGCAGCATGTGATAAAGCTGATCATGATCGTGGTTTACGTAAAGATGCAGCAAGTGCCATTCTCTACTCAGCTGAAAAAGCAACCTGGATGGCTGGTGAAGCAATTCAAACCCTTGGGGGCAATGGTTATATCAATGATTACAGCACAGGTCGATTGTGGCGTGATGCCAAACTCTATGAAATCGGTGCAGGAACTTCTGAAATTCGACGCATGTTAATTGGTCGTGAGTTATTCAACGAAACCAAATAATTCAAGTTAATACAAGGAAGTCATTGATGAACGAAATTAAAAGTAAAATCAATCCACGTAGTGAAGAGTTTAAAATCAATCAAGCTGCAATGCTTGAATTGGTCGCAGACTTAAAAAAACAAGCTCAAACCATTGCCTTAGGTGGTGGAGAAAAAGCACGTCAGAAGCATTTAGCACGTGGCAAATTATTACCGCGTGAGCGCATTGATCAACTCATTGATGCAGGAACTGCCTTTCTTGAAATTGGTCAACTCGCTGCTTATCAAGTTTATGCTGACGATGTACCAGCCGCAGGTGTGGTTGCAGGTATTGGTCAAGTGCATGGTGTGACATGCATGATCGTTGCCAATGATGCAACGGTTAAA
The DNA here is from genome assembly GCF_056783995.1 of Acinetobacter sp. ANC_7588. NCBI lineage: Bacteria > Pseudomonadati > Pseudomonadota > Gammaproteobacteria > Moraxellales > Moraxellaceae > Acinetobacter > Acinetobacter sp. ANC_7588. Next base: position 43,137 of record NZ_JBWYIU010000015.1, on the reverse strand, counting down.
GGGGGTACATATTATCCTTTAACTGTAAAAAAACATTTACGTGCACAAGAAATTGCTGAACAAAATCATCTTCCTTGTATTTATATGGTCGACTCAGGCGGTGCATTTCTACCAATGCAGGATGAAGTATTCCCTGATCGCGATCATTTTGGACGAATTTTTTACAACCAAGCACGCATGTCGAGTAAAGGTATTGCACAAATAGCCGTAGTCATGGGCAGTTGTACTGCGGGTGGCGCATATGTCCCTGCCATGTCCGATGAAACAATTATTGTCCGCACTCAAGGTACGATTTTCCTCGGTGGTCCACCTTTGGTAAAAGCTGCAACAGGTGAAGTTGTGACTGCTGAAGACCTTGGTGGTGGCGATGTTCATACCCGTTTATCTGGTGTCGCAGATCATCTTGCAGAAAGTGATGAACATGCGATTCAAATTGCACGCAATATTGTTCAAAACCTAAATATCGAACCGAAAGCATTTAAGACCGAAATTGAAGAACCACTTTATAGTGCTGAAGAACTCTATGGTGTCATTCCGAGTGACTCACGCAAACCCTTTGACATCCGTGAAGTGATTGCACGTATCGTGGATGGTTCAAGACTTGATGAATTTAAGGCTCGTTTTGGTACAACCTTAATTACAGGTTTTGCATCTATCTACGGCATGAAGGTCGGAATCATTGCCAATAACGGAATTTTATTTTCAGAGTCTGCTCAGAAAGGTGCGCATTTCATTGAACTGTGTACGCAACGCAATATTCCACTGCTCTTTATCCAAAATATCACCGGTTTCATGGTCGGTCGCCAATATGAAAATGAAGGTATTGCCAAAAATGGAGCTAAATTGGTCATGGCAGTAGCGACCGCAAATGTTCCTAAAATCACCTTGGTGGTCGGTGGTTCTTTTGGTGCAGGCAACTATGGAATGTGCGGTCGAGCATATTCTCCTCGCTTCTTATGGACTTGGCCGAATTCACGTATTTCCGTGATGGGCGGTGAACAAGCTGCTAGTGTTCTCTCCACGATTAAGCGTGATCAAATTGAGCAACGTGGTGAAACTTGGTCAGCTGAAGAAGAAGATCAATTCAAACAACCTTATCGTGATCAATTTGAAAAGCAAGGACATCCTTATTATGCATCTGCACGTTTATGGGATGACGGCGTGATTGATCCAGCAGAATCACGTCATGTCTTAGGTCTGAGTTTGGCTGCTGCATTGAATGCACCCATTGAACCAACTCAGTTCGGCGTGTTCCGCATGTAAGGAGAAAATGAAATGAGTTATGAATTTTTACAGCTTGAAATTGAACGCCAAGTTGCGACCGTTTGGATTAATCGTGCTGAATTACACAATGCATTCAATACACAAGTGATAGAAGAGCTGAATCACTGTTTCACAACTTTAAATGCTGATGATGACGTTCGTGTTGTCGTTTTGGCAGGTCGTGGTAAAAGCTTTTCTGCAGGTGCGGACCTTAATTGGATGAAGCAAGCAGGTCAAGCATCAAAAGTGGAAAATGAAGAGGATGCTTTGAAACTTGCCAAAATGTTACAAAGTTTAGCCACGCTGAAACAACCGACTATTGCACGTGTCCATGGTATTGCATTTGGCGGCGGCATGGGGCTTGCTTCAGCATGCGATATTTGTGTGGCTTCCACTGATGCTAAGTTTGCCACTTCAGAAGTGAGATTAGGTTTAGCACCTTCAACGATTAGTCCATACGTGATCCGTGCCATCGGTGCTCGTCAAGCATCTCGATATTTTCTCACTGCTGAACGTATTTCTGCTGAACAAGCAAAGCATATTGGTCTCGTCCATGAAGTTTGTCAGCCAGAACAGTTGGATGCCACCGTATCGGAAATCATTGATGCAATTTTGCTTGGTGGCCCTGAAGCTCAAGCTGCATCAAAGTCTTTGATTCATTTAGTTGATCATCAAGAAGTCACAGAAGATTTACTGATTCAAACCGCTCAACACATTGCGCACGTACGTCAAGGTGATGAAGCCAAAAATGGCTTAACTGCTTTTTTAAATAAACAAAGCCCAGCATGGATTCAAGCAACGGCAGAACAATAAAAAGGGATTCTATATGTTTAAAAAAATTCTCATTGCAAACCGTGGCGAAATTGCATGTCGTGTGATTCGTAGTGCACAAAAATTAGGTATCGCAACGGTTGCAGTTTACTCAGATGCAGATACCCAAGCGCAGCATGTCAAATTAGCGGATGAAGCTATTTATATTGGTGAATCCCCTGCTGCACAAAGTTATTTACAAGCAGATCGTATTATTCAAGCTGCACTTAAAACAGGGGCTGAAGCCATCCATCCAGGTTATGGTTTCCTATCTGAAAATGATCAATTTGCGGAAGCTTGTGAAAAAAACAACATCACCTTTATAGGGCCTCCAGTGGCTGCCATCTTAGCCATGGGTTTAAAGGCAACATCTAAAGCATTAATGGAAAAAGCAGGTGTACCTCTCACCCCCGGGTATCATGGTAGCAATCAAGATGCAGATTTCTTAAAACAACAAGCTGATCAGATTGGCTATCCTGTACTGATTAAAGCCAGTGCAGGTGGTGGTGGTAAAGGCATGCGCTTAGTTGAGCGTGCTGAAGACTTTCTTCCTGCACTGAACTCATGCAAAAGTGAAGCGAAATCAAGCTTTGGCAATGATGACGTTCTAATTGAACGTTATGTTGTCAATCCTCGTCATATTGAAGTGCAAGTTTTTGGTGACAAACATGGCAATTATGTTCACCTCTTTGAACGTGATTGCTCTGTGCAGCGCCGTCACCAAAAAGTCCTAGAGGAAGCCCCAGCCCCTAAAATGGCCGAAGTTAAACTCGAAGCGATGCGTGAAGCTGCGATTAATGCTGCCCGAGCAGTAGACTATGTCGGTGCTGGAACGGTTGAGTTCATTGTTGAGCAAGATGGTACAGCTTACTTCATGGAAATGAACACTCGCCTTCAAGTTGAACACCCTGTGACGGAAATGATCACAGGACAAGATTTGGTTGAATGGCAATTACGTGTTGCTTATGGTGAACCTTTGCCAAAACAACAGTCTGAATTAAAAATTCATGGCCATGCACTTGAAGCTCGTGTTTATGCAGAAGAGCCAGAGAAAGGATTTCTCCCAGCAATTGGAAAAATTAATTATCTACATTATCCGACTCAAAATGAATGTGTCCGTGTTGATAGTGGCATTGTGCAAGGTGATGAGATCACAACGTTCTATGATCCAATGATTGCTAAACTCATCGTATGGGGAGAAAATCGTGAAGCAGCACTCGTCCAAATGCATCATGCTTTGAGCCACTTTCATGTCGAAGGCTTAGGCAACAATATTGCATTTTTAGATCGCTTAGTGGCATGTGACTCTTTCAAAAATGCCAACCTAGATACTAATTTAATTCAGCGCGAAGATGAGTTCCTATTTAAAACCACTACTCCTTCTTCGTCTGAAACAATTGTCACAGCAGCATTTATTGAACTGCATTCTCAGTTAAATGAATCCAAGCGTACAAGCCATCCAGTTTGGAAAGCAAAACCCCTGTGGAGAAGTAATGTTGATGCGCGTACACCGATAAAACTTGAACATCTCGGACAAACGTATCAAGTTGAATTTATCTCAACTTCACAAGGGTTCGAAGCACAGCTTGATGGCGAAAGCTACGCTATCTCAGGTCAGTTGCTCAATGAAAATCTCATGGCGATCTATACCTCTTTCGGTCAAGAGAAAATCAGTTTTAAAAAAACCAATTATGCGGTCACCCTATTTAAAAATGGGCAGACTTTTAAATTTGAACTCATCAAACCTAATTTTAATACAAATGATCAATCTTCATCTGACTCAAATCTAAAAGCACCAATGCCGGGTGCAGTGACACAAGTATTTGTTTCAGCAAATCAACGTGTAAAAAAAGATGAAGTGTTATTAACGTTAGAAGCAATGAAAATGGAATACGCTATACGTGCACCATTTGATGGTGTCGTAGTCGCAGCTTATTTCCAACAAGGTGATCAAGTGAAAGCTGGTGATGAGCTGGTTGAGTTTCAAGCTGCTGAGGAGAATGCGGCATGATGAAAACAACCAATCAAACCACACTAAATCACGATAATTTTGTGAAAATCGTTGAAGTTGGACCTCGTGACGGTCTTCAGAATGAAAAAACACCCTTAACATTCGAAGACAGACGCAATCTTATTCTTGATTTGATGAAAACTGGTTTGAAGAATATCGAAGTCGGTTCTTGTGTATCTGCAAAGTGGGTACCTCAAATGGCAGAAAGTGATCAACTCTATGCTAGCCTACCACATGATGAAGATATCCAGTTCAGCTTACTGACACCAAACCTTAAGGGATTCGAATCAGCTTTAGCTGTAGGCTGTAAAGAAGTTGCGGTTTTCACCGCTGCTTCTGAAAGCTTCACTCAAAAGAATATAAATTGTTCAATTGAGGAAAGTTTTGAGAAGTTTGCTGATGTATTACAGTTTGCTCAACAACATGATATTAAAGTACGCGGATACGTTTCATGTATCGTCGACTGCCCCTATGAAGGTCCAATTGATCCATCTAAGGTTGCTGAAGTCAGTGCAAAGTTAATTGATCTAGGTTGCTACGAAGTATCCTTGGGTGAAACCATCGGCACAGCTACACCTGATCGTGTTTCCAAGGTTTGGAATGCATGTTTGGAACGAATTGAACCACAACTTTTAGCTGGTCATTTTCACAATACCTACGGCATGGCAATTGCCAATATCTATCAATCACTGACACAAGGCATCCGCATATTTGACTCATCGATTGCAGGACTTGGCGGTTGTCCTTATGCCAAAGGTGCTTCGGGTAATGTATCCACTGAAGACTTATTTTATCTCTTGTCCAATATGGGCTATGAAACTGGCATTGACCTAGATGCCCTGATGCTTGCGAGTCGTAACATTAGTCAAGTTTTGCAACGAAACAATCCATCTAACTATGCCAATGCGTATTGGCAAAAAAAATGTGCTTAGTACGTATCAGCATTATGAAATGATGAAGATCGGAAGCTGATTCAGGATGAACAAAATAAAAATACAATGAGGTGTTCAATGACGAACAAAGTGTATGAAAGTGCTGAAAGTGCACTGAACGATATCATTCAAGATGGTCAAACCTTAGCTGTTGGTGGTTTTGGCTTATGTGGTATTCCTGAGGCTTTGATTGCTGCCCTGAAACAAACAGGAGCTAAAGAGCTGACTTGTATTTCAAACAATGCAGGTGTAGATGGTTTTGGTTTGGGATTACTACTCGAAACAAAACAAATTAAAAAAATGATCTCGTCCTATGTCGGAGAAAATAAAGAATTTGAGCGACAATACTTAAATGGTGAACTTGAAGTCGAGCTAACCCCTCAAGGCACTTTGGCTGAAAAACTCCGTGCTGGTGGAGCTGGGATTCCTGCATTTTTTACCCAAACAGGCGTAGGTACGTTGATTGCAGAAGGTAAAGAAGTACGTGAGTTCAATGGTAAAGAATATATTTTAGAACCCTCTTTAACTGCAGATGTCGCTTTGGTCAAAGCGTATAAAGCAGATAAGGCGGGTAACCTAATCTTTAGTAAAACAGCTCAAAATTTTAATCCCGTTTGTGCGATGGCTGGGAAAATCACAGTCGCTGAAGTTGAGGAAATTGTAGAGATCGGTGAGCTCGATCCCGATTCGATACATTTGCCCGGCATTTATGTAAATCGTATCGTTCTTAACACTACACCAGAAAAAAGAATCGAACAAATGACCTTAAAGGCGGAGGCATAAGTTATGGCATGGACGCGTAAGGAAATGGCACAACGAGCTGCCTTGGAACTCGAAGATGGATTTTATGTCAATTTAGGGATTGGATTGCCTACATTGGTTGCGAACTATATTCCTGAAAATATCAATGTCTGGCTCCAATCTGAAAATGGTTTGCTGGGAATTGGCGAATTTCCAACAAAAGAAACCGTAGATGCTGACCTGATTAATGCGGGTAAGCAAACTGTTACGGCGCGAGCAGGCGCTGCATTTTTTTCCAGCGCTGATTCATTTGCCATGATCCGTGGTGGGCACGTGAATATAGCTATACTTGGCGCTATGGAAGTCTCTGAGCAAGGTGATCTTGCGAATTGGATGATTCCAGGGAAAAAAGTCAAAGGTATGGGTGGAGCAATGGATTTGGTGGCTGGCGTACAAAAAGTCGTCGTGCTAATGGAACATTGTGCCAAAGATGGCACCCCAAAAATTGTTCCGCAATGTTCACTGCCCCTTACAGGTAAAGCAGTCGTTCATCGCGTGATTACAGATCTAGGGGTTTTGGATATCACGCCTCAAGGGGTAAAACTGATAGAACTGGCTCATGACGTCAACTTTGATGAGATACAGAAAGTGACTGGAGTTCCCCTAATTCAATCGCAATAAGATCGCTAAAAAAACCACGCCTAAGCGTGGTTTTTTTTATTTAGAAAGCATTCATTAAAGAGACGCCAATACCCGCATAGGTAGCACGATGATTATAATCAATCAAACTCTCACCATACCCATCGAATAATTGAAAATGACCTCTAAGTTTGCCACTGATTGGAAATGCCCAATCAAATTGAACAGCTCCTCGAGAATCATCCCCACCCTTAAGTGAATGTCTTAACATCAAACTAAAATCATGATCATTCCAACGGTAAAAAGTCGTTAAATCACCACGACCAATATAGTTTTTAATGTCAGGATTGTTATCATCATTGAAATCTTCTTCGATTCGATACCAAGGTCGAATCATCATAGCGAAATTATCACGCTCAAATCCTAAGTTCAGCATCACACGGTTCCAACTACGTGATAAAGGATCCGAACGTCCATTTGATTGATGATTCAGCGTTAAACCGAGTAAGCGACCATTTAAACCTAAAAATTCATAGTTGGTTCGAAACACAATACTTGCTTCAGGTTCATAATTCGTTTCACGAAATGGTCGTGATTCTTCAGAGTTGTAAACCTGCCAACGAGAGGACTGGGTATAACCCAACCAAATATCGCCATTATTCCCGATTAAGTTTTCAACAGCTTTAGTTTTGAGTGAAATTTGAAACTTGGACTCTAAAGACTTTAAATTTTGATCATCTTCTACGGTGTTTTGAGGATTTGGACTCGATGGAAATTCGTTCTTATCAGACGTCCAAAATGCAGGAAGTAAATAGACAGGTTGATGTGCACGGATATTCCATGTACCTAATTTACTGTCTTCAGCCAATTCCCATCGTTTATCAAGCAACGATGAATTCGGTGTAATTACAGGACCTTCCACCGAAAACAAGTTTTCAACTTTTTGTTCGATTTTAGACTTTAAATCCTGTGGTTCAACCTGCGGTGCTGGTATTTCACGCGCAGCCTGACGCTCAGAAACATAAGCAGGTTGCTCAAGTTCAGGGGCTTTGAACAATGCATCATAACAGGCTAAACGCTCTGCATTTGAATCAAGTGCAACGCACGCTTGTGGTGACGCTGGATTCGCTGGTACCACATCTGTTGCCCAAACTGTCTGTATAGGCAAACACATAAACGACGACACACCCAACCATATTGGTGAACGTTTTATTCTATTTCGCATTGGCTAAGCCCCATTTTTAATTTTAATTCACTTGTTTTATTGAAAACCCAAGTTCTGCAAGTTGCTCTTTTTTAGCCATTGGTGCTACAACAGCCTTCGTTGGTTTTTGATTCACTAAATACGTTTCTGCTACACGCTTTAGATCATCTAACGTTACATTGAGCAAACGCTCTCGTAAAGTTTTTCTGAATTGAGGCGTGCGTCCATGCAATAATGCATAACATGCAGTAATTGCTTCACCTGCTGGAGAACCTGGCTTATCCATGCTCGATACAAGACCCAGAATCGCCTCTTCAAGTTGGTGTGGTTTTTGTTCAGTATTCAATAACCAATCAATACTTGCTTCAAAATCTTGGAAAGTTTCTGCTAAACGTGGATCACGATAACTATAGAATCTAAATGCACAAGCATTGCCATCATAGCTTGCACCACCACCATAAGCGCCTCCTTTTTCACGGATTGCACTGTGTAGGAAACCATTTCGTAGATAAGCCGCAAGCACCATTAACGGTGCTGCATCCGGATGAGAAACTTCAACTGCTGGATAAGCAGAAGCACAGAATTGGACATTGGATTGAATCAGCCATGCTTCGTCATTTTGCGTTTGTTCAAAATTAACTTCAGCAAGATGCACTGGCTCACGCTTCACTTCAAGTTTATCCCAAACATTTTGAATTTCTTCAATTAAACGTTCAGACTGTTGCTCTTCACAGACCAGTAGGAACTGTTTAGGCGCGAGTAACAACAAACGGTGAATATTTTGCAACTCTTGAATGAGGTTCGCATATGCTTGTTCATCTGTTTCAATGCTTTGAACAAGCTCGCTCAGCCAATTAAGCGCACCTAAGCCGGTATTATTATAATCACGTAATGCCAATGCACTCATATTACGAGAAGCAATCTGCATGGCATAGCTATGTCCAGAACCAGACAAACGGGATGCCCAACGCGTCTTACGCTGTTGTAAAAGTTCAATAATACGGTCCTTTTCATCAAAACGCAGTTTCTCAAATGCCAGTTTTAACAATTGAATCGTATCTAGTTTGTGGGCAAGCGATTTGGTTGTCAGCGTTAAAAATGCGCTAATTTTACCTTTATCATCAACTTTACTACGTAGAGAAGCCCCCATACCAAGGCCACCACTTACCGCTGTTTGTAATTGCTGTAATTCTAAATAATTATATTGACCTGCACCAACCTCCCCCATGAGCACGGAGAGTAAGTTAAAGTAAGGTGATTTCACGACTTGATCAGGAATTTGAATAATCACTTGTTGATAATAAATTCCGTTAGTACCAGCATGGTATAAGTTCAAGGGTGTATCTAAGTTATTAGAAATGATTTCTCTCAATTGACCTTGAACGACTGGAAGTTCGGCAGGAATATCTTCTAAACCAACTTTCGGCAATAAATCTAAGTTATCAGGAGTTGCCTGTCTTTCATTTAATGCCTCAGTCTGGCGTACAATTACCGCTTTTTCATCATCTGTTAAGCGTGCGCCTATATCAGCTAAACGCTGTTTTTCTGCTTCAGCCTCTAATTTCGACTTATTCGCATCTGGTACAAGCGTCATCTGTACACGATGCGGATTATCAATCAAATGGGTCTTAATCAGATTAGGCAACCACATCGGGTCTTTCAACTGCTCTTTCACTTGCTCAATGGTCGAATCTACGTCCCAAACATGTATTGGATCATTATGATGAATTGCACTGCTTAAACCATTGAGGATGAGGCTTAGACCATAAGGCGTGCCATCTCCACCAATTTCTCGTTGGTGTAATTCAATTTGATGCAAAATCGCATCAACCAATGACTGATCTACAGGCTTCGAGGCAACCTCGTTCAGCACATTCAACACACCGTTTTTGAATGTTTCTGCATGTTCAGGATTTGAACCTTGAATACCGCAGTAGAAAGTCATTTCATAGTTAGAATCATCAAGACCTAAAATTGGTCCTGTAGATTGAGCATAACCACACGTTTCTAAATAGTGACGTAATGGTGAAGCAGAATCTTCCAATAAGATCCCTTCAGCCAAACGTAAGCCTAAACGAAGTTGAATATCACTAGATTCAGGAAGTAACCATGCCAGTACATGGTAGGTTTTATCTTTCAAATCTTCAGCATCTACCGCGTAAGTCTCTGTCACCTCAATAGGTGCTTCTAGACGCTGTTCTGGTGTCGAATATAAGGTTTGACCTTTCTTAAACTTAGATAACGCTAAAGTTTCAAACTGCTCTTGTAACTCATAGGCAGATTGATTACCAAAAGTCATGAAAATAGCGTTACTTGGATGATAATGTGACTTATAGAAACTGACTAACTCTTCGTAAGTTAAATCAGGAATATCCTTAGGATCACCACCTGAATTATAGTGGTAAGTCGTTTTAGGGAATAAATGATGAGCAAGTTGGTGATATAACTGATCTGAAGGTGAACTCATTGCACCTTTCATTTCATTAAAAACCACACCCTTGTAAACAGGCTCACCATTTTCCAACTCAATTCGGATACCTTCTTGAGCGAAATCCAAAGGGTTTAAATTGGCTGCAAATGCTGCATCCAAATAGACGGAAAGTAAGTTTTGGAAATCTTTTTTATTCTGTGTCGCAAATGGATAAGCTGTCCAATCGGCAGCTGTAAATGCGTTCATAAACGTATTTAGAGAACGACGGATCATTAAAAAGAATGGATCACGTACAGGAAATTTTTCAGAACCACATAATGCAGTATGCTCAAGAATGTGTGCTTCGCCTTTTGAATCCATCGGTTGTGTACGGAAAGCAACTAAAAAAACATTTTCATCATGTTCAGTTGCTAGATGAAAATGCACAGCGTCAGTTTCTTTATGACGGTATTCTGAAACTAATATATCGAGTGCGGCTACATGATGTTGACGTACCAACTGAAACGCGGGATGAACGGTGTTTTGAATGGTTTCAGTAACATCTACGGTCATGTGTGCTCCTTAATTTACATAAATTTTAACAAAGATCATTATACTGATAGTTCAATACAATTCATCATTTATACAACAAACTCCAACTATTTTCCGAGTAAAATAGTCAGATTAAAACTAAATCAATAAAACTATATCTGAATTAAATGATTCATTTCGATTAAATGTGGGTTAAAGCTTGAAAATCAAGCTATACGCTACTGAATTCAATCGCATTGGTGTAAAATCGTTTTCTTTTTTCGTGATGTGAATTTAGACATGGCTAAAGTTGACCTTTTTGCGATTGGCAATGCCCTCATTGACCAAGAATTCAAAGTATCTGATGAATTTCTTTTAGAGCAAAATTTGCAAAAAGGTACTATGCAGCTTACAGATGGGGAAACTCAAGCCCGTCTATTTCAAAACTTAAAAAATTCTCAAGAATATAAAGGTCAAGCCTCTGGGGGATCTGCAGCTAACTCAACAGTGGCTTTTAGTGCCTTAGGTGGTCAAGCGTTTTATGGATGCCGTGTCGGCAATGATGATCTTGGAGCGTTGTACTTAAAAGGTCTAAATGATGCAGGAATACAAACCTCTGAACGTTCGATCAGTGAAGGCGTAACTGGGACTTGCATGGTTTTGGTCAGTCCTGATTCAGAACGTACCATGCATACTTTCTTAGGTATTACAGCTGAACTCAGTAATGAACAAATTGATTTTGAAGCGCTAAAAACCGCTAAATGGTTATATATAGAGGGTTACCTTTCTACGAGTGATACAGCACGAGCTGCCGTAAAGCAAGCGCGTGCAATTGCGAAAGCAAATAATGTCAAAATTGCGTTAACGCTCTCTGATCCTGCTATGGTGCAGTATGCGCGTACAGGCTTGGACGAATTATTAGATGATGGTGTAGATGTTCTATTCTGTAATGAACAAGAAGCATTGATGTATACACAAACTGATGACTTACAAAATGCTCTTGCTGCACTTAAAAAATTAAGCTCTACCGTCATTATTACGCTTGGAGCAGACGGCGCTCTTGTAGCAACGGAATCAACTGAACTTCAAGTGAAAGGACGTAAAGTTGTTGCTTTAGACACGAACGGTGCTGGTGATGCTTTCTCTGGTGCATTTTTATATGCATTAAATGCTGGTAAAGATTTACAAACAGCGACTGAATTGGCTATTTTAATCTCAAGCCAAGTGGTTGCTCAATTTGGTCCACGTTTAGACGTAGCTGATTACGCTAAACTTCTTAAAGAATTTCAAATAGAAGTCGCATAAAATGAATAAAATTTGCATGACTGAAGACATTCCTGAAAGAGAATCTCGATCTTTTGAAACTGAAAATGGTGACAACATTTTCATTACGCAACGAGATGGTTGCTTCTATGCGTATCAAAATGTATGCCCACATTTGCAAGTTGAGCTCGAGTTTCTTGAAAATCAATTCTTAGATCGTGATCAAGAGTTCATTGAATGCTCTACTCATGGTGCTTTATTTGATGTAGAAACTGGTGTGTGCATTTCAGGCCCATGCCAAGGTGAATCTTTAGAAAAAGTCGAGATTAAAGTTCATTCTGATGGTGGAATTTACTTAGAATCTTAAGTCATGAGGTGAAGGACATGCTGGCATTTTTAATGGAAATTGATTTAATGCCATTTCATATGTGCGTGTTTGCATTGCTAATGCTCAGCATGGCTGAAACCTTAGGCTATTTTGTTGGCTTAAGACCTAGTCAATTTATAAAAAAATTAACACCTTATTGGCTTATTCGCCTTCCTTTGCTTCAAGTTAAATTTTCCAAAGTTCTCATTCTTGTTTTTTTTCTGATCAATTTTAGTTTTGCTGGATATTTTCTTCAGCTCATTGTATTTGCAAGCCAGAAAACCTTTCTAGCTTGGTACTATGTTTTATTACCCGCTTTAATTATCGCAATCTTCTTTACGGTATTTATGATTCATTGTTTGGATCAAGTAATCAAACCTAAATACAAATCAGAGCACTCAAATTTGCTTGGTCGACTAGCAACTGTTTCTAGTGGTAATGCACGACCTGGTTTCTCTGCTCAAGCACGCGTTCGCGATGAATTCGGTCAATTACATTATGTACAAGTTGAACCAGAGTTTGGGGAACTTGAATTTCAATCTCAAATCCTCCTGATCCGTGCAAAAAGATCTCATTTTATTGCTAAAAAAATTGCAAAAACAAATCAACTTTTCAATGTTGATCAGCATTAATTAGCTATTAACACCCCACTTCAATTATATGCATTTGATTTGAAAATAGTTCATTCAAGGTATTTTGTGACGCCTATTAAATTTAAATCCAACCAACTCAACGATTATATAAAAATTAATAAAATCCTTATAACCAACCATTTCAATCAGATTTAAAACCAACTAATTTAATAAACTTTAAAAAATAATCCTATTATTATAGTTGGAATTAAAACATTAATACCAAGTATTTTAGTCTATTTTATTTTTTAATATAACCATTTTAGTAGGATTTAATTTTATTAAAAATAAAAATTATAAATAACTGTTTTTATTATATTTTTCATATTAAAAATATTTATGACTATAAAGTATTTATTTTAAATAAAAAAAAGATAATAATAATTAAAATAGATTCAAATAATGCATTTAAATATGATGATTAAACCTTCAAGTTTAAATAAAAATTTAATCAAAGAGATTACTCTGATTCTTATTATCAAAGTAATCATTCTTATCGTGATTAAAAATATCTGGTTTGATGCACCTACCATTCCCAAAAACTTTGACCATCAAGTCGCTGAACGAATTACGGGCAGCGAACTTAAAATGAAGGAGACACGTTGATGATTTCTGAAAGCGTGGTCGATCTATCGCGGTTTCAATTTGCAATGACCGCAATGTATCACTTTATATTTGTACCCCTCACTCTAGGTTTGGCATTTATCCTTGCCATCATGGAAACCACCTATGTCATTACAGGCAAAGAGATTTACCGAGACATGACCAAGTTTTGGGGTAAGTTATTCGGGATCAACTTTGCTTTAGGGGTAACCACTGGACTAACGATGGAATTCCAGTTTGGTACAAACTGGGCTTACTACTCACATTATGTAGGTGACATTTTTGGTGCACCATTAGCAATCGAAGGATTAATGGCCTTCTTTTTAGAATCTACTTTTATTGGTTTATTCTTTTTCGGCTGGGAACGTCTTTCTAAAGTCCAACATTTATGTGTGACATGGTTAGTGGCTTTAGGCTCTAATATGTCAGCACTTTGGATCTTGGTTGCAAATGGTTGGATGCAAAACCCTGTCGGTGCCGCATTTAACTATGAAACCATGCGTATGGAACTGGTAGATTTTGCCGCACTAATCTTTAACCCAGTGGCACAAGTTAAATTTGTCCATACTGTTTCTGCGGGTTACGTGACTGGTGCAATTTTTGTATTGGCAATTTCAAGTTATTACCTACTTAAAAAACGTGATTTGGCCTTTGCCCGTCGTTCATTTGCCATTGCTGCTATTTTCGGTCTTGCTTCGACATTATCCGTAATTTTACTGGGTGATGAATCAGGATATGAATTAGGTGATGTTCAAAAAACTAAACTCGCTGCAATTGAAGCAGAATGGGATACACATCCAGCTCCAGCTGCATTCACATTATTTGGTATCCCCAATCCCGAGACGCAAACAACAGACTATGCTGTGAAAATTCCATATGTCATGGGTTTAATTGCGACTCGCTCTACAACTGAACAAGTCACAGGGATCAAAGATTTAATCGCACAACATGAGCAACGTATCCGTAATGGTATGGTCGCTTATGCACAGCTTGAACAACTTCGTGCTGGAGATCAATCACCAGAACTCAAAGCTGCATTTGACGAGACTCAAAAAGATTTGGGTTATGGTCTATTGTTGAAGAAATACACACCAACTGTAGTTGATGCTACTGAACAACAAATTAAGTCTGCAGCTTTAGATACTATCCCTCATGTTCCAAGTTTATTTTGGGCATTTAGAGCGATGGTGGCGTCAGGTTTCTTAATGCTCTTGTTGTTCATTCTTGCAACGTATGCCGTCATGAAACGTAATGCTGAAAATAAAACTTGGTTGCTCAAGTTTGCACTGATCGCCCTTCCACTTCCATGGATTGCAGCTCAAACAGGTTGGTACGTTGCTGAAGTTGGTCGTCAACCATGGACTATTGGTGAAGTTTTACCAACACACCTATCTGCATCAAGTATTAGTTCAGCGGATGTATGGGGTTCAATTTTAGCACTCGCTGCTTTCTATACAGTACTACTCATTATAGAAATGTATTTAATGATCAAGTTCTCAAGATTAGGACCAAGCTCTTTACATACTGGTAAGTATCATTTCGAAAAACTAGCAGCAGCCAATAAGTCAACTGAGGAGATTTAACATGATTGAATATGAACTTCTCAAAATCATTTGGTGGGTATTGGTCGGCGTCCTCCTTATTGGGTTTGCTTTGACTGATGGATTTGATATGGGCTCTATGGCTCTGATGCCGTTCGTCGGTAAAGACGATGAAGAGCGTCGTGCTGCTATCAACACGATTGCACCACATTGGGATGGAAACCAGGTGTGGTTTATTACGGCGGGTGGTGCACTTTTCGCAGCTTGGCCAATGGTATATGCAACAGCTTTCTCGGGTATGTACTGGGCGCTGTTACTCGTATTATTTGCTTTATTCCTTAGACCTGTTGGTTTTGACTATCGCTCTAAGCTCGAAAATACTAAATGGCGTAATGCTTGGGATTGGGGCTTATGCATTGGCGGAGCAGTACCAGCACTCGTTTTTGGTGTTGCATTTGGCAATATGTTCCTTGGCATCCCCTTTACACTTGATGAAACTGTTCGTTCAACTTACACAGGAAGCTTCTTTGCACTTTTAAATCCATTTGCCTTGGTCTGTGGATTGGTGAGTTTGACCATGCTTGCTGCTCATGGTGGTGCATGGTTAATGCTACGCACTGAAGGTGCATTAAGAACACGCTCTGCTCAAGCTACACGATATATGGGTATCCTTTTTCTCATCTGTTTTATCGGTGCTGGTGCTTGGTTATATTTCGGCAATATCGAAGGCTACACACTTGTAACCCCTTATGATACGAATGGTGTAGCTAATCCACTTGCTAAAGAAGTACTCACTAATGCCAATCATGGCTGGATGAACAATTATTCTATTTATCCAATCACAATATTGGCACCGGTAATGGCGATTATCGGAGGAATAATTGTGGTTTTAGCATCGTCTAAAAATAAAGCGGGACTTAGTTTTCTGGGTACATCGTTCGCTGTGATTGGCACAATTCTCACTGCTGGTTTTGCCCTATTCCCATTCCTGATGCCATCTAGTATTCATCCAAACATTAGCTTGACGATGTGGGATGCAGTATCTAGCCAAATGACGCTTTCAGTAATGACTGTTGCTGCGTGTATTTTTGTTCCGCTGATCTTGGCATACACCACTTGGTGTTACTACAAAATGTGGGGTGTGATCACCAAGAAACATATTCAAGACCACACGCATAGTCTGTATTAAAACCGAATCACTGTTAGGAGATAATTATGTGGTACTTCGCATGGATACTAGGTGTGTTAATGGCATGTTTCGCGAGTGTACTTGCAGCCATTTACATGGAACAACATCAAGACTTAGATGGTGAATGAAATGAGTGAGCTTGCAATGTCAAATTCTGAAAAACGTAAATACTCATTCGCAATGATCATTTCATTTCTGATGGCATTGCCTCTCGCTACCATATTACTCATCCACCCAAGTCTGATGTTGGATGCAAGTGGTAATTACAGTCATCGTGCCATGATGCTGATTATGATTGGAATATCTGGTGGATTTATCCATGGCGTAGGGTTTATACCACGTTATTGGATATGGAAGTATTTATTTAGTCCATTTGTAGCATGGCCATTGATGATTTATGGTTACTATACTTGGCTGTTCACTTAATTTATAAAAAAGCCCTCTATGAGGGCTTTTTTATATCTGTTTATGAAATATTAAATGTTTTATTGCGTTACAAGCCAAGTCATAAATTTTTGACGTTCCTGCTTTGAAGAATTTTTCCATACTTCAATCAACGTCTGACCAACATGAGTATTTGAATTTGTATTTTTAATGTCAGCTTGTTCCACTGTTTGAGTATTTATTGATGATGAACTTGACTTGGTCATTGGGCTAGCTTGTGGCTCATTATGCAATATCTGATTGATCGTACCGCCTAGCAAACTTTGCGAGGTCATTTGAACAATCAGATTATTTGAAATGAGTTGATTATTTTGATTATAAATTGCCAATTGAGGATTTTTGGCGAATGTTTTTGCTTGGTCCAAATCTCGTGGTGGATGAATTAAATCCAATTTGTATGACTTATTATCCTCTAGGGCTGGCAATTTCAAAGTAAGAATATCCGACTTTACGATCTCATGATTATTTAAAGGTAGTTCAAAGTATTGATTATATCGAACATTCACCAAAGGTTGATTCACATCAATTTGGTATTGTTTTTTTGATTTAAATAGTCCTGATTTAACCTCTTGATTATTCAATGAAATTACGACCAGTTCCTCTGGAACCACCAAGGTCGCCGCTGCAAAAATTTGACTGCTCAAACCCGTAAATATCAATGCAGACGCAATTTTTAATTTCATAAATAACTCAATATTAGATTGTTAGATATGACTACTATGCTACCAAGCGATGACAATTTAATGACAGAACTCGTCATAAAAAAAGGCACCGAAGTGCCTTTATATGATTTGGATTAATTAAAAGTTTTAAAACGAATCTCGTCATCAATAAACGTTTTATCTCCAGCAGGCGCTTCGATTGAACCGAGCACAAGCTGAGCACGAAGTTTCCAAGAAGCTGGAATTTCAAATGTTGAAGCCACTTCTTCATCCACAATTGGATTGTAATGTTGTAATGATGCTCCAATATTTTTTTCTGACAATGCAGTCCAAACCGCAAATTGAGCAATAGCTGTTGAATGTTCAGACCAGATTGGGAAATTCTCAGCATAAAGTGGGAATTGCTCTTGTAAACCTTTCACCGTATCTTGATCTTCATAAAACAATACAGTTGCATGACCCGCTTTAAAGCTATTGATCTTATTTTGAGTTCCCTCAAATGCTTCTGCAGGAACAATTTTACGTAAAGTTTCTAAAACGATATTCCAAAATTTGTCATGTGACTCACCAAAAAGTGTTACAACACGTGATGTCTGTGAGTTAAATGACGATGGACTTTGACGTACCGCTTCTTTAATGGTTTCTTCAATCTGAGTATTGTCTAAAGAAACATTCTTACCAATTGCATAGATGGTACGGCGATTTTTAATTTGATTTAGAAAAGACATAACTTATTCCTTATTTTTAACATTCATTGTGTGCTAACGATGATGCTATCTTATTCATATTACGAAACCTTTTCAGCCTTATCTTTATAACAAAGTGTTCTATTTTTGGAACAAATTGCGTATTTAATGTATTGAGTCAAAAAATTCGGCTTTCTCAAATTTGAATAACTTAATGAATTTTAAGTATTTATAATAAAAGCTCCGTATAAGGAGCTTTTTAAATTAACCCAAGAATAATTATTTTTCGTTATCGAATAATGCAGCGACAAATGATTTTGCTGAGAACGGTCTCAAATCATCAATCTTTTCACCTACACCAATAAATCGGATTGGCACATGTGTGCGGCTCGCAATGTTAAATAGCACACCGCCCTTTGCCGTACCATCCAATTTGGTAATAGTAAGACCCGTTAAACCTACAGCTTCATCAAACATTTCAACTTGGTTAATCGCGTTCTGCCCTGTGCCAGCATCCACAACAAGCATCACTTCGTGCGGTGCAGTCGCATCAATTTTCTGCATAACACGTTTTACTTTTTTGAGCTCTTCCATCAAGTGACCTTTGTTATGCAAACGCCCTGCGGTATCTGCAATCAATACATCGATCCCTTTCGCTCGTGCACTTTCAAAAGCATCAAAGATTACAGAAGCACTGTCTGCACCATGACCTTGTGCAACGACATGAATATCGTTACGTTCACCCCAAATTTGTAGCTGTTCAGTCGCCGCAGCACGGAAAGTATCGCCTGCCGCGAGCATGACTTTTTTACCTTCACCTTGCAATCGTTTTGCGAGTTTACCAATCGTGGTTGTCTTACCTACACCATTTACACCCACAACCAAAATCACATAGGGATTTTTATTCGGATCGATATGTAACGGTTTGACACGTGGTGCTAATAAAGCAACTAATTCTTCTTGAAGAGCTTTATAGAGAGAATGAGAGTAGATCAAATCGCCACGCGCAGTTCTTTCAGTCAAATTGGCAATAATTGTTTTCGTCGCCTCTACCCCAATATCTGCGACCAATAATTGCTCTTCAACTTCTTCGAGCAGCTCATCATCAATCTCTTTACCACCGACTAGAATATTCATCATTCCATCAGCTAAATTTTTACGAGATTTTGATAAGCCTTCTTTCATACGACTGAAGAAACCACCTTTCGGTTTTGTTTCTTCAACGGCCGGCACCGTTTCCAGCTTTTCTACTTCATTGTTTTCGATAATAGGCACATTAACGGCCGGGAGGCTCGGTAAGGTGACATCGTCATCACCAATATCCGCATCAATCAAGAATTTATTTTGCTGTTCTTGCATGCCGATTCCTTGAAAAGCATTGCGATTAAAAGAATGGAGTTTAGCATAGATTGCTTTAAATTCACGATCTGCAATTACTTTTAAAACAATCAACCAAATTGCAACAGTTCAATCTTGAATAAATATACGACATCATCAAGAATAATTTTAAAGTCATTATTCGGATTAATTGTGTCTCTCAGCCGGCTCAAATTCTCTCTGCACCTCATTTTCAAACAGACAATCATCATTGCTGCGATTACATCAGCACCGATGATGACATTTGCAAATCAGCAAACTGCTCAACTCTCTCGAAACACCGTCGAAACAACACTGGATAATGGTTTAAGAGTCATTATTAGAGAAGATCACCGCGCACCTGTAGTAATTAGTCAAATTTGGTATGCCGTCGGCAGTAGTGACGAGTCAGGGAATTTACTCGGCATCTCACACGTACTAGAACATATGATGTTCAAAGGCACTAAAAAAGTACCGAATGATGAATTTACACGCCTTAGTCGAATTTATGGTGGTAGTGTCAATGCATTCACATCCACAAATTACACCAATTACTATCAATTCTATCCTAAAAAATATCTTCCACTGGCATTAGAGTTAGAAGCAGATCGAATGCAAAATTTAGTTCTGCGCCAAGAAGATTTCGAACCCGAAATTAAAGTCGTAATGGCTGAACGACGGCAACGAACAGAGGACAATCCTCGCAACCTTGCTTTTGAAAGATTTAAATGGATTGCATACCCGACCAGTCACTATCGCCAACCAGTGATTGGCTTAATGAAAAATCTGAATAACATTCAATTGAATGATTTAAAACAATGGTACGAAACTTGGTACGCGCCGAATAATGCAACATTAGTCATTATTGGGGATGTAGATCCTGAACAAACCATTCGAGATGTCAAAAAATATTTTAATAAGATTCCAAAAAAATCAGTTCCTGAGCGAAATGATGTGCTTGAATTTTCAAGAATTGGATATCGCTTCATGCAGCAATATCAGGCTGTACATGTTCCCAACTTGTTTATGGCTTGGAATGTCAATTCCATTAAAACAGCAAAAAACCCTCAAGACGCCTACGCTTTAACCATTATTCAAAATCTATTGGACGGCGGAATTTCAGCACGTCTACAAGAGAGACTGATCCGAGATAAGCGAATTCTGACCTCAATTAATGTGAGTTATGATCCATATAATCGTGGGGATAGCCTTTTTTTAATCTCTGCCATACCTGCTGAGGGCATCAGTCTTGAGCAAGCGCAAAAACGCATACACCGGGAACTAGATTTATTCAAATCAGAATTGGTCAATGAAAAAGAACTCAATCGGGTCAAGGCGAATTTCATTTCAAATTTAGTGTTCAGCCAAGATGATATTATTGGGCAAGCTCGACTCATTGGTTTGCTCAGCATCAATGATCTAGACTATCGCATGATTGATCAACTCCCTGATTACTTCGATAAAGTCACACCGCATGATTTACAACGCATTGCCAATATTTATTTTAATCGTGACAATTTGAGCATTTTACATCTTTATCCTGAACAGAAAAACAACAACTAGGCGTTTTATGAATTATTTGTCTTCTCTATTTTTAACGAGTGTATTGTGTGGCGCCATCTTGAGTTCAATGTCGCATGCTGAGGAACTTATAGAAGCTGAACCAATTGAACAAATCATCGAAGAAGATTCCAGTGGTCTAAGCTCAATCAAAAACTTGTTAAGCTTAAAAGAGATCAAAAAAAATTCGCACAATTATCAAGCGCCTTTTGTTCAAGAACTTAAAAACTCTTTAAATGTACGAACCTTATTTGTCGAAACGAATGATCTGCCAATGGTCGACATTCAAATTACATTTAATGCTGGATCTGCACGAGATGAAGTCATAGGTAAAGGACTTTACGGTATATCCAATATGACAGCTCGCCTTATGCTTGAAGGAACAGATCAGCTCAGTGCCAAACAGATTACCACCACATTTGAGGGATTAGGCGCCAAATATTCTTTCAATGCCTATCGCGATATGTTTGTTGTTCGACTAAGAGTGTTAAATGATCCTGAAAAATTTGACCCTGCATTGAACTTACTACTGCATTTAATCAAACATGCCACCTTCAAACAATCAGGCATTAATCTCGCGCTCAGTAATACTCAAATTGGGCAAAAACAACTTCAAGAGAATCCATCTAGACTAATGTCAATACAACTGTACCGTATGCTGTATGGAGATCATCCATATGCTCAACCAACAGCTGGGACAGTCGGTAGTTTAAAAAACA
Organism: Acinetobacter sp. ANC_7588; assembly: GCF_056783995.1. NCBI lineage: Bacteria > Pseudomonadati > Pseudomonadota > Gammaproteobacteria > Moraxellales > Moraxellaceae > Acinetobacter > Acinetobacter sp. ANC_7588. Next base: position 21,574 of record NZ_JBWYIU010000015.1, on the reverse strand, counting down.
TTACGCCTGAATTACTCAAAGAATTTAGAGATCGATTGCTTGTCGCTCAAAATTCCAATATAGCAATCACAGGACAACTCACTCAAGATCAAGCTCAACAGATCTCGGAACTGATCAGTATCAATTTACCGCAAGGGCAAAAGCAGCCCGACCTTCCAACTCCCGTCAGTGAATCAGGTTTTAAAATTTCAGTACTAAAACGCGAAAGCCTACAAGCACATGCATTATTGGGTCATTTATCTTTAGAACGAGCACATCCAGACCGTGCCGCTTTGGAAGTTGCCAACAGAATGTTTGGTGGTGGGAGTTTTAATTCAATCTTATCAAAAGAGTTACGAGTTAAACGAGGACTCACCTATAGCGCATCGAGTACGCTGACTACACCACAGGTACCTGGCGTTTTTAGTTTTGGATATGCGACACAACAAGACCAATTGCTCGAAAGCTTAAAGCTCGCACATCGAGTATTCATTGACTTCAAAAAACAGCCTATTACTGAATCTTTGCTTAAAGAAAATAAAGAAAGTATTCTTCGGTCTTTTCCAATGACCTTAAATAGCAATGCAAATATTAATGCCCAAATCGCATCAATTGGTTTTTATGGACTTAATTCCAATTATCTAAATGAGTATCAGGAGCAGATTCGAAAATTAACTCGCCAAGATATTCAAAATGCAATACAAAAACATTTACACCCCGATCAAATGACTGTTATTGCTGTCTCTGACCGTGTCACTGCCAAGGAGATCGAAGAAATACTGAATCAAAATCTTGGGCTCAATCTGAATAAGATTGAAAACTAATCCAACTTTTCAATCGCTGGATAAATTTTTATATGAGCATTCTCGATATGATAAGCATTCAGCAAACGATAAAATTCAATATTTTTAATCTTAGGTTTTGCAAGTAACAAATTTGCCATTTCATGCGTTCGCTCTAAACGATTTTGAGCCGCGAGCGCTTGAACTTGTTCAAAGTGGGCTGAATTAATTGGACGATTCAGTGCAATACTAGAGACAATAAGAATAAAAAGTACAATGCCTATGATGAAAGCATTTTGAATCTGCTCAATATTTAATTGTGAGAAAAGATCAGACGAAATTTTTTTTAAATGGAGCATGTACAACCTCGGATTAGCTTAAGTGTAATCCGAGATGCTTTAAAAATATAGTGTTAACGTTGATTTAAAGAAGAACCATTATGCAAAAAATGGCGCTTATTCACCTTTAAGAGACAACATTCTGTACAACACCAAAATATAAGATAGCAGCGATCACCGCGAGTACAATAAAAATAGTGAAAACACTCAAACCACCTTCAGCATCATCAGGGTGTTCTTCGTCAATGACGGCGATACGTTTTAGTTCGCCGTCATAGTAGCGATAAAATTCAGCTTTCGCTGCAGGATCAAGCGTCTGCGTGTAATCATGCACACGTTTACGCTGCTCTAAACAGTAGTGACCTAAATGGATTTCTTGATGAAAAATTGCTTCATCAAGTTGTTTTTTATGATGATGTGCAAGCGCAATAATATCGGATGGCTCTGGTGGATTGCCAAATGTGAAACCATCAATGGTATTAGTCATAAGTCATTCTCCTTTATAGTTATTTACAGTTTTATCATAAACCCAATATAAAATGATTAAAGTTTAATCATGTAAGTATTTTTTAAAAGATTTATCTTGAAAATTTATTTGACAATTAACGCAAATTGTAATATTAGTTTAATATTACTTTGTTATATTCCATTTTGACCTAATTTAGGTCCTTATAACTGTAGTACTAATCATAATTAGAATAAGGAGTTTTATATGATTAAACAATTCTCTCAACAAGACCTCGAACATATGTATTCGAATGCTGTAAATACCATTCAATTTGAAATGAATTTTACAGACGCAGTTTCAGAACTTGAGAATGCAGCACGTGCGGGTCATGGTAAAGCAGCGATGTTTCTAGCTGAACTCTATCTTCAAGGTTTCCGTGTAGAACGTGATTCTTTGAAAGCACAGTATTGGCAAAACATGGCCACAATGCAAGCATAAATAAACGTCACATTCGTGGCGTTTTTTTAGCTCTTTTATTTACATATTTGCTTACCAAACTTTAAATTAATGCAACTAAACTTTAAGAAAAAATCATTAGACTGAACTTATCATCATTGGTAATGAATCATCGAAAGATCATGAACACCTTTGTACAGTTGCAACCAAATTCAAAGCATTTTTTACTCAAAGTTAATATCCTTAAAACCATGATGTATTGTGGAGTACTGTGGGGACTGTACAATCCAGAACATCAAGGTTGGGCCATTCGATCAATCAATCAAGAATACATATTCCCCTTCTGGCTCAACTCAGTCCAGGCTTTACATTATGCAAAAATTCACTGGCCGCACTATCAGCCTCGAAAAATAACGTCTGATGATTTTAAAAATTCACTACTCCCAACCCTAACGCGACTAAAAGTCACACCTGCCCTGTGCAATAATCGAGATCGCCACTTCAAGCTCACTATTCCACACATGCAGATGCTATTTTTTCAAAATCATTTGAGCCCATCTATTTAGCAGAAAATTCCACTAAAACAATTGTAAAGATTTAAGATTTCAGTTATTAACTTATACATGGACGAATAACCAACAAGAGGAACCTTTATGACAACAGTAGCTCAAGTCCTACAAAATAAAAACAATTCAGAAATCTCTACCATCACACCTGATGCTACGGTTTTAGAAGCAATCACATTAATGGCAACAAAAGGTATTGGTGCCGTTGTTGTCGTACAAGATGAAAGACTTGTTGGAATTTTATCTGAACGGGATTACACGCGTAAAATTGCACTTATGCAACGTACATCCGACTTAACTACAGTCTCAGAAATTATGACTGGTACGGTTTTATCTGTAAGCAAAAGCAACACCGTAGATGAGTGTTTAGATTTAATGACAGAACGTCATATTCGCCATCTGCCAGTATTAGAAGACGATAGACTCGTCGGAATTGTATCTATTGGTGACTTAGTTAAAGCCGCGATGGAAGACCAAAAAGTGTTGATTGAACAACTTCAACAGTATATTTCAGGATAAAGCTAAGCTCCCATCTCGGGGGCTTTTTTGATAATTCAATCATGATCTCAATTTTGAACAATAGATTGAAATTGGTCATCTTTTGCAATGATTTTCTTTTATTGAGTCATTGAACTATTTAAACAGCATTAGTAAAGTCATTACATTATGGAATTTTTTTGCCTAAGGACTGATGATGTATAAGATGATGTATAAAAAGTTATTGTGTTACACCGCTTTATTTGTAACTGCTTCCACTTATGCATCTGAACTTGAACCAACGATAAAGAATCAAATAGAGCTGCTAAAAAAAGCAAAAACATATCAAAAAAAGACACTCATCACGCCTGCATGCAATACCTATGAAAAAGCCTACAAAATGGGATATTTAGGGGCTGATCAAGATATGAAAAATCCAAGAAAAAACAAAGAATTTGTTGAAGCCGCCCTGCAAACTTCTGCCTGTTATACAAATTTGAATTATACAGAACAACCCCAAAAATGGCTCGAAGGTACTGTAACGCTATTTAAGTTAAAAAATTATTTTGCAGTCCCAAACTTAGATGGCCGACTCAAAGAAATTCAAGATGAAATGATGTCGATCGCAGAAGTGCTATATTTCAAAAAAAATGCTGACTATCGCAATCCCTCTTCTGAAGTGACCAATGCCTGTGCTGCATCTGAAATTGGCTTCAAGATTGGTTATTTAGGTGATCCTGATAAAGCTAAAGATCCTGCATTCAATGCAACATACGTACAACATGGTTTATTTCATGCCGCTTGCGTTTCTCTACTTCCATCCAAGGCTAAATCTGAGAATCCAGCATTTACGAGTTATTTGTCTTACGCAATTTTAAAAGAACTTGCCACCAAATATGACAGCAAAAAAGCACACGAACTAAGTGCACCAGCTGATGAAATTATGAAAACCATGGTTCAAGCTCAACAAGCTCAACAAGCTCAACAAGCTCAACAAGCTCAACAAGCTCAACAAGCTCAACAAGCTCAACAAGCTCAACAAGCTCAACAAGCGACTGAAACACTTGTTCAAGATCTTTCAATCGAAACGCCGCTCATTCCTATTGAAATTTCCTCCTTTGAAAATATTCTTACGCCTTTGAATGAAGAACCACCAGAAATGTAATTAAAAAAACCAGCCAAAGCTGGTTTTTTATGTGTTAATTTAAACCTAATTTTTCTGCCACATAGTCCGAGTCTTTATCACCTCGACCTGATAAATTCACCACCACAATGGTATCTTTGGACAATTGTGGAGCTTCGCGTATCGCCCAAGCAACAGCATGTGAACTTTCTAATGCAGGCACAATCCCTTCAACTCGAGATAGAGTCATGAATGCATTCAGACATTCTTCATCAGTTGCTGTTGAATACTCAACACGACCAATATCTTTTAAGAAACTGTGTTGAGGTCCCACACCAGGATAATCTAATCCAGAAGCAATCGAATGCACAGGTAATGGCTCGCCATTTTCATCTTCCAGCACATAACACGCCATACCATGAAGTTGACTTGGTTTACCTAAAGTTAATGTTGCCGAATGTTGATCAGTATCTAAACCATGTCCTGCTGGTTCAACACCAATCAATTTCACACTACCATCATTAAGGAATGCACTGAATGCTCCCATTGCATTTGAGCCACCGCCAACACAAGCAACAATATAATCAGGATATTTGTTAAATCTGTCTTGTGATTGAACTTTAATTTCATCACCGATAATTGCTTGGAAATCACGCACCATTTTAGGAAATGGATGTGGACCAACGACTGATCCGATGGCATAAATAAAGCTATCAGGGTCTTTCAAATACTCTTCGAAAGCACTATCAACAGCATCTTTTAATGTTGCTGTTCCACGAGTGACTGAAATTAGATTCGCACCCAAAATTTTCATTTTCACGACATTTGGATGTTCTTTTTCAATATCAACTTGACCCATATGAATTTCACATGGGATACCAACCAAGGCACAAGCGGTGGCTAATGCGACACCATGTTGACCTGCCCCAGTTTCAGCAATGACTTTTTTCTTGCCCATGTATTTAGCAAGTAAAGCTTCACCCAAACAATGGTTAATTTTATGTGCACCTGTATGGTTCAAATCTTCACGCTTCAGATAAATTTGAGCACCGCCCAATTGTTCTGAAAGTCGTTTGGCATGAAATAAAGGACTTGGACGACCTACATAATGCGCAAACAGCTCTGAAAGCTCATTTTGAAATTCAGGTGTTTTACGAATTTCTTCATAAGCAACATTGATTTCATCCATTGCTGCTTTTAAATGAGGTGGAATGAATTGACCACCATATTCACCAAAAAAACCTTCTTCATTTGGCAATGCCACACCATTGATTTGATAGCTCATATCAAGATCCTTTAGATGAATATTATTTAAAAAAGTTAGCGCGAGAGGAATTTAGTCATATATTCAATGCCTTTTAAAGTCATTGGATACATATGATCTTCAAATATTTCTTTGATCATTCCTATCGTTTGAGTGTAATGCCAGTAATTCTCAGTTTCAGGATTCAACCAAGCCGTCTTTTCATAATGCTGGCGCAAACGACGCAACCAAATTTCACCCGACTCTTCATTCATGTATTCGACAGAACCACCAGCAGATTTTAATTCGTATGGCGCCATACTTGCATCACCAACAACAATCACTCGATAATCTTTACCATAGGTATTAAATAAATCTAAGGTATTCATTTTTGTCGAAGTACGGCGATGATTGTCTTTCCAGACGTAATCATAAAGACAGTTATGGAAATAGAAATATTCTAAAGTCTTAAATTCTGTTTTGGCTGCACTAAACAGTTTTTCACATTGTGCAATATAGGCATCCATAGAACCGCCTACATCGAACAACATCAAAACTTTAATTCGATTACGACGCTCTGGCACCATCTGTACATCAAGAATTCCCTGCTTAGCCGTTTCGCGAATCGTTTGATCTATATCAAGCTCTTCTTCCGCACCTTGACGCGCAAATTTTCTCAGACGACGCAACGCCATTTGCATATGACGTGTTCCCAAAATTTGATCATCATCAAGATTTTGGTATTTACGTTGTTCCCACACTTTCACCGCAGATTTTTTACGTCCCGGCCCTCCAATTCTCACCCCCTCTGGGTGATCACCAAAAGCTCCAAACGGTGAAGTGCCACCAGTGCCAATCATACGATTACCACCTTGGTGTTTTTTATGTTGCTCACGCAAACGCTCTTCCAGCATTTTCATGAGCTCTTCTAAAGAACCTGCTCTTTGTAGTGCTTCACGTTGCTCTGGCGTTAAGTGTTTTTCAAGGAGTTCTAAATCAAACCATTCTTTAGGAAGTTGATTAACTTTACTGAGTAAATCAGCTACATCAAAGGTTTGAATGCCCTGAAAATAATCCTTCATAGCACGATCATACTTATCGAAGTAACGCTCATCCTTGACCATGACTGTCTTCACAAGCTGATAAAAATCATCTTGATCTGCAAAAACCAAACCTAGACTAATTGCTTGATTTAAATCAATCAGCTCGCGCGTCGTTACGGGGATTCCGTATTTTCGCAAGGTGTAAAACAGTCTTACGAACATAGTATCACCTATCGACGAGTCATAAATGCGAGGCGCTCAAGTAGCTGCACATCTTGCTCATTTTTGATGAGCGCACCATACAGCGGTGGAATTGCTTTTGACTTATCATGGTTTCTTAAAATATCTTCAGGCATATCATCAGCCATCAATAAGCTTAACCAATCAATTAATTCAGAAGTTGAAGGTGGCTTCTTAAGACCAGGTATTTGGCGAAGCTTAAAGAAGACCTGAAGTGCCTCACTGACCAATGTCGTTGAAATTCTTGGAAAATGAACTGCAATAATTTCACGCATGGTCTGTTCATCTGGGAATTCAATATAATGAAAGAAACAACGGCGTAAAAAAGCATCAGGAAGTTCTTTTTCATTATTTGAAGTGATGATCACAATTGGACGCTGTGTTGCAGTAATTGTTTCACCAGTTTCATAAACAAAGAATGACATTTTGTCTAGTTCATGAAGCAAATCATTTGGGAACTCGATATCTGCTTTATCAATCTCATCAATTAATAAAACGCAACGTTCTTCAGAGGTAAATGCTTCCCACAATTTACCTGGTTTAATATAGTTTTTAATATCATAAACACGCTCATCACCCAATTGACTATCGCGTAATCTTGAAACGGCATCGTATTCATAAAGACCTTGTTGAGCCTTCGTCGTTGATTTGATATGCCAAGTAATCAGTTTTAAACCCAGGCTATCAGCAACTTGTTCAGCCAATAATGTTTTACCTGTACCTGGCTCACCCTTCACTAAAAGAGGCTTTTGCAACGCTCGAGCGGCCTTCACAGCAAGCTTGAGACTATCTGTGGCGATATATTGATCTGTACCCGTAAATTGATGTGCATCAACAGACATAATGAAACCTTATTTTTTTATTTGGATAATTAAAGTGGTGGTGTCTTCACTGACGATGTGTGTCTCAGATTCTTTTGTTTAGAAGCGTACTTAGTCCAGAAATAACCTGCCAATAACCCTAAAGCAATAACAAAGGCAATCAATGAGAAATTAGACCAGATCAAAGGTGAATCTTTTGTTAATACCCCAAAGATCAAACCAAAAGTTGCAGGTGCTAAGGCGGAATTAGGACCTTCAGAAATCGTTGGTGTTGCCAAAATAGCAAACACAAAAATCCAAGTCACTCCACCTAAAGGTGAAGGTAGGCGTTTCGCTATGCCGTACCAACACCACAGAATAATCAAAGTTCCGAGAATATAGACGGTAATTGCAATGTTATATTCTGGAATTGAATCCAACATTGAAACAAACTGATCCCATCCTCCAACTTGATTATCACGCACCGCGTAGTCCCTCTGGCTCTACCGCATTAGGATTGATCAATCCTTCAGGTGGCAATTGTAAAAAGAATCCTTTCGTCTGAATTGAATCCATCACATGTAAAACATTTGCACGCGCTAATTTGCGTTCTGCATGTAATTCCAGTGACATCACAAATGTCGCTCGGCCAAATGCATTTTTCATTGCATCAGATAATACTGATAACGGATCAACAGCTTCTTGGTTTTCCGCTTGTTCAGGACGCGCAACGTAAATATACATTTCGTCTTTCTTACTAGATTTGTAGATTTCACACCACATGATTCAAACAACACCTTTTAAACTCAAAGCAAAGCATACATCAAAAAAAACGGCGAAACATTAGCGTTTGTTAACACATCAGTCTAGTTTAGGATGACTGGTAATTCTTTAATCAAATTTTGAGAGAAGTCATTCATTGACTTTCATTTGCATACTCAAATATTGTGCATCTTTATGAAGCAACTCAATTAATGGCTTCGTCAGTAAATCATAACGCCAACCGAGTAAATATTGAGGTAAATCTTGTTCATCGCCATGAAAAACCACATGCTGATATAAAGCCCCGAGCCATTTTTTTCGCATTAACACTTCTTTGGGGATCACCAACTCTTCTGCAAGATTACCAATCATGTTATCAACATCATGTGTAATATCTTTAGATGAATGTTTAATTGGTCGAGCAATTCGTAATGGCCATTCTTCCATTGGGGGCAGCAACGCAATAATATCCAAAATCGTTTTACCGTGCTCACGAACCACATTCGGACGAATATTTTTAACTTGGGATAATTGGAAGGTATTTTTTGGATTTTTTTCCACCAAATCAATCATAGTGGCATTTTTCAGAATAAAACTTCGAGGCTGATTTAAAGCCTTCACCATCTCTTCACGCCAAACACTGAGCAATTGTAGCTGCATTAACTGCTTTCGAGAGTGTCTATAATTTCCGACATCTTCGTATAATTTCTCTTTCGGCGTTTCTGTCGCAATCTCAAGCGTGAGGCTCTTACAATCCTCTAGTACATACTGATAATGCCCTTTTTTCTCTAATTCATTTTTTAGCACATCGGCTAAATTCATAATATATAAGACATCATTCGCTGCGTATGCTTTTTGCTCTTCAGTTAAAGGACGTGCAAGCCAATCTGAACGTGTTTGATCTTTATCAATTTCTATATTTAAAATTTCTTTGAGAGCATTTTGATAACTGACCTGTAATCCGTGTCCGAGAAAAGACAAAGCCACCTGAGTATCAAATACATTATTAAGATGATTGCCTTTTGAATAATGGTAAATTAGATCAATATCTTCACCACAAGCATGGAAAATATTTTGCTTTGCAGCAAAAACTTTAGGCCAGAAACTCGAAAAATCTAGACGTGTACCGTCTAATAAAAACACCTGATCTGCGACATTGATTTGCAAGACACCCAATTTTGGCCATAGTGTATCAACTTTGATAAATTCAGTATCTAAACCATAAACATCTTGTTGACTCATTAGTGTCAAAACATGCTCGAGTTCTTTTTGCTCTTGGATAAATTGAAACATCATAAAAAACAATGTGCTAGATTGGTATCGAGATGTATTTTAGCTTAAATTATCAATTTTAAATATAAATTTTCAATTAAAGCGTCAAGCAAATCTATGTATACGCTGTAAATAGTTATAAAACATGAAAAATTTAATATTTTTTTCGACTAAAAACAATTCAGAGAAGTGATATTTCTCCACTGAAAAAAATAAGCACAATTTGTGCTTATTTCATTTGCATACGATTATGAACTGCTTGGCTTAAGGTGTGACTATCGACATACTCAAGCTCACCCCCTTGTGGTACACCTTGAGCAATACGCGTCATTTTAAGATTCAAATGACGTGTGGCTTCTACCAAATAATGTGCCGTAGCCTGCCCTTCAACCGTTGCATTGGTAGCGAGAATAACCTCTGATACCTGACCTTCAGCTAAGCGTTGAACCAACGCAGGTATGCCGACCTCTTCAGGCCCTATACCATCTAAAGGAGATAAATGCCCCCCCAATACATGATATTTGCCTCTGAAACTTCCACTTTGCTCAATTGCCATCACGTCTGCAGGAGATTCAACCACACAGAGCAAGGTATCATCTCGGTCTTGCGACAGACAAATGTCACACACCTCATTCTCAGTCAATGAGTGGCAAATAGAACATTCATGGATATGATCAGCGGCATCACTAAGTGCTTCAGATAATGCCAAAGCACCTTGCTTATTCTTCATGATCAAATGCAACGCCATGCGCTGAGCCGACTTAGGCCCAACGCTTGGTAAAATTCGCAGTGCTTGGACGAGTTGGTCAAACCGTTCGCTGAACACTCGGCAATATCCTTAAAATAAACCTGATAAGCCAGGAGGTAATCCCATACCACTATTTGCAGACTTCATTGTTTCTTCTGAAATCGCTTCGGCTTGGCGTGCAGCATCATTCATAGCAGCTGCAATCAAATCCTCAATCATATCTGGATCGTCTTGAAGTAATTCTGGATTGATTTCAATGCGTTTTACCACATTACGGCAAGTCATTGTCACTTTTACCAAACCACCACCAGCTTCAGCATGCACTTCTTTCTGTGCAAGCTCTTCTTTCGCTTTCTTGATATTGGACTCTACTTCCTTTTGCATGCGCTGTGCTTGTTGCATAAGCATGTTAATGTTCATTTGTATACTCCGAACAAATTTAAATTAGACTAAATCAAGACCACGTTGAATGTCTGCAATAATATCATCAACGTCTTCCAAACCTACTGAAAGACGAATTAAACCTTCTGCAATGCCAGCTGCAGCCTTCGCTTCATCAGACAATTTACCATGAGTAGTCGTTGCAGGATGAGTAATCGTTGATTTTGCATCCCCAAGATTTCCAGTAATAGAAATAAATTGAGTGTGATCAATCACTTTCCAAGCAGCTTCTCGCCCACCTTTTACCACGAATGAAACGATACCACCAAAACCTTTTTGTTGCTGTTTAGCCAAATCATGACCTACATGATCCGCTAAGCCAGCAAAGAATACTTTCTCGATTTTATCGTGCTGATGAAGCCACTCAGCAATCTTTTGTGCACTTTCAGAATGAGCCTTCATACGTAGACGAAGCGTTTCCAAACCTTTTAGGAAAACCCAAGCATTGAACGGACTCATAGAAGGCCCCGTTGTACGAACGTAGCCAAAAACTTCTTCAAGTAATTGATGACTACCTACGACAGCACCACCCAACGCACGACCTTGACCATCTAAATATTTTGTCGCTGAATAGACAACTAGATCCGCGCCCAATTTTAATGGTTGTTGTAGCACTGGCGTACAGAAACTATTATCAATTGCGAGTAAGGCATCATTTTCATGCGCGATATCTGCTAATGCACGAATATCAGCAATTTCCGATAATGGATTTGACGGAGATTCTACAAATAGTAGTTTAGTTTCTGGTTTGATCGCAGCTTTCCAAGCATCTAAATCTGTTAAATCAACAAAATTGACAGTCACACCAAACTTAGAAATATATTTTTCAAATAAGGCCACGGTTGAACCAAATACTGCTCGAGAACATACAACATGATCACCAGCCTTTAAGAATGACATCGCCACCGCCATGATCGCAGCCATACCCGTACTTGTTGCCACTGCACGTTCAGCACCTTCCATTGCAGCCAATCTTTTTTCAAACATTGCGACTGTTGGGTTTGTAAAGCGAGAATAAATATTACCGGGCTCTTTCCCAGAGAATTTAGCTGCTGCTTCTGCTGCATTTGCATATACAAATGAAGAAGTTAGAAACATCGGTTCAGCATGCTCACCTTCAAAACTGCGCGTATGACCTGTACGAAGTGCTAATGTATCAAGTTGGTATTCAATGTCGTCTTGCTGGCTCATTGCTCTAAATCAGTCCTAAAAACTGCCTTTGTGAATAATTGCCAACATTTTGAGCGCCCAAAGCATTTAAGGTCAAGGTAAAATATATAAATATCGCTTAGACTTCGTTCAAATCACATGCTTATGAGATCTTCAACCTTCATGGAACATTTAAAAACTAACTGGCGTTCTAAACAAAGCAAGTTAAAAAATTTAGGGACACGCATTTTTTACGGTAAATCTTTGGTTTTATCTCAAGCAACGCCGTATGAAGTGATAGGTACTCATAAATCGAGTAAAATTCGATATTACGCATCTGAAAATAAAAAATATGTTGAGCCATTGGTCTTTGTCGCGCCTTTAGCGATCAAGATGGATATTTATGATCTTTATCCATACCGTTCTCTTATCAAATATTATACAGAGCAAGGTTTTGATGTGTATTTATTGGATTGGGGACACTTTAGCTATAAAGATCGCGATCTCAACTTTTTAGGTTTTATTGATGATGCAATCCCGAATTGTATCGATCAAATACGCACACACGCTAAATCTGATCAAATTTCTTTACATGGCTGGAGTATGGCGGGAATATTTGTTCTGTTGTACACAGCGCTCAGACAGCCGAACCATGTAAAAAATCTAATCGTTTTAGGTAGTCCAATTGATAGCTTTGCTTCAGGTAGTATCGGAAAGCTATATGCTAAGATGAATCGCTATCTTGAAAGAACTCGTCTACTCAAACATAAAGTTTATAACGGTCGTATTCCTAAGCGCCTCATTCACTCCCCAGGTATTTTAAATGCAATTGGATTTAAAATTTTAGATCCAAAAGGTTGGTATGAAGGCCATAAACAATTATTACTGAATCTTGATGATAAAAAACTTTTGCATGAACATGCCACTTTAGGTTATTTCCTCAATCATATGATTGATTATCCTGCTGGGGTAAACCAAGATATGTTATTCAATGTCTGGTTAAGAAATCCGCTAAAAAATGGTTATATCGAACTTCAAGATAAGAAAATCGAATTAAAAAATATAGACTGCTCTCTTATGATTGGCGCGGGTTCAAGCGATCAAATGGTCACAGCTGATGCTGTTAGACCATTGACTGAATTGACAAATAGTCGTGATGTCACGTTTACTCTTATTCCTGGGGGGCATTTAGGTTTAATGTCGAGTCAAAAAAGTGCCGATCAATTTTGGCCTGAACTTGCTCACTGGTTAGCAGAGCGTTCAACACAAATAGAGTAAAGAAAATGACGACAGTTGCATTTATTGGATTAGGCGCAATGGGTTACCGTATGGCAGCTCATTTACCCAAACACTATGAATCAGTTTTGGTATGGAATCGAAATTTCGAGAAAGCCAAACAACATGCAACTGAATATCAAACACAAGCTGTATCACTTCAAGAAGCTGCCCACGCTGATATCATTTTTAGTTGCTTACCAACGAGTCAGCAAGTCAATGAGATCATTCATCAAGTCGACATTAAACCTGGATCAATTTGGGTAGACTGCACCAGTGGCGTGCCTGATGCAGCTAAAGCACAACAAGCTTTTTTAAAATCAAAAGGTGTATTTTTTCTAGATGCGCCTGTTAGCGGACAAACTATTGGTGCTGAAAACGCGACTTTAACCTTCATGGTAGGTGGTGAAAAAGTTGCTTTTGAAGCTGTATTACCAGCGATGCAAGCCATGGGTAAACTGATTAAGCATGTAGGAGACTCAGGATCTGGTTTTGCTGTGAAAGCAGTGAACAACATGCTCTTGGCTGTCCACTTATGTGCCGCTGCTGAAGGTTTTACTGCACTTAAAGCGCATGGTGTGGATTTAAATGAAGCATTAGAGTGCATCAATGCTTCAAGTGGTAAAAGTGGTGTGACTGAAAATGTATTGCCTCAACGGGTATTAAATCGAAGTTTTCCAAATACTTTTGCCTTACCGTTACTAAGCAAAGACACTGGTATCGCAGTAGACCTCATTCATCAAGCAAAATTATCCGCACCTGTCATTACGCTTACTCAAAGTCTAATTGGTGCTGCTAATGCAATAGCTGAACCTAATAGTGATTTTTCGACAGCAGTTAAAATGTACGAATCATGGAGCAAAATTACCTTAGAATAAATTTTCGCCATTGAATTCACATATAAAGCCCATATAATTGAAATGTGACAATATCAAATGTCCATTTCTAAATGAGGATACTCATGAATAAGTTTTTATTAGGTTTAATTACTGCTGTATCTGTTTCAGCTGGGGTTAATGCTTTAGCCGATACTACAAAAGAGTGTGAAAAACTTAAAGATGATTACAACATCATCTATGCATCAAAAGGCTTCTGTTTTAAAGATCCAGATACTAAGGCAAAGTTCGGCAATGAAAATTGCAATACAACTAAACCTAAGTTCTCAGAAAAAGAGCAACAAAAGCTTGACTCCATTAAGCAACGTCAGAAAGAATTGAACTGTAAATAATTCAATCTAATTACATTCTGGGAATAGTTATGGCTTACGATGATCAAAATATTTTTGCAAGAATTTTACGTGGTGAACTTCCTGCAATTAAAGTGTATGAGGATGAGCAAGTTCTTGCATTTATGGACATTATGCCTCAGGCAGATGGTCATACTTTAGTCATCCCTAAATCACCTGCCGTAACTTTACTCGACTTGGACCCAAACACTGCAGCGTACACGATTCAAATCGTTCAAAAAATTGCAAAAGCGATTGAAACAGCATTAGATGCAAAAGGTATAGTTTTGATGCAGTTATCTGGTGCTGCAGCTGGGCAAACCGTGCCTCATGTTCACTTCCATCTTATTCCAAGTTCAATTCATGAACTGGGTAAACACGCAGCACAAATGGGTGATCAAGAACGTATCAAGGCTTTGGCTGAGAAGATTAAAGCTGCTTTATAACACATGCTTATAAAATTAAGGAGCTTTGGCTCCTTTTTTTGTTTTTATTCTTTTTAATTACTACAACTTGTTTCAATCCACTTTCATGATAATGAAATAAATTCTTAATATTACTGACTTATTTGTAATGAATACTTAGCACCAATAGAGAACAGTAGTTACAAAAAAACTACTGATCATGATTATTAGGACAAAAAATCAGTCTTTACTGGAGCTAGAAATGAAAAAAACACTTTGCGCATTAGCAGTTGGGGCAACACTTATTACACCAGCAATCGCAATGGCAGCTGACGTTAAAATTTATGGTCGCGCACATGTTTCATTAGATTACCTTGATGATGGTAAAGATTATAATGAAGTAGGTCTATCATCTAACTCATCTCGTCTAGGCTTTAAAGTTGAACAAAAACTAGAAAACGATATGACCGTTTTTGGTCAAATTGAACAAGAAATCAACTTTGCTAGTGGTGGACAAAATTCAGGTGTTGATTTTGCAACACGTGATACATTTGTTGGTTTAAAAGGTAATTTCGGTCAAACTCGTGTCGGTCGTTTTGATAGCCCTTTTAAAATAGCACGTGGTCCAGTTAATTTTTTCGGCGATCAAGTAGGTGATTTACGTAATGTAACACGTGCTGGTGACTTACGTTTTGATGAGCGTAATGAAAATACCATCGAATATAAATCACCAAAATTCGGAAATGGGTTCAATGTATTAGCAGCACTTTCATTGCACGAAAGCAATTCTCCAGGCTTCACTGAAACAATTGTAGATGAAGATACTGGTGAAGTTATTCAAAAGAAAGGCGACTCTAAAAAGAATAAAGCTTACGATCTTGCATTGACCTATAAAGAAGGTCCTGTTGATTTCGCAGCTGCTTATGAACACTATGAAGAAGATGCGACTCGCGGCGAACGTGATGGCTTCCGTTTAGCTGGTGCTTATAAAATCACACCTGAGCTAAATATTGGTGGTTTATATCAATATATGACTCATGACAATGACGTAAAAAATCCTGATGCACAAGTCATTGGTGTTGCAGCTGATTATAAATTTGCACCAAAAACATATATCCGTGGTCAAGTGATGCACCGTGATGTAGATGCTAAAGATGCGAACGCAACACTCATTGCTTTAGGACTTGAACATCGTCTTGATAAAGCAGTTCGTGTTTACGGTAACGTCGCAACTGTGCTTAATGACAAAAACTCAAGCCTTACACCGTGGGAACAAGCACGTACAAATAATGTGAAGGGTTTCAAAGGTGAGGATGCTTTAGGTTTATCTTTAGGTTTCCGTTACGATTTCTAAGCCCTAATTGAGTTAAAAAAAGCACACTTATTGTGTGCTTTTTTGATTAAAATAAAATAAATCCAATTATATATATTTATCGAATATATACCAATCAATGTAATATTACTGTCACACATCAAACGTACCATCGCTGCAAGGTCTTTCCTGACAGCTTATAAAGCAATAATTGGTACTATGCACTCTTTTGAAAACTTTCAACACAATTCAGACACTTACATTAATCGCGAACTTTCATTATTAGAATTCCATAAACGAGTTTTAGCTCAAGCTAAAGACCCTCACCATCCCTTATTAGAGCGACTAAATTTTTTAATCATCTTTTCTCGGAATTTAGATGAGTTTTTTGAAATACGCGTTGCTGGACTTTTAAAACAGATCGAATTAAATCAAATAACTACTGCGCCTGATGCTATTCCCAATGAAATTATTTTAGAACAAATATCTAAAACAACGCATCATGCGGTTCAAGAACAATATCAGATACTTAATAACGAGCTCATTCCTCAACTTAAATCTTATGGTATCGAATTTATCCAATATCATGGAATTTTAGATAAATATACAGAATGGATTCAAAACTACTTCAGTAAATTTATTCAACCAGTAATCACGCCCATCAGTTTAGACCCTGCCCACCCTTTCCCCCGTTTAGTCAATAAGAGCCTTAATTTTATTGTCACACTTGAAGGTAAAGATGCTTTTGGTCGTCAGATTGAGCTCGCGATCGTACCTGCACCGAGAACTCTACCAAGGGCAGTCAAAATTCCTGATGAATTATGCGAAGGTAAGCAACATTACATCCTGTTGTCGGCTATTCTGCAACAACATATCAATGACTTATTTCCAGGAATGAAAGCGACAGGATGCTATCAATTCCGTGTAACACGCAATGCTGACTTAAATTTAGCTGACGATGTAGACGATCTAGCAGTTGCTCTTAAAGATGAACTATCTTCGCGAAGATTTGGACGTGAAGTTAGACTTGAAATTGATCACAATTGCCCAGCAACGATTAACCAATATCTACTTGAACAATTTGATTTAGAACCTTCACAACTCTATCGTGTTCAAGGCCCTGTAAATTTAGCTCGGTTATTTTCAGATTTTGATTATCCAGATTTGAAGTTTAAACCCTATCAACCCGTGATACCGAAGATATTGAGACAATCAAAAAGTATATTTGATGTATTAAAACAACGTGATGTCCTTTTACATCATCCTTTTGACTCATTTTCACCCGTCATCAACCTGTTAAAAGAAGCTGCAAAAGACCCTAATGTCTTGGCAATTAAGCAAACTCTTTATCGCAGCGGACCAGATTCAGAGATCGTTCAGGTCTTAGCAGAAGCAGCACGAAATGGTAAAGAAGTTACTGCGATTATTGAATTACGTGCTAGATTCGATGAAGAATCCAATATCATGGTCGCCAACCTCCTACAAGAAGCTGGAGCTGTTGTTGTGTATGGCATCGTGGGCTATAAAACTCACGCTAAAATGATTCTGGTTGTTCGTAGAGAAGCAGATCATCTGAAACGGTATGTTCATTTGGGAACTGGCAATTATCATGCTGGTAATGCAAAAATGTATACCGATTACGGTCTGCTGACCACTGATGATGACATTTGTGAAGATGTCCATAAAATCTTTCAAGAATTGACAGGTATGGGAAAAATGGCAAAGCCTAAAAAGCTGTTCCATGCACCTTTTACCTTGCATGAACAGCTTTTAAAACTCATTGCCAATGAAATCCACCATGCTAAGTCTGGTCATAAAGCGCATATTATTATCAAAGTTAACGCTTTAACTGAACCTAAATTAATCGCGGCACTTTATCAAGCGTCAAATGCAGGTGTTCAAATCGATCTGATCATTCGTTCCATCTGTTCATTAAGACCTCAAGTACCACAGTTATCAGAAAATATCCGCGTCAGATCCATTGTAGGACGTTTTTTAGAACACACACGGGTCTACTATTTTCTAGATCAAGGCAATGAGAAATTATATTGTTCAAGTGCAGACTGGATGGGACGTAATTTATTTTCAAGAGTAGAAACTTGTTTTCCGATTGAAGATAAAAAACTAAAGAAAACGATTATTAAAGATGGTCTACTGAATTATCTGAACGATAATCAACGTGCTTGGGAATTAGATCAAGAACATCAATGGAACAAGGTATGCCCAACTGATGATCAAGAAATTTTTATCGCTCAAGAATATCTAACCAATCTACGTCAAATGTAGTGATCAAACATTAAGTGTGATCCACAATGTCCTTAAATTGAGCATCTAATACTTGGGCCAATGATTGAGGATCTAATCCGATATCTAGCCCACGTTTTCCACCACTCACATACACCTTTTCAAGAGAACTTGCCGATTGGTGAATGACTGTATTAAGTAGCTTTTTTTGAGCAATTGGACTAATCCCACCCACTAAGTAACCGGTCAGACGCTCAGCCACTTTCGGATCAGCCATTTTAAGTTTTTTACAACTGAAAGCATTCGCCGCCTTTTTTAAATTAAGTTGATGGTCCACTGGTAAAATTGTCACAAAATAATTGACATCATCTGTCACTAGAAGTGTCTTAAAAACTTCATGTACAGATAAACCCAATTTTTGAGCTGCTTCTAAACCAAAACTTTCAGCATTAGGATCATGCTCATATTCATGAACAGAATAATCTATCTTTTTGTTTTTTAGAAATTTACAAGCTGGCGTCATGATGATTTCAGGCATTTAATAATGGCATTATTATAAGAAAATATTGAATCAATTTTAAAGTTTTTCTGATCTATTTATCTTACTCATCAATATATTGCAAAACTACAACACTCCAATTTATCTAGGGCTTGACCCCAATCACCAGCTTACTTATGATTTTTGCAAATTGAATTTGTACGGTTACTATTTTGCTTTTTTTACAACGTTTACAATCACCTCCCCCATCCTTTACTTTCCTTAAATATAGTTTAGTTCTATCATCGTGTATCGTGTTTGTCGGTTGCTCATCTTTAGGTGGTGGTTCAGTACAAAAACGCGCCGCAAAACTTTCAACAGGTATTCAAAAGGCATACTCTGTACACCCAGACACCGCAAATAGGGTTTCACCACTAATTGTGCAAAGTGCGCAACAATTTGATGTCGACCCCCTGTTAATGGCCGCTCTTATTCGACAAGAATCGAGTTATCGAAATTATGCAGTATCACCAGCAGGCGCTGTAGGTCTTACCCAAATTATCCCTAGATATTGGCAACAATCTTGTCCAGGTGACCTTTTTCAAGAAAATATTAATATACATTGTGGGACTTTTATCCTATCAAAATATAATCAATCTGCTGGTAGCTGGAAAAAAGCACTGGCCTATTACAACGTTGGACCTACTGGATACAACACAAATCGAAAAATGAAAAAACAAGGTAAACGTTATGCCAAACAGGTTAAAGAGCATCAAAAAATTTTAAAATCACATTTATAAAAAAAGCCTCTTATGAGGCTTTTATTCTACTGTGTAATTGAAGATGCGATTTTTATTTTTTCAGGAACTGTTTCAATCACTTTTGTCCTTTTAATACATAATACGGCTATTGCACCAATTACTGCTGGTATAGCAACGGCAATGAAATTCCATTTGTGCGGCAATTCCATTCCTAAAAGAATACCAATGACAATGGGGCCGACAATTGCACCTATACGCCCTACTGCTGAAGCCCAACCAATCCCAGTTGAACGTACAGCAATTGGATAAGATTGCGCTACATAACTATATATTAAAATACTTGTACCAATTGATGCTGCACCAGCCAATGCCACAAGTAGATAAATCACCATTGGCGGCGAATTGAAACTTAATCCAAATAAAGCAAAAGCTCCGATTACAAACATCGAAATCACAACAGGTTTGAGATGAAATTTGTCTGCTAGAATTCCACCACCAATAGTACCTATGACAGCGCCAATATTTAATGAAAGTAAAAATGTTAAACTACTTCCTAAAGAATAACCTGCAGCCATCATTAACTTTGGTAACCAACTTCCTAATGCGTATGTCATTAAAAGACACATAAAAAAGCAGCACCAAAATAATAACGTCGTTTTCGCTCTACTATCAGTAAATAGAGATTTAACCGATGCATCAGGTAGTTTAATTTCGTTTAGAACCAAATGAGTTGACGAATTAACATTTAAATCTGCGTTGATCTTATTAATAATTCCTGAGGCAGGTTCATAATTTTTTTGTTTCACTAAAAATGTTAGTGATTCAGGCATATACTTCCATATAAACGGTAATACTAATAATGGAATTCCTGCAATAAAGAACATAATCTGCCAACCAAATTCAGGTGTAAATCTTACACCCAATAAAGCCGCCATAATTCCGCCAACTGCATAGCCACTAAACATAATCGTAACTAAGGTACTTCTCAATTTTTGTGGTGCATATTCAGAAGTTAAAGTTACTAAATTTGGCAAAACACCGCCTATACCAAGTCCAGCAATAAATCTTAAAATTCCAAATTCTGTTGGATTACTTGCGAATCCTCCTAAAAAAGTAAAACCACTGAACAAGGTTACACAAATTAAAATAACTTTTTTTCGACCAATTTTATCTGCCAACATACCAAAAAGCATCGCACCAAACATCATTCCCGCTAGCGCTGTGCTCGCTAATAACCCAGCTTGGACAGAAGTCATACCCCACTCTTGCATAAGAAGTGGCAACGTTACGCCATTAATTGCTAAATCATAACCGTCAAAAATTACGATAAATAAACACCATAATACGATTGATAAATGAAAGGGTTTAAATTTTGCATTATCAATTACAGCATTCACATTCATTGTCTGCGCTGTCATTTTTATCTCACCTCCAATTGTGAGTATTTTTAAAATAATGAACCTAGATTCATATTTTATATAAATGCAATAAATTAGGATTTTTGTCTATACAACTTTCTAGTGGACTATTCATTTAATAGATTGATTAATAATTCAATTGGCATAAAAAATCATGAAAATTCAAGTTTTAAGAGTTTTATATTTATTCTTAGTTACTAAGAATGAATTCTTATATAACCTTTCGACTGAAATCTTGATTTTTAATACTCAATCTGCAAATTAGGATTGGCATTTTATTTAATAGTCAACTTTGATGCTCTTTGTAAATAAAAATTACATTGTAAATCATTCATTTTTTGAACCATTCATTATTGTTTATTATTTAGCTTTTTAACTAATTAGTTGGGTTGTTTTTATGATATTAGCCTTATCACTAAGGCATTTATTCTTTAGCATAAATTAACTGATTGGAGCTTCTTATTTAATTACAAGGTTTTAATTATTTTCAAATTCAATTTTTTCACATAAAAAAACACCCCCTTCTATTGAAGGGGGTGTTTAGAATAATGAGCTGGCGATGACTTACTCTCACATGGGTAACCCCACAC